>CACYHU010000028.1 GCA_902774215.1 uncultured Chloroflexota bacterium
AAGGCAGATGATGTATCAGAACATGCTCGCGAACCTCTCCAACGGCATCATAAGCCCGCTGGACAAAGACATTATGGCCTTCACTTCTCTTCCGGACAGCGTGATCGATCCTTATATCAAACGGGAGACCGATCCGCTGCAGATGATGAACCTGACCAATAACGCTCTGAAGCTCTGGGTCGAAGAGTCGAAAAAGGCCAGCTACTTCACAAAACACTTTGTCACCATCAGCCGTATGATCATGAATGGCGTCGCCACCATGGCCCGCGGTCTGGTCACGCTGCATATGCGGGGTGAAGACCTGGATCAGGCACCGCTCTCCATAAAGGAACTGATCAGCATTTCTTCCTATCAGTTCCGCAAGAGCTATCTCGGGGTATTGCAGACGGTGAAGTCCCATCCGGAGATCAGCGAACGTCTGTTGGAGAACCAGCTGAGCTGGAACAATACCCTGCTGAAGCTCTTCAAGACGAAAGAGAAGCTGGCGAAGCCCCTTTCTCCTATTGAGATCCGGGAAGCGGAAGTCAAAGATCAGATTTCAGACACCGGGAACCAAATCATCCCCGAATTGACTCAGACCTCTGCTATCACGGCTCAGCCCGCTGAACTCCCGCAGTCTTCAGGCCTCGAAATTCAGGAAGAAGGCTTATCCGGGTTTTCCGCTTTTTCAGAACCGGCCGCCTACGGAGCGGTTCATGCCTAGGTCCGATGTCCGGTGAGAAAAAATCGCAGCGGAAACAGGCAAAATTACCGAAAGCATCCGCCCCTGTCGCGAGCCTTTCCGAAGCTGCGCAGACGGAAGCGCAGGATCAGGTAGACGGGAACGAAGCTTCGGAGCCCGAAAAACTCCCGGCCCCGGTTGTCAGCGATAACACCGCCGCTGAAAATGAAGAAACCGCCGGAGAGATCAAAGCAGAAAGAAATGAAGCGGGGTCTCCGGCTGAAGAAAATGAGTCTTCCGGATCTGAAAAACTTACAAACTCCGCCGACATTAAAAACACTGGTTCTGAAGTGGAAGACAAAGAAATCAAATCGGAAACGAATGAACCGGATCTTCCGGCTCCGGTGTCCCGGACATCAGATCAAAACACATCCATCAATCCGGATGATCCATCCGATTCAGCTTCTTCCCCGGAACGTCCGCCGGATCCTGACTGGCCGCCGCCCTGATCAGGTACCCCGCCGGCATCCGCGTTCAACGCTTGTAAATCTCGTATCCGAACATATCCAGATACCACCAGACATCATCCATGAGGTGGAAGTTATTGTTCAGCACATCGGCACTGATTTCCTCTTTGCCGGGTTCCGTGGTAAGCTTGCGGAAATCAATGAGTCCGGCCGCGGTAGTCAGATTGCCATGGGTGCGTGTTCTGTAATCCTTCCCGTGATCCTCTGTATCCTTCACGATCTTATCAATGGAAGCAGGGATAAACCCGAAACTGATCATGGAAGCATTCCAACGGGTGTGTTCCTGGATCGCGAGATTCTGCCGCAGAGACTGACGGGTTAGATCATCCTTTTCCAGACATTTCGGATAACAATAGATATCCATATTATTGATCTTATTAAACTTCGGGTCGATTTGCGGCCGGTTATTCCCGGCATAGATCTCGAAATACTCCTCATTGCTTTTCAGCGCTGTGGAATCGGGTCGTTTCCTGCGGTAATCCAGCCCCATCATCTGCAGCTTTGAACGGATGGATAAAATGGAATAAAGGCTGGACATCTTTTGGATGGCGTCATAGGTGTACCATTCATAAAGAGAATCAATCTCGATCTCATCTGCCGTACCCTGCAGACCTTTCCCCTTGCCGCTCATGATCAGCGCGTTCATATAATGCTTCTTTCTCGCCATTTCCTCCAGTTCATTGCTGAAAATATGGTCGAACCGGAAGATAACATCTTTCTCACAGCTGTAAGGAATGATGTTATGGCGCTCATCAAGCATCCTGTAATTTTCAGCGTTTTTAACATTCACAAAGATAAGAGTTTCCGGAAGCTGCCATTCCGCCGCTTTTTCCGTGAGCTTTTGGGCGATGTCAATATTTTCGAGGTCGTCGCCCAAAGCAACGGAAATCACGTTCAAACTTTTCGGATTCACGGAACAGACAGCCCACAGCTGTTCATAAAAACCGGGACTGTTGATATCGATTTTACTCGCCAGATATGCTGTAGGGTCCGGCGGGATTTCCAGATAATCTTCCTTATGGTACAATTCCCTTTCAATTCCGTGCAGAAATTCATTCGTATAGCGGAAGATCTGGTGGTTCATACTCCTGGCTTTGATATCATTTTTGTCATAGATATAATAGTTGATTTTCTTCGGCTGCGGGATTTCTCCTTCGTCAGCCTCAATGAACTGGTTGATGATCGTCGAAGCACTGAAAATTTCCTGGTTGATGTTTCCGAACCCGATAAAGATCACGTTGATGTCAAAGTTCTTATCAACACAGCCGTATTCGTTTATATAACGGGAGCGGTCGATAAAACTCGTCAAAGGGTAGCGGGTGATGAGGTCTAATGCTGACTTACGGGCTTTATAGGTGTAGCGCAGAATGCCGTATGATTCCTGTTCAAATTTCCGGTAGGAAGCCTCATAGCGTTTGCTGCCGAATACCATCACGCGGATGCGGTCCAGTTTTTCAACGACTGACTTCTCTTTCCGGATAAGTTCCTGCTGCAGCGAACTGTCCCCGGTTTTCTTCAGTTTCTCGATTTCTTCAATTTTATCTGAAAGGTACTTCCTGACACAGTCAACGACCGTTGCGCAAAGCGCAAGATTTTTTTCTTCATCCAGGGTGTTGATGATGATGGTGCAGCGGCTCTCGTCATCACTCATTTTATCTTCCAGCAGCGATTCGATGACTTCATTTGGTTTTTTGAAAAGGCAGAAGAAACCCTCATCATAAACCTTGAAGAAATTCTCATCAGATGCGCACAGTATCATAGGCCGGATATTATCATTTTCATTTTCCGCTGACCGGTAAATCATTTTGTTTTCTTTATTGTCCCCGATGATCAGCACCTGTTCATGTTTTTTCCATAAGATCCGGTATTTAAAATTTGACCATATCTGTTTAATGAGCGGATGGAGTACACGGAATAACGCGTGGCCTATTGCGAAAACGCTGAGAATACGGGCAAAGACGAGGAGTTTAAAAAACAGCTCATATCCCGTTATTCCGGCTGCCGCATTCGGTTTTGCCGCAAAATCAAAGGTGAATAATTCTAATGTGCTGTAAACAGGCATGAACATTGTCCATGGTATTACTTCATGTTCGCAAAGCTTATAGTAATATATACAATAACAGATGAAACCTAAAATCAAAGGCACGCTGAACAAAATCAGCTGAAACCGCCAGTCTTTCCATATCTTTTTGATTTTATGAAACATGATCCCTCATTTCTGTAATTACGGTGAAGTCTGATTTCTGCATGTACCCAATGATAGATCCGGCAATTTTTTCTGCATGCATGATTCGCCGGCGAACAATTAGACCATCGATGCCTGTATGATATCCAACATAAATATAATATAAAGTGCCATTACAAAAAATTATAAACCAAATATTCAATATAAAACTTAGTTGTTTGTTTTATCCCATAGTTACATTTTCTTTTGATTTACACCGATTTATAAACTTGCAATCTCAGTAGATATCTGCTAAAATTATTTTATATAAAGATGATAAAAGGAGGAAGTAAGCCATGAGTCGATTTTTATTTGTCCGTAAAATGTTATTTGCTGTTTTGATAGTTCTGTTTTTTTGTTTGCCTGTGACACAAATCAGTCAGGCTCAATCGGATATTCCGGAAAAAGCATCATCAGATTTTGATAAAACAATTGAAAAATTGTCAAAGGAAGGCGTAATATCCGGTGATGGCAGTACAACATATTATGGCGATTATACTGATGAATGGGCACAAATTGGCTGGTATCAATGGCTCAATTTTGAAAATGCAAACAGATTCGTTTTTGCTGCGAACGTAACATGGAATTCCGCATCGGATAAACCAAATAATTTTGAGTCAGGCTGCGGTATCATATTCAACAATTCCGGCAGTGAAAACCATTTGATTGCATCCCTTCGGATGGACGGGTTCGTTTATTTTACCGGTTTTCGAAGCAATCGATATCTTTCATATGGGAATTATCGTTTCGGGAAAGGTTTAATTAACGGTTCCGCAGATTTTGTATTGGTTGTCGATAATGATAAAGCTACTGTTTATGTAGATGGTAATCGTATAGTCCGTAAAGCTGATCTTCCGGTTATGGGTGACAATGTCGGTTTGGTCACTTTATCCGGTACCAATCGGGATTACGGTACACGATGTAAATGGAAGGATATATTCTTCTATACCTGGTAAGAAATTACCGGAAAAAAGAATTTTTGTAATTCATTGTCAAAATACAGAATTTTTTCAACCGCCTATATCGGCGGTTGTTTTTTGAAAATCACCTTATGCAAATAATTTCCGGGAGACCGGAATCGGAGATGCCTTTTTCCCTTCATCCGGATGTATTAATACAGTGCTATGGGGACGGTCATGTCTTCGTTCCAGTAGAACATTTCCCTTGCTGCTGCGCTGCCGGCGTTGAACCATCTGTAGGGCTGGCTGTAGGGAACATCATCATTGGTGACGTCGACCATGCGCCATTGTCCATCCATTTCAAGGAGGTTCCATAAATGTGTGGAGGCTTTGGACTGTTGGTAAGGACCTTTATCATAGATATCTCCATGCTGGTAGCGGATGTTCAGCCCGGCAAGACTGCCGATAAGGTAGAAAGCATCTGAATATCCATCGCAGTTCGCCTGACCGTTCAGGATCGCCCCGATGGCGTTGTCATCCTCATCGGTGAAGTCGTCATCAACATAAACCACATGGCTGCAGAGCCAGTCATGGATCGTGCGTGCGGTCTGGAGCGGGTTAGGGGAAAGCGATGCCTTTGCGATCTCTGAAGCCGCGGACCATACCTGGAGCTCCCTCGGGGTCAATGATGAACTGTCTCCGCTGCGTACCGCCTGCATAACCGCTGTGCCGGGAAACAGTTGATTGATGTGAATGTTGATCACATGGGATGCACGGACAGATGAAAGATCATAATTGAATATGCCCGCGTGAGCAATGAGGTCGTAGATCCGGTTCATCCCATTGTGGATCACTGCGAATTCCAGCAGGTCGCCCATCAGCGCTTCAAACAATTCCGCGGAACAGAACAGGTGGATGTCCCGGGCGCCGCTGTTCACCTGGGATTCGGTGTAAGCGATGGCTTCAGGCAGGGACTGCAGCATGACGGCATTCGCGGTGATTTCCGCGTCGGTGAAAATAATGCGGTCGGAAGAGCTGCTGTAGGATATACGGCCGTCGCTCATCCCCGCACTTGCTTCCAGGTTCAGCAGCAGGTCAAAATCGTCTGCTGCCAGAGCCTCAAAAATACGGGTATCCGGGAATATCAGCTCAAAATTCCGGATCCCGGCGGTACCCATGCGCCGGATCGCGTCAGGTACATCATCGATGGAACGGCATATCTCGCGGGGTGCATCGGTGAATTCCACTTCGGAAAAGCGGATAGCGCAGCTGACTGGGTCCGTTGCGCTGCGGTAATTTCCGAGCCTGCTGGTGCCGATCATGATGGTGTACTGCTGCGGTTCATCCGTGATCCTTTGAAAGAGGTCCGGATCAAACACTGTGTAAAAATCGGAAATGCCCATCTGCTCAAACCCTGCGATGGCAGAGGCAAACTGGGCATAGTCCTGTATGACAGCGTAGGGGACGGGAAGATAGTTTATATCTGTGACGCGGATGATCCCGGCATCCTGGGCGTAGGAAGTGTGATAGGATTCAATGCCGCTGCGGATGAGCGCACGGTGCAGTGCGCTGCCTTCCAGCAGATTGTCCGCCAGCAGCCATGGGCACAAAAGGATGAATCCATCCCGGTTCGAGGCCAGATCCCTGACAGCCTGACGGACGCTTTCCATGTCGCTGCACTCAGCCCACGGGGTATTTGTGTAGGCGATATTGGAGACTTCGATATGGTGTAAAAAATCATTATAGGAAATCATCACCTGGCTGTAGTCGATCCCGGCTTTGACCAGTGCGTGATAAAGCTCAAAAAATTCATTCTCCTGCAGCTTTGTATAGAATTCTTTGCTGCAGTTGAAGGACGCCTGTGACGGATGATCATCCAGGTAGTTGAGAAGCTGGTACTCTTCTGAAAAATAGGGGCTCTGCGCGGAGGCCGGAACCGGGACTGAAAGGATCATGAATATGAACAGCAGGCTGACCATCAGTATTGTCAGGCCCGGTATGAATACTTTTTGGTAATGATTGCGGTGCATTCAGCCTCCGGCGGAGGAGTACTTCCTGTTATTGCAGATAAATGCTGTATTTTCCAAAGTCACCCTTGTTAACAAGCTTACCGAGTTTGTTGAATTCATACTGCATTGCGCGTGTGATATGCTCCGGCCCAATCGGTTTTTCTTCCGCTCCTGCCATATAAGCCGCGTTGAAGAGGATGGCTTTAATATTGCTGCCGGAAAGCTCAAACTTTTCGGCAAGAAAGCGGAAATCAATGTTCCGGGCCATCTTTGCGGATTTGGGCAGAATGCTGGTCCATAAGGAATAACGGGTATCCTTATCGGGGCTTTGCATATGGACCGCGAAAGTAATGCGGCGGACAAAGGCGTCGTCGAAGTTGTTGTAGTAGTTTGTCGCAAGGATCGACATGCCGTTGTATTCCTCGATCTTCTGCAGCAGATATGCGGTTTCGTTATTCGCATATTTGTCATGGGAGTCGCTGACTTCTGTCCGTTTGGAAAAGAGCGCGTCCGCTTCATCGAAAAACAGGATCACATTGGCTGAAGAAGCCGCCTTAAAAATGATGGCCATGTTCTTTTCAGTCTCACCGATGTATTTTGACGTGATCTGGGAGATGTCAACACGGTAAAGCGGCAGTTCGAGTTCGTTGGCGATCACCTGTGCGGCCATGGTTTTCCCTGTTCCTGGAGGGCCGTAAAGCAAAAGGCTGATCCCGTTGCCATAGGCACTTTTGTTTTTCAATCCCCAGCCCTCGCCGATGCGGTTGCGCAGACGGCAGCGGCTGCATGCAGTCTGAAGAACTTCTTTCTGCTGATCCGTGATGGTGATATCCTTCCAGGTATAGACCGGGTTGATGTAAGTTGCCAGACCGGAAAAATCGACCTGGTTCAGCTGGCGGAGAGATTCCAGGATCATCTTTTTGTTGACGGTGGAGCCTCTTTTTGTCCGTGAAGTCGCTACCACGTGACCGACCGCTTTGTGGATCTCTCCATATGGTATTTCGTAAAAATCCGCAAGATCGGGGATATTGACATTCTTCGAAAGCCTGATCGCTTTTTCCGAAGTCAGAAAATAGTTCCAGATCTCTGTCCGCAGCGCAACAGAGGCTTCTGGGATCTTTATATAAGGGATGAGCATCGCCGCAAGTTCCGCGGGCTCCTCTTTTTGCCCGAAGAGAAAGACATATTTTGGCGCACAATTCCGGATAATAAACTTTAAAGTATTCCTGACCTTGATAAACTGGTCTGCCGTGTCCGTGAGTTTATTGTTATCTTCGGTGATGCAGCGGATACATAACCTTCCGTTGAAAAGCTTCATGCGCATCAGAAGCTCGGAAAGGCAGAGATCCCGGACCCCGTCCTGCAGACCGAAAAGCTGCTGCATGTCCAGAACATACAGATTTTCCTGATGGGTTGCGCAGTACCGGTACAAAAGATGCTGTGCAGTTTCCTCGTCATTGTTTGCCAGGTAAACAGATCTGCCGCTTAATTCATTTTCAGGTGTGTCCTGCCAGCTGCTTTTTTCCTTTGAAAGGATATATTCTATCTCTTTTGCGCTATCTTCGTAAAAAACGGGAATACCATTGTTCTCAGTGTAGTGGGAGAACACATCCACATAATTATTTTTCCGGTTTATGGTGCCCATCAGGAGCTTTTTAACCAGCGGCTGCAGAATCAGCGGTGCACTCAGCCCGTCTTCATCCTCTTTCCGGATGAAAAAGAAGGTGTACATTTTTTCATTCAGGGGAATGGGCATGGCTTCATCCGCGCTTTCCCTGGGCGTGACCCTTGCCATCAGCGTATACAGTAAACCGATTGTGGGGACTCTTTTGGAAATATCATCCTGCATAAATCCATAGATCCGTTCATAGCGCCTGTCGATTTCAATAGAGAGTGCCAATAGAATAGACATCATCTCTGTCGGATCGAGGTCAAAAGTCTCTTTCAGGTAGTTGAATCGCAGCAGCTCCATTCCCTGCGGGATCTCGTCAGTATCTGAAGCTGCAGTCTGGTTTTGTGTGGGTTCGGAGAGACCTATATACGTTTTTGTGGCTTCTGTGCGGTTCCTGATGTATTCATAAGCCGCGTTGACGGCAGCTGACAATAACGGGTTGCAAATATCCCGTTCCCGGAAATAGGGGGGCATTTCAAAATAACTTTTCAGTTCCGATTCGGTAATAACAAGACCACGTGAAAAAAGTCTTTGCTCACTGCCCATTCCTTTGTATTCCAGATAGTTTTCCAGCTGCATATCCAGCAGGCGCAGATAATCTTCCAGTTCTTCGCCCGGATTCAAATAAGGCAGACCTGCGTTTTCAATAGAAAAATAATCACTAAATTCGTACATATTTATCCCTTCCGGATCACCGGATGCTGATCACTCATCTTAATTATAGATGATTTTTCCTGAAAACAACACTGTAATCAGTATTTTAGCGATAATTGTCCCGTTATTTGCTAATTGATGGCTTATCGGCAATAAAATACAGGGGACGTCCCCGGTGCTGTTTTGCGGCACAGTATGAACGCCCCCTGCGTGTATCGTGAAGAAGATAATTTATTTGATGACTTTCAGCGCCTTGCGGTCGATCGTCAGGGCAACGAAAATCAGGAAGATCACACCCTTGATGAGCTGCTGTGTCGCGGAATCGTAACCCAGCATGACCAGCCCGTTGTTCAGGACCGTGTACATCAGCGTGCCGACAATGATGTTCGAAAACCGAACCTTGGCACCGCCGGTGATCGGCAGACCGCCCAGCACCAGGGAGATCAGGATCTGGGTCTCCAGCTGGTTGCCGGCAGTGGAGGTGATGGAGCCGACTTTGATGACATTCACGAAAGCAGCCAGCCCGGTGAGAGCGCCTGCCTGAACGAACACCAGGAATTTTACCAGGTCGGTGCGCACACCGGAAAAGCGTGCCGCGATTTCACCGGAACCGATGGCTTTGATATCATGGCCGATGCGTGTAAACTGGAAGTAAAAGAAACCGATGAGCAGAACTGCAACGGTTATGCCGATCTTCAGCCCGTCCTGATCCAGTGCCTTGATGGCTTTGGATGCGGGGACAGCTGTTTCCGTTGTCAGATAGGCGCACACTCCCCGGAACAGGTACATTGTACAAATCGTGACGATAAAGCTCGGCAGCTTGAATTTGACATGGAAGAACCCGTTGATAGCACCGATGGCAGCACCGGTCACGACGCCGCCGAGGATCGCAAGCGGGATGCTTTTGAAGGAAAGCATACTGATGACGATCGAGGCGACACCCAGCGTAGAACCTTCCGTGAAGTCAATGGAGCCCAGCGTCATGATAAAGAATACACCGGTAGCCACGATCGCGGGGTAGTAAACCTGGGAAAGCAGCAGGCGCAGCCGTTTTGGAGTCAGAATTTTCCCTTCTGTAAGGATATTCATTACAACAACGATAACGACAAGACCGATAAACGGCAGCAATGCTTTGAATTGGTCTCCGCTGAAGAAGGCGCGGAGCTTTGACTGTCCATTATTTTTTGATTTAATATTTTCCATCTTTTCCGCTCCTTACACCATCTTTGCGATCAGATCGTTTTCATCAAGCTTTTTACTGCGGAAAAATTCACCGTTGATCTTTCCGTCTTTCATGATAAATATCCGGTCTGACATCCCGAGCAGTTCCGGAATTTCTTCGGAGATCATGATGATGGATTTTCCCTCCTCTTTCAGGTCCTGCATCAGTGCATAAATCGCCTGTTTGACTTTCACGTCAATACCGCGGGTCGGAGAGTCCAGCACCAGTATATCGGAACCTTTTCCCATCCAGCGCGCCAGTACGACCTTCTGCTTGTTGCCGCCGGAGAGGTCAGAAACAAACTGGTTGACAGAGCCCATTTTTGTCTGCATGTCATCCGCGTGTTTTTGCGCGAAATTCGTCAGCTTCTTTGAGCGCAGTACATTGTGCTCTGCCAGGTCTTCAATGGAAGGCAGGACAACGTTGTTGCGGATGGATTCGTTGATGATGATGGATTCATTATCCCGGTCTTTGGAGGCATAAGCGATAGAGTGTTTGATAGCGGTCGGAATGTCGTTGATCTGTGTTCCGTCCGCGAGTGTAACACTGCCTTCACGGTCCCAGGAAGCCCCGAAGATGGCTTTTCCAACCTCATGCATACCGCATTCGGAAAGTCCGCCGAAACCGAGTATCTCCCCTCTGTGCAGGTCAAAACTGATGTCGTAGATCTGCTTCGGAACGGTGACGTTTTTGATGCTCAGCACCACTTCATCGGAAACCGGTGTACCATAGTCTGTGCGGTAGTACGCGTTCCCGATCTCACGGCCGACCATCAGGCGTTTCAGGTCATCTTCCGTGACTTCTTTGGTGTTGACAGTATCGATGTATTCACCATCCCGGAGGATCGTGACGGTATCGGTATGTTCCAGAACTTCACCCAGGTCATGGCTGATGAAGATCACGGAGCGACCGTCCGCGCGGACCTGGTCCATGATCTTATACAGTTCAAGACGGCCGTTCTGGGAAAGTGCGGTGGTGGTTTCGTCGACGACCAGGATCTTCGGTTTAAAGTAAGTCGCCTTGACAATTTCGACCAGCTTTCGGTCTTCAAAATTATACTGGTCTATCATAGCAGCGGCGTTTATGCGTCCGAAACCGTATTCATTCAGCAGCCGCTGGGCTTCTTTGTTCATCGCGGCGGTGTTTTTTATAATACCATTCATGAACGGTTCTTCATGACCGAGGAAGATGTTTTCAGCTACGGTCAGACCGGAAAGGGTCCCCATTTCCTGTACGATGATAGCGACGCCCTGGTTGTTGGCTTCCACCTGGTTGCGGGCATGGATTTCCTTGCCGTCAAGGATGAACTTGCCGCCGCCAATGGTGTAAATGCCGCACAGCATTTGGGAGAAAGTGCTTTTTCCGGAACCGTTTTCACCAATAAGTCCGCGGATCTCTCCGGCACTGATGGTCAGAGATACATTGTCCACGGCATGGGTGAGGTCGAATTGTTTGTCGATATTCTCGGCAACGAGTAATGTTTTCTTTTCCATTCGACCCCCGCTTATTTCACTACGCTGCCCTTTGCACCGCGGGCAGTCAATGAAACGATTATAAGAAGCGCGGCGCCTGTTACCACATTCTGGATGGTGGTCGGGGCACCAAGCGCGATAAAGCCATTGAAGATGAGTGAGATAATGAATTCACCGACAATGATGGCGGTAATAGGCTGACCGTATTTACGGAAAGCGATGCCGAAGAAGGTACCCATCAGCGGCTGGAAGTTGCGGCTCATGGTACTCATACCGGTGAGCGCGGTCATCGTGGTACCGTAGGAAACGGAAAGGATCGCCATGATGCCGACAAAGAAATGCAGCAGCATGAAACCGATCAGTTTATATTTCTTGACGTCGATACCCATGTTCTTCGCGGTGAATTCGTTGGAGCCGATCGCGTTGCAGTATGTGCCGATCTTGGTGTAATTCAGTATGAAATACATGAAGACAAAAGCCAGAATCGCGAGGATAATGTTGCCCGGAGCGCTGCTGAAAAAGCGCAGATTTTCAGGGAGGGTCTGTTTCTCACCGCCTGCCGCAAAAACAGCAACAGATTCAAAAATGAGCATCAAACCGACCGTGACGATCATGGACGGGACGTTCAGTTTGTTATACAGGAAGCCGATGAGCAGACCGATGAGCGTACCGCAGCCGAGGCATCCAAGAATAAAACCGGGGTAGCCAAATTGTTTTGAGAGGATCACACCCACAATGGATGAAAGCACGATGTTCGAACCGACGGCAAAATCGAAAAGACCCATCACAACGATGAAGTACAATCCGCAGCCGCCGACAGCGTAAATAATGGAGGATTGCAGATAGGAGTAAAGATTTGCCGGTGAGCCGAAGTTATGCGGCGTCAGGATCTTGAATACTCCATAGAAAAAGATCAGCATAGCAAAAAGCAGCACGAAACCATAATATCTGCTGCCTTTGAGTTTTTCCAGTTTCTGAGCCATATTTTATTCCTTGATAGGGGTCAGGGGTCAGGGGTCAGGAATCAGTCGGTGCGTTCATTTATTTGACACCTGAAACCTGACACCTGATACCTAAAACTCCCCGGGAGCGGGAGTGCCGCGCCTGGCAGGCCCGCCCCGGGGAATGAAACAATCTTATTTGGCGTGGCGGGCCACAACGTCTTCAACAGACAGGGCTGCGCAGGCGGCTGCCAGATCTTCGTACGGCAGTTCAGCCAGAGCTTTGATTTCATCTTCATAGTACGGCAGTTCGGTACCGGTGAAGTACGCGGCATAGTTGGCGTAATCTTCAGGGGAAGCAACGAACATGTACGGGAAGACCATGTCGTAGAAGCCTTCATTGGAAACTTCGTAGTTACCCTTAATGGCGTTGTATACCATCAGGAATGCGAAGAACGGGTCAGCATAGTGACCGCCGGATTCAACAGCCATCGCGCCGGTTTCCAGCTTGACATCCAGGTCGGGGAGGAAGTCGGTGGAAGCAACAGCGATCTTGCCGGTCAGGCCTTTCGCTTCGATGCCGGCGATTGCGCCCAGGAGGGTGTCGCCGCCGCCGCCCGCAACGATGAGGGCGTCGATATCAGGATTGGCGTCAATGATAGCTTCGGCAGTGGCACGGCCGGTATCGGTGGTGGTGCGGCCATACTGCGGTTCAAGCAGTTCCATCTTATCATCCGGATGTGCTTCATTCCAGGCTTCAACACCGGCTTTGTAACCGGACCAGCGGCCAAGGAATGTGGCGTCGCCCGGTTCCCAGCCTTCCAAACCGATCTTGCGGCAGCCCTTTTCGCCAAGGATGGTTACGAGAGTCTTACCGTTGTCGAATTCGGATTCGTGGACTGCGCCGACATAGTACGGGGAAGAAGAGGCCTGTTCATATTCGTCCGGGTTGGCTTCCGGGTCGATCACACGGAAGAACTGGGCGACATACATTTCGTTTTCGTCAGCTGTCTTGATAACGGAACCCATTTCAGCGGAGGCGGAGTTGCAGATGATGATACCATCGCAGTCAGCCAGAGCCAGAGTTTCGGCAGAAGCGGTGACCTGCTCGGAGATGTGAGCCTGGTCGACCCACTGGGTTTCAACATCAAGAGCTTCAGCAGCGGCGTCGATAAGGCGCTTTACTTCGCTGCCCAGGGTATCGGTGGAGCTCCAGATGGAGATACCGATTTTAATTTTGTCATCCGCGGAAGCGGAGGCGACTACGCCGCAAAGCATGGTCAGAGCCAAAAGCAACACGACAAATTTCTTCATGATTAATTCTCCTTTTTTTTGATCAGACTTTTGTCCTGAACATACAGCAGGCGCACCTTTTGTTCAAAACAAATGTCGATTTAACTCAGTAGTCAGCGGTCAGCAGGCAGTGGTAAGTCCATCTATTCTCAAACCTGTCCTTATTAACCTACATCCTACATATATCCTGTATCCTATATCTGCCCATAATAGGCATTCTTCCCGTGCTTGCGCAGGTAGTGCTTGTCGAGCAAAGTCTGCTGCATATCAGGGAGAGCGGGATAAAGCATTTCCGCATGATAGTTCATTTCCGCGACGGTTTCCATCACCATCATGTTGTGGACAGCATTGAACGGATCAGTTCCCCAGGCAAAGGGACCGTGGGAATGGACCAGCACCCCCGGAATGGCATCCGGATCGATCTCGCGGAAGGTCTCCGCAATCACATTGCCGGTTTCCAGTTCATATTTCCCTTTGATTTCCGCGTCCGTCATCTTGCGTGTGCAGGGAATGGCACCGTAGAAATAATCCCCATGGGTGGTCCCGAGCGGACGGATGGGCACGCCGGCCTGAGCATAGGAAACAGCCCATTTGCTGTGGGTGTGCACTACACCCCCGATGTTTGGAAAGGCGTTATACAGCACCACATGAGTCGCGGTATCGCTGGAGGGTTTATATCTCCCTTCGACTTTTTCACCGGTCTGGATACTTACAACAACCATATCTTCCGGTTTCAGTTCATCATATTCCACCCCGCTGGGTTTGATGACCATCAGCCCGGATTCACGGTCGATCCCGGACACGTTGCCCCAAGTGAAAATCACCAGGTTATACTTCGGAAGGAGCATGTTTGCTTCATAAACCTGTTTTTTCAGTTCTTCAAGCATGATCAGAACCTTTCTATTGCCAGTCTTTCTACATCAAGGCAGTTCTTATAAACAGTGATGAACCTGTTGAATCCATCGACTTCTTCCTGGTCTGCCATAATGGTTGAGGATTTGCAGTCCACAAAGACCTTCTTCTCCAGATAATCCTCAAGGGTTTCTCCATTTTCCTTCCACAGCGTATATGCACACAGAAGGGCCATGCCATAGGGGCCGCCTTCACCTGCGGTCTGCATAACGGAGACCGGTGTATTGATTGCCGCGGAAAGGATCCGCTGTCCGACACCTTCAGTCTTGAAGTAGCCGCCATGACCATAGATCTTATCGATGGCAACATCTTCTTTCGCAAGAATATCCATTCCGATTTTGAGTGTAGCTAGGGCACTGTAAAGATGCATGCGCAGGAAGTTCGGAAGATTGAATTTTGAATCCGCTTTCCGCATGAAGATCAGACGCCCTTCGTCCAGATCTGTGACACCTTCACCCGAATAATAGTTGAAGCTCAACAGACCGCCGCAGTCATTGTCACCCTCAAGAGCTGTCTGGAACATTTTTGTATAAATCGTGTCTTTGTCAACATTGTAGCCAAACAGGTTGAGGATCTGGACGATCATCCTTGCCCAGGCACTGGTATCGCTGGTGCAGTTGTTGCAGTGGACCATGGCAACAGGAGCTCCGGTAGGTGTGGTGACCATATCGATCTCGCGGTGGCGGTTGAGCTTTTTCTCTGTCACGATCATCGCAAAGTCAGACGTTCCCGCGCTGACGTTGCCGGTTCGTACACGGACCGAGTTCGTTGCCACCATTCCGGTTCCTGCATCGCCTTCACAGGGTACGACCGGGATCCCGGACTTGAATTCGCCTGTCGGATCCAGATATAAAGCACCTGCTTCGGTAAGCGTTCCCGCATCAGCACCGGCCGGCAGGACCTCCGGGAGAAGCTTACGAAGGTCAAATCCGTATCGCTTCACTTCATCAAGCGCATTGAATTTTTTGAGCATGTCTTCATCATAATTCAGGGTGGCGGAATCGATCGGGAACATTCCGGAAGCTTCACCGACGCCCATCACCTTTTTGCCGGTCAAAACATAATGCACATATCCGGCAAGGGTGGTGATATAGCTCAGATCCACGAGATGTTTTTCCTGATTCAGGATCGCCTGATAAAGATGAGCGATCGACCAGCGCTGCGGGATATTGAAATCAAACAGATTGCTCAGTTTTTCTGCTGCTTCCGCGGTGATGGTATTGCGCCAGGTGCGGAATTCACAAAGCTGTTTGTCATTTTTATTGAACGGCAGATAACCGTGCATCATTGCGGAAATACCGATCGCACCGGTTTCAGTCAGTTTTTCGCCGTATTTTTGCATTACATCATTTTTCAGATTTGCGAAACAAATCTGCAGGCCATGTTTTACTTCTTCCAGCGAATAGGTCCAGATTCCATTGACATAGCTGTTTTCCCATATAAATGAACTGGACGCAAGGATCTGGTGGTTCCTTCCCAGCAGAACAGATTTAATTCGGGTGGAACCAAATTCGATTCCGATAACAGTTTCTTTAAAGTTCATGATCTTACCGCAGCTTCCATGCAATATCTTTGATGAAGAGTTCATCTTCAAGCTTTTCGACAGTGGTGTCCTTATCAATATGGACAAATTCGATATCCATGAATTTTGCCCAGTCGCGCATCATTTCCGGAGTCACATCGTAGCTCAAAACGGTGTGGTGTGCACCGCCGGCGGTGATCCAGCATTCCACGCCATCGGTCAGATTCGGCAGCGCGCGCCACATCACACGGGCAACCGGAAGGTTCGGCATGGGCATGATCGGTTTCACAGCTTCGATATCCTGGACGATAAGACGCAGTCTGCCACCCATATCGATAAGGGAGGCAACGATCCCTTTGCCTGCTTTTCCTTCAAAGACCAGGCGGGCAGGATCCTTTTCGTTCATACCGATGCCCAGATGATGAGTCTCGATGCGGGGTTTGTCAGCGGCCAGTGAAGGACAGACTTCCAGCATATGAGCTCCCAGGGAATATTCGTGACCTTCGACCAGATGGTATGTGTAGTCTTCCATAAATCCGCTGGCACCGTTCCCGTTTTCTCCCATAGCCTTGAGGATAGCGGTCATTGCTGAAACTTTCCAGTCGCCTTCGCCGCCGTACCCGTAGCCCTGAGCCATCAGGTGCTGGGAAGCAAGCCCCGGAAGCTGTTCCATACCGTAAAGATCCTGGAATGTGTTGGAGAAGGCCTTGCAGCCATTGCGGTCCATCATCTTTTTGATGGCGATCTCTTCACGCGCCTGATATTTAATGGCGTAAATATTGTCTGTGGCGATATCATAATTGGCCTTGTATTCATTGAAGAGCGCTTCCACTTCTTCATCCGTGACAGCGTTCATTTCTTTCACAAGATCGCCGACTGCCCAGGTGTTGACTTCCCAGCCAAGTTTCTTCTGGACTTCGACTTTGTCGCCTTCAGTGACAGCCACATCACGCATATTGTCACCGAAGCGCATCACTTTCATATGCTTTGAAAAATCTACACCGGCTGCTACCTTTTGGAATTCAGCAAGACGTGCGATAACTTTTTCATCTTTCCAATAACCGGCTACGACCTTGCGTGCTTTGCGGAGACGGGCACCGATGAAACCGTGCTCACGGTCGCCATGAGCAGCCTGGTTCAGATTCATGAAATCCATATCGATTTCTTCATTCGGGATCTCAAGGTTGTACTGGGTCGCGAAGTGGCACCATGGTTTTTGGAGCAATTCCAGCCCGTTCAGCCACATTTTTGAGGGGGAGAAGGTATGACACCAGGTAATGACGCCGAGACAGTTGTCATCGAAATTCGCTTCCTTCATCACGGAAGTGATCTGGTTTGAGCTCATCGCTGTCACTTTGTAGATCAGCGGATAAGGCAGTTTTTCACTGAGCCAGGAAGCCATTTCTGCGCTGCGTTCGGCAACTGTTTTCAATACATCCTCACCGTAAAGGTCCTGGGAACCTACAACGAACCAAAATTCTTTACTCATGTTTTAATCTCCTTGATGCCAGCTTATTCCGGCGCTTATATTATATATCGAAATAAACAATGATTTTCTGTGATTAACTTCACTTGTTTGATATGACAAAAGAGTAACCGGAAATCATCCCGTGATTTCCGGTTACTCTGCAGCTGCAATTAAATTTTCTTGCGGGCTGTGTAATTTGTGATGAATGTCTGAATGCTGATGAAGATCAGAAGCAGCACGCCGGTCGCGATCTTCCCCCACCAGGACAGCAGATTGCCGTTGAAGGTGATGAGGGTCGGAATGACGGATTTCAGCAGCACACCGACAAGTGTCCCGAGCATATTGCCGACACCGCCCGTCAGAAGGGTCCCGCCGATAACTGCGGAAGAGATCGCTTCCAGTTCACCGCCCTGCAGGGAAAGGTTCCAGCCGGACTTTACATAGAGTGCGTAAGCAACACCCGCGAGCACCGAGCAGAAGCCGTTGAAGCCGTAAACCAAAACCTTAGTTTTGCCAACCGGAAGCCCCATCAGCTTCGCGGACTGTTCGTTGCCGCCGATTGCGTAAATATTGCGTCCGAAGCGGGTCCGCTGAAGAATGAAGAAACCGATCAGGATCATTGCGATGAAGAGAATGAAGTTCAGGTTTATGAAAGCGATCGGCTTTACCTTGACCCATTCGCCATCGACATAATGCTTAAAATAGATCTTCCAGCTTGCCAGAGAATCGATCCACGGATGGGAGATCGTCAGGGATTCGCGGCTGATCAGGGAACATACACCGCGGGCAAGGAACATACCGGTCAGTGTGGTGATGAAAGGCGGTACGTTCAGATAGTGGATCGTGGCACCCATCAGCAGACCAAGACCGATACCAACGACAAAGGAGAACAGAATGCAGATTGCAGGGTGAATTCCCATCACCCCGGTCCCGTAGGCGATGATCATACCGGTGAGGCTGGCAACTGCCGCGACCGAAAGGTCAATGCCGCCGGTGATAAGCACCATGGTCATCCCTACAGCGGAGATTCCGTAGTAAGAGTTGTCAAGGAACATATTGATGAACGTCCGCAGCGTGGTGAAACCGACATTTCCGTACATGATGGCGCCAAATGCGTAAATGATCAGGAAAATCAGGATGGCCGCATAAACCATAATGAAATTCGGATTGAAAACTTTATTCCAGAAGGTCTGGCGTTTTGAGGAAGTTTTATTTGCCATCTTATGCCTCCTTCAGTGAAGGGTTCTTCTTCGCAAATTTCTTTGAGAAGAAATTCCGGACCGGTTCAGACTGCAGCACAATAACGACCGCGATGATGAGGGCTTTGAAAGCCATCGTTGCTTCGGAAACGATACCGAAGTAGTAAACGAAAGTAACGATCGTACGGATGATGATCGATCCGATAACGGTACCGGCAAGGCTGAATTTACCACCGTTCATGTTGGTCCCGCCGATGACCACCGCAAGGATGGCATCCATCTCGTAGTTCAGACCGGCGTTATTCGAGTCGTTCGACATAATGCGGCTGGAGTAGATCAGACCGGAAATCGCTGAGAGCAAACCTGTGAGCGCGTAGACGATGATGATCACTTTGGTCGCGTCGATACCTGCCAGGCGGCTTGCGCTGCGGTTAATACCGACGGATTCAACAAAAGTACCGAAGGCTGTTTTGCGGACAAAAATATACATCAATATGATCACAACGATCGTTATTATGATCGGCATCGGCAGCGCGAACAAATGCCCCTGACCGATAACACGGAAGGGAGAATACTGCGTGGTGAACTGTTTCCCGTTGGTGACGATCTGCGCCACACCGCGTCCGCATACCATCAGGACCAGTGTTGCAATGATCGGCTGGATGTTGCCGACACCGATAAGGAAACCGTTGAACATCCCCATAAGAACACATACAAACAAAGGAACCAGGATCGCCATCCAGAAAGGCTTTACAGTATAGTCGCCCGGGGTATTATAGACCAGGACGTCCCAGCGCATGAATTTCAGGGCAATGGCTCCTGCAACCGCTACCAGGGCACCCACCGAAAGGTCTGTGCCGCCCAGCGCGATGACAAGTGTCATGCCCAACGCGATAATGGTGATTTCCGCGGAACGGTTGACGATATCGATCAGAGAGCCGTAAAGCATTCCGGTCGCCGGCTGATAACTGATTTTGAAGAAATCAGGCCGTTTGATCAGACATACGAGGAGGATCAGTAATTCCGCAACCACTGCCCAGAAAATTTTCGACCTGGTTATGTCAGATAAATTAAACTTCTTTTTGCTCATGCTTTCACCTCTTCCAATGCCGAAGCACCTTCAGCAATGATATTCAGAATGTCCTGCTGCGTGCAGTTTTCCCCATTGATTTCGGCAACCTTGCGGCGGTCACGCATGATCTCAATGCGGTTGGAACAGCGGATGATCTCATCCAGTTCGGAGCTGATGAAGATCACAGACTGTCCTTCATCGCACATTTCCAGCATCAGACGCTGAATTTCCGCTTTCGCACCGACATCGATACCGCGGGTCGGTTCGTCCAGGATCAGTACATCCGGATTTGTTGCCATCCAGCGGGCAAGGATCACTTTCTGCTGGTTGCCGCCGGAAAGTTCACCGATTTTCTTTTCAGCGTCCGGTGTGGCAATACCAAGGGCTTTGATATATTTATCAGACAGTTCATCCTGCTCTTTCCGGCTGATCGGATGCATGAAGCCCCTGCGTGCCTGAAGAGCAAGAGCGATGTTTTCGCGGATCGTCAGGTCACCGATGATCCCGTCGCGTTTCCGGTCTTCCGGACAGAAAGCGATCTTATTGGCGATGGCATCATGCGGCTGGCGGATGTTGACAGTCTGCTCATTCTTTTTGATCTCACCGGTTTCGGTACCTTTTACTCCGAAGAGCATTTCAGCTGTTTCTGTACGTCCTGACCCCAAAAGGCCGGCAAATCCCATCAGTTCACCTTTCTTCAGGTTAATGGAGACATCCTCTACAGAACCTTTGATACCGATATGGCTTGCAGTGAGCATATAAGGAGCATCCGGATCCACATTGGCCCGTTTCAGGTTGAAAATCGTATCCATATCCTTACCGACCATCTTTGTGACCAGTTCAACTTTGGATAACTCATCAATGTTATAAGAACCAATCAGGTGCCCGTTGCGGAGGATCGTCATACGGTCTGAGATCTGATAGATCTGGTCAAGGAAGTGGGTAATGAAAATGATTCCCATGCCTTCCGCTTTCAGTTCCCGCATGACTTCAAACAGCAGTTTCACCTCATTATCATCAAGAGATGAAGTCGGCTCATCCAGAATGAGGATCTTTGCCTGAATGTCAACGGCACGCGCAATGGAAACCATCTGCTGTATGGCGGTAGAATAAACATAAAGCGGCCGGGTCACGTCGATATCCATATGGAAGCGCAGCATCAGTTCTTCCGCGCGTTTGTTGATTTCTTTCCAGTTGACCTGTCCGTGTTTCATCGGCTGTCGTCCCGCAAAGATGTTTTCAGCTACGGTCAGGTTCGGGCAGAGGTTTATTTCCTGGAACACCGTGGATATCCCCATGGAAATGGCATCCTGCGGTGAGGTCGGTGTGATCTCTTTCCCGTCAAGAATGATCTGTCCGGCATCTTTGTGATTCACACCGGTCAGGCATTTGATCAGCGTAGATTTTCCGGCGCCGTTTTCTCCCAGCAGGGAGTGTACTTCACCGGCTTTCAGATTGAAATCAACTTTGTCCAAAGCTTTGACGCCAGGAAACTGGATTTCGATCTGTTTCATTTCGAGAATATATTCGTTAGCCAAGGTGTCCTCCTTATCAAAAAATACAGGACGGAAGAGCGATTTCTCATCCGCCCTGTATTTTGAAGCTCCCCTTTCGGGGAGCTTCGGGATCATTACAATTTATTAGTACTGGCGGCTGTCGATGACGTCAGCGGCTTTGATGGAAGTGGTGCTTCCGCCGTCGTTATCTTCAAGAACGATTCCGCCGTCCATATCGTAGACGAATTCTTCCGGATGTACGATTTCCTTGGAGAATTCTTCACCGGCTTCGATGCGTTCGATGAATTCTTCAACGGTCGGGCCATACAGCGGTGTGCATTCGACGGTGCAGTTCATGTCGCCGGCAACGATGGCGTCGAAAGCGGCCTTCACAGAGTCACAGCCAACGATGATGATGTCTTTGCCAGGAACGAGGCCGGCAGCCTTGATGGCGTCAACAGCACCGAGAGCCATGTCATCGTTCTGGGCGATGAGGACATCGATCTTGTCGAGGGATTTCAGCCAGGATTCCATGACAGCCTGACCTTCAGCGCGGGTGAAGTTACCGGACTGCTGGGCAGCGAGTTTCAGGAAAGGATATTCTTTCATGGCAGCGAGGTTACCTTCAGTGCGACCGACCTGAGCGCCGGAACCGGTGGTACCTTCCATGATGACGACCTGGACGTCTTCGCCGTCACGGCCGAGGGACTTCATATATTCACCAGCCCATGCAACCTGGCGATAGCCTTCTTTGACGAAGTCACCACCGAAAGCGGCAACGTAGTCGATCTGGTCAGCGCAGGAGGGCATGCGGTCCAGCAGGATCAACGGAATTTCAGCTTCGTTGACTTCCTTCAGAACTTCGTCCCAACCGGTTTCAACAACGCCGGTGAAGAGGATGTAGTCAACACCCTGGGTGATGAAGTTGCGCAGTGCTTTGATCTGGTTTTCCTGTTTCTGCTGAGCATCGTCATAAACCAGGGTCCAGCCTTCATGATTTTCAATGGTGCTGTTGACACTGTCGGTGTTGGCGGTACGCCAGTCAGATTCCTGACCGATCTGGGAGAAAGCGATGGTGAGATCCTTCGCTTCAACGGCTACACAGCTGATTGCGAGAACAACAAGCAATGCAAAAACTAAAAACTTTTTCATTATAAACTCCTTTTTGATTTTTGAAAAAAGCTTTTCAGTTCCTTCGAACTGTTTCTGTAATCATTTTATATGGAGTATGAAAAAATAACATTCAGTATTTTTTGATGTTTGCCTGAAAATTTTTTGATATTTTTCTGCCTGTTTATATTAAAACGATAAAAATTTTTTAAAATCGTAGTTTTTTTTAGATTTACGGGAGTTTACCCTCATCACCGGATCTATAAGCGGCTTTGATTCGTATTCTTCTGATTTTTGATGATTCTGATATAATAATGAAACACTTTGAATGATTTCAGGCTGAATGGTTTTGAAATAATGGCAAAAGGATCTGAATTTTCCTCGAACAAACAAAGCATTACACAGCAGATCAACGGTCTGCTGCTGCCGATTTTTATCGTCATGGCGGTCATGGTCGCTGTTTTCAGTACCATGCTGCTTTCGATCAACTATCGTTATGAAGATGCGATGCAGAGCATGGTGATCGCGGCTGATTTTAATAAGGAATTTAAAAATAACCTGGATCTTGCCATGTACAATCACGTCATTCACCCACGCACAAAAAATTCGATCGCACAGCTGCCGATGGATGAGCTGAACAATGCTGAAGCCGTTTTGAACAGGCTTGAAGGCGTAACTACCCTGCCGGATAACCGGTGGCGGCTGCAAAGCATGCTCAACATGTGCCGGAACCTGCGCACCTATATGATCGAAATTGCGGAAACCGATTCTTATGATAAACGTATGGAACTGCTTGACAGAAATATCCGGGATGAAACCGGGCTGACCACGCTTATCCAGGAATATATGGATGATTTTATTCATGATGAAGTCCAGGAACTGGCTCGATTGCGTGTAGATCTCAATCGAAAAAGTGCTATCCTGATTGGCAGTGCGGTGATCACCATGATTGTTTTATTTCTGACGATCGTCACTTATTCGATGGTGGTGAACCGCAGGATCACAACACCCATCATAGCGCTCACAGAAAAAGCAAAGCAGTTTGGTAAGCGGGATTTTTCACGTGCAAAGCCAATCGAGACCAATATTACCGAGCTGGAGATCCTGGATACCAGCTTTAACGAAATGACGGACCATCTTTCGGCATTGATCGGGAAGCAGATCGAAAACGAGCGGTCCCTGCATCAGGCTGAGCTTGAACTTCTGCAGGCGCAGATCAATCCGCATTTCCTGTACAATACGCTCGACTCCATCGCCATCCTGGCGGAATCCGATCGTGAGGAGGATGTGGTAGACATGATCACAAGCCTCAGCACCTTTTTCCGAAATTCACTGAGCGAGGGTGAGGATATTCATTCACTGCGCTCGGAAATGGCTCAGGCAGTCTCCTATCTTGAGATACAGCAGATCCGTTACAGCGATATTTTGACTTATTCGATCAGTATTGATGAGAATATTCAGGACTGCCTGATCCCCAAGCTGATCCTGCAGCCGCTCATTGAAAACGCTCTCTACCATGGCATAAAAAACCGCAGAGGGCGCGGTTTGATCACGATCACCGGCGGAAGAGAGGGCAGCTGCATTCTCCTCCGGGTCCGGGATAACGGGATCGGGATGGACAGTGAGCAGCTTGAAATGCTGCAGAACGGGATCTATCAGCAAAAACAGGGAAGCTTCGGATTGTGGAATGTACATCAGCGTATCCGCCTTTATTGCGGAGAGCCTTATGGATTGAGTTTTGAAAGCGCCCCCGGTGAAGGGACGACAGTCACAGTCACCCTGCCCGGAGAAGGGGTCGTAGTCAGGGAATAGGTGTCAGGTATCAGGTGTTAGATGTCAGGGAAGGGGAATATGGGAGTGAAGATGAATGGAAAAATGGTAAGGTTCAAGTGTTTTTCAGAAATTGAGCTGAAATCGATATTTCTAATTTCCTGTCTTTTGTTTCTTGTTCTCATTCTCACCTCCTGTTCCGCGCCGCAGAAGACCGGCAGTGAGGAAAGTGATCTGATCGTCGTCGGTTTTTCTCAGGTGGGCTCGGAAAGTGACTGGCGTGAAGCCAATACGGTCAGCATGGTTGAAGCTTTTTCTGTGGAAAACGGCTATCGTTTGATTTTTGACGATGCCCAGCAGAAACAGGAAAAGCAGATCACTGCCATCCGCAACTTTATCAACCAGGAAGTGGACTATATCGTGCTGGCACCGATAACGATGGAAGGCTGGGATACGGTCCTGACAGAGGCAAAAGCTGCCGGCATTCCGGTGATCATCGTGGATCGTATGGTCGATACAAACGATCCGGACCTTTTCACCTGCTGGGTCGGCAGCGATACACGCAGGGAAGGCGATATCGCGGTGAAGTGGATGGAAGAGAATCTTGCCGGTCCGCTCCGTATTGTCCATTTGCAGGGGAATATCGGTTCATCCGCACAGGCCGGGCGGACGGATGGTCTGGAGGCCGGTTTGAAGGAAAATAAGGATTGGACGCTGGTCTTTCAGGCTCCAGGCGACTTTGTCCAGGCAAAAGGTCAGGAGTTGATGGAAGAAGTACTGTCAGAAGGAATTGATTTCAATGTGATCTACGCTGAAAATGACAATATGGCCTATGGTGCGATCGATGCTTTGAAGGAACATGGCATCGTTCCCGGAAAGGATGTGAAAATCATCAGTTTTGATGCTGCTCACGATGCCCTGAATTTGGTTCTTTCAGGTGAACTGACACTTGATGTTGAATGCAACCCGCTTCACGGTCCGCGCGTTCGTTCCCTGATCGAACAGCTCGAACGCGGTGAAACCCCGGAAAAATTCACCTACGTGGATGAAGTACTTTTTGACGCTTCAAATCTCACAGAAGAGATCATTGCACAAAGGGGATATTAGCTAAGCGAAAACGATATTTTTGATTTCCGGCCATAATCCTGTGCGGCTGATTCTAATAAATATCAATTCCGGTGACGGTATTCTTTCGGCGTGACACCGACAGTCTTGCGGAAAACGTGGCTGAAATAATTCGGCTCACTATAGCCGATCTCCAGTGCGATATCGGCAAGCTTCATGTTCGTGGACGTCAGCAGTTCTTTGGCTTTTTCCATCCTCATCGCAGTAAGGTAGGAAATGAATGACTGCCCCGTTGTCTGGGAAAAAACCGTGCTGAAATAAGCAGCACTCATACATACATGGTTTGCTGCACTGATAAGGGATATATTTGGATCGCAGAAATTTTCCTTTACATATTTTTCTGCCTGGTTGATCACATGATGATTCTTGATTTCACCTGAATTTCCCTGACGCGCACTCAAAGCCTTCTGTATCAGATCCCTTGCTGTATTCTGAAAACCGCTTTTACTGTCTGCCCCTTTCAGTATATCGTATTGACTGCTGAGTTCGGCAGCGATGTCTTTTTCATCCGCTTCCGGATGGGCACGTGCGATCATCTGAACAGCTATTTTCACCAGTGCGATCAGTGCATTGTAACGCATCAGCCGGCTGTCGAATTGTTCACCGGAAGGTGAGTTGAATATTTCATTTAAAATATTATCTGCATCTTTTGCGTCTGAATTCTGTATTTTTTGACGGAAAGATTCATAGAAAGGCGTATTCTGCCGGAATATATTTGCTG
Organism: uncultured Chloroflexota bacterium; assembly: GCA_902774215.1. Lineage (GTDB taxonomy): Bacteria > Chloroflexota > Anaerolineae > Anaerolineales > Anaerolineaceae > Flexilinea. The sequence goes on from CACYHU010000028.1 coordinate 25,970, forward strand.
ATACCTGAGCTGTGTCGCTGACGTTGATCACCTGCCCGGCAGCGATACCGCTGACAGTTTTCAGCAATCCGTGAGCTGTCCGGTACGCTTCACTGATTTCTCCCAGACGCTGTACATCGTTGCTGATGACCGTTGTGATCACCGGACAGACATCCTGCAGTTCGTGACGCAGGATACTGATGAAACGATAAACACATTCATTCAGCGCTTCCGCATCATTGTCATAAGCAAGGATCGTCATGCGGTCGGCATTATTGAAGTAAACCATCAGCATCCGGGTTTCATCCAGCACTTTCATTACAGTGTTTTCCAAAAGCTGATGATCGGTGCGGGGTGAATCAAAAGAACAAACAGCAACCAGATAATGTTTGCGTATGATGTCCATATTCAGACGCTGCATCCGGTCCAGCAGTTTACCCGTATCGGCCTCATCATACAGGAGCTGACGCAGAAAATGCTGCCGCAGAACCTTCATCACCTCATCTTCATCCAGCCCTACCGGCAGGGACGTGCCGCGCGAAGCCTTGTCTTTTTCGATCTGGGCAGCCATTTCTTCTATTACCCGGATCAGATCCGCCTGTCGGACCGGCTTGAGCAGGTATTGGTCGACACCCAGTGTGATCGCCTTTTGTGCGGATTCAAAATCACCGAAGCCGCTGATGATGACGACCTTCAGCCAGGGCATCATGGCTTTGCAGTTTTTTATGAGCTCAAAACCGTCCAGAAAAGGCATACGGATATCGGTCAGCAGAATATCCGGCATTAGGTCCTGCATCATCGCCAGTGCCATTTCACCATCGGAAGCCTCACCGCACAGTACGTAAGGCCCGGGCATTTTTTCGATCACATTGCGTATGCTCTGGCGAATGAGTAATTCATCTTCTACTACAAAAACCTGATACATCTGAACCCTCTAAGTCTGCACTGAACAGGACGACCCATATTTTATAAAAATAATTTTACCCGATTTTTCCGGTTTCGATATCAGCTTTTCGCAGGCTTTTCATTACTTCCTGTTTCGAACGGATCGTAGTGTGTTTATTGCTTATCGGTATTTAGACAATCTGTTTTCGAAGAATCCGGTATAAGCGGTATCTTCACGTATTGCCGAATTTGATAATTCGTAAGCCAGATTCTCTTCCCCGGTGCGCATCAGACCTTCAATGAACGGCCACCATTCGAATGGGGAGTTAGAACGGTTGTCAGACGGAAGAAAACCCTCGTCCAAAACCATGTGTGTCAGTTTATTCAGTGCCGCCCAGTCTTCTTTCTGCCGCAGCAGTTCAGCATTTTGATAGTAATGGCACCAGTTTTTTTGCTCATCCCCAAAAATCGTCCTGTCCGGCTCTGAAGCGGATGTAAAATGGATACGGTTGATATTTGATTGCCTGATCCACCCGCGCTGTAATTCGGTAACATGAGGGTTATCCGTATCTTCAGGATTAAAGACCCAGATACAATTGGCAAATTTATTGTCGTGATCTATGTATATATATTTATCCGGGGACTGGCTGAAGTAATAATTCCGGTTCTGAACGTGGAAGCCGCCATGCTCATGATATTCTCTTGTGTCATAGGAAAAAACCCAGACAGGAACCTGTCCGGAGCCGGTTATGGGGTTTGGATACAGGATATTCACCGCAGAAGCGGTCGAGAAATTTCCCTGCTGAGGAAAAATGATCGTATCGTCTACGATGGCGGTTCCGTCTTCTATAGCCGGTATGCGTTCAGACAGCTGATGATAAAACCTGTTCTGTTTGGCTGAAAATTGCCATGCTTTGTTGTATTCGCTCATTTGTCCGTGGCAAAACAGGAATATCAGAAAAGCAGCCGCGGCAGCGAGACGGTTTTTGTCTGTATGTTCAAAGTCATCTGCGGTCAAAAAGTTTTCATTCATTATCAGGAACGGCAGAACGCCCAGGATAATACTAAGTAAGCAGAACAGTATAAAGCCTGCCTTCAAATTACTGTAAACAGTCCCCTTGCTTTTGTGAAAGAAAACAGCTGATCCCAGTGCGATGAGAATTGAAACAATAATAATGAGCAGTTCTGATTTGGAAAGAATGCTTTGAAGTTTAAAATCAAATAGCCCGGAAAGAAATCCTGTGAACGGGTATAAGAGATCCGTTGTAAGATTATTCAGGAACATGCGTACTGCTGCAGACGGTGATTCCCTGAAAACGTAAAGAAGATCCGGTGTTTCCGCACTGAAGTTATGAAAAATGCGGCTGATGTTCAGCCGGTAAAAACAATAAGACAGAAAGATGATCAAATGAGGCAGATACCACTTTGCAGCACGGATCAGAGCAGCTTTTTTGTTTCTCTTTTCAGAACCGGTGCTGGAACGGCCGGTATAGAAACAAAAATAAAGGATCGGGAATTTTATCAGCTCCAGAAAGGCAAAATATTCGCTGACCGTCAGATGCAAAATTGTGCAGAAAACAGAAAGTACGGAAAAAAGCACTCTCTTCCCGGTTTCCTTTTCAGATACAGCATGGAGCAGCGTGAGTACTGACAGCGAAAATAAAATATAGTCGGTGAAATGCTGGGTATAAGCGATCGAAATATAATATTGTGAAAACAACGGACAAACAGCAAAGAGCAGCACAGCTGATTCCGTAAGCGGTTTTTCCTCCGGGATCATTTTTCTCATAATGAGAAAAAACAGGCAGCACAGGCAAAATTTCAGGCAAAGCAGCAGAAGATGCCACCGGATGGGGGATGTTCCTCCGATCGGAAAGAAAATAATTGCCGTCCAGGCGGAAAGGGGCCGGTTATAGGAAAAATAATCCCAAAAAGCCGCATCACCGAATTTTACATGAAGAAACAGTTGGCTCCAGTCATCCCAGAAAAAACCGAGTCCTTTCAGATAAATAGCTTCCGGCAGAAAACAGAGAATCGCCGTAAGCAGAAAAAAAGAAACGGTACTGATTTTGACATTATTTTTTTTCATGGGAATGATCTCCGTAACCAGCTGGAAGCCAAAATGTCTTTAATTATCCAAAGAATTATTTCTTTATGGTAGTCGGCCGGTTCAGATTGACAATGGAGGTATCGGTGAAAAGCGTTTGCAGCCCATAAAGGATCAGGATCTCGTCATACTTTTCACTGTCAATCAGTGAGTCCGGAGAGTATTGATAATTTCGCAGGTCAATCACATCTATCGTTTCATAATTCTCTGTCAGGAAAGGGATAAAACAATTCGCCAGGCTGTCTTTGATCAAAAGAATTTTTCCTTCACCCATGCCTTTGATACGGCTGTACCCATTGTTACCATGCAGGAAGAAGGCATATTTGTCATAATTTGCTAATGCATCAGAATTATAAAGACCACCACGGCTCTTTTCAATAAACTGATTCTCACCCGCCACCTGAAAAATTGTCATTTCCGCCGGCAGATCATACCATACAAGGCTGTCCGGTTGTGCATGAGCCCATCGGGATTTGCTATAGCTTGTTCCCAGAAAACCGGGCTGTTCGCGTCTGAGTGTAATATCCGGGATCACGGCTTTTTTATCACAAAACGCACTGTAAGCCAGTTCTGCTCCGTCAGTGGTCCAGTGATGATCATTCCGATAGAATATTTGAGTGGAACCGGATGAATCAGCCAATATCTTTCGAAGGTCAAGTTTACGTACATCGCCGGGCAGCATTTCTAATAGAGAATCCATCAAAGCATTTTCATCAATAGATGGTGCGCCGGCAGGCAGAGATGTTCCCTCCAGCTGCGAAGCTATTGGTACAAATATGACAGAGATGCCATCATGTCTGCCGCAGAATGTGGCAAACGCGGCGGAATTCTTTTCCCACTGCAGCGTTTCTGTATCGGTCAGTCCGAATAACCTGGGATATTGCATACCGGATTTGGTGTCCAGCAGCATTCCGCCGGTTTCAACTTTTCGCAGCACTTCCGTCTCCAATGCGCTGTGGGAGGTTATCCACATGTCCCGCATCACAAATTGATCCTGTACATAGACTCCATAATCTTTCGTCCATGAACCATCCAGTATTGACGCAGCGCTTAATGAAGGGATGTGAGACAGCACCTTGTTCTCAATTTCTGCGATATCCTTATCCGGTACCGCGATATCCGCAATGGTAAACAGCAAAATAAATAAGGTCAGCAAAGCGAACATCGGAGCTTGTTTAATCTTTCGGATCATTTATTCTCTCTGCCTCCGACTCAGAAATTGAAATACAGGAAAGGTGAATTTGTTGTTCCGACCAGATAACAGACACTGGTCACAAACAGTATTCCCAGCACTATGATTTGTACCGGGGGGTGTTTCTGCATCCATGCCCAGCATTTTCCGGGCAGGGATGTGCAGCACAAAACCGCTATTGTCAGAATTACGCCATAATTGCGCAAAAAGTACAATATGGATACACCACTGCGGAAACAAAACAGCCGGTCAAGCAGAAGCTTAAGCCCAACACCATCTTCACCGCTGACAAACAAACCCCAGCCAAATACCACAAGAATCAGTGTGTAGATATGAGGCCAGATTCTGCCTCTTTTCAGATGAGGAAGCAGCCATAATTTTTCGATTAAGAGGAGAATAAAATAATACAATCCCCATGCGACAAAATTCCATCCCGCGCCATGCCATATGCCTGTAAGAAGCCACACGATCAATATATTCCGTAACTGTAAATTGATACCGTGCTTATTGCCGCCCAAAGGAATATATACATAGTCGCGGAACCATTCGGATAAAGTAATATGCCATCTTCTCCAGAACTCCGTGATGCTGCGGGAAATATAGGGATTATTGAAATTATCCGGAAATTCAAAGCCGAGCATTTTACCCAGCCCGATGCCCATCATCGAATAACCATTGAAATCAAAGTATAGCTGCATCGAATAAGCGGCAATACCCAGCCAGGCCAGCCCGGTAGAGACGTTGCCTAAACCCACACCGGCCTGGGTCATCAGCCCATTTTGATATACACCGGTAATATCACTCCAAAGCTTACCTATTCCATCCGCAAGCAGGACCTTTTGAGCTAAACCGATGATAAAAAAATTGGCTCCGGTTTCCAATCTGTCTGCTGTAACTCTTTTGGATGGATTTCTCAGCTGTTCATGAATTGTTACATATTTTACAATAGGCCCCGCAATCAGCTGCGGAAACATAATAATATAAGAGCCGAAGGTGATAATATTTTTTTCTGCGGGAGCCTTTCCTCTGTACAGGTCAATCAAATAACTCATCGCCTGAAATGTATAGAAGCTGATGCCTAAAGGCAGGGTTCCTGTCCAAATCAACCCGGAAGTACTTTTTATACCGAGAATATCTCCGATAAAAGCGCTGTATTTGAAGTAAAGAAGAAAAGACAGGCTGGCAGCAATTCCTGATATCAGGATGAGATTTTTTAATACCGGCTTTTCCGCTGTTCGTTCCAGTAACAGACCGCAGCCATAATTGATCATGACTACCGTAAAAAGTATCGGGAAAAAACGGATCTCACCCCAACAATAAAAAATCAGACTGCCGAACAGTATTATGGTGTTTTTCCATGCTCCGGGCACAACATAATACAATAACAGGACTGCGGGAAGAAAGCGAAATAGAAAAGGAAGCGAACTGAAAACCATAACACTCTGTTTGTTACTTGAGAACGTCTTTTACAGTACTCGCAATATCCAGTTCGGACATGTTTTTACCGGCAGCAGCAAGTACGATAACATTGCCATTGGATTGCACAACGCCTTTTTTCAGTAATGCCTGAACATCACTGAACTCTGCATATTTACCGTAAAATTCTACCTGAGCGGCCAGATAGGCTTCCAATGTGCTCTTTACTTCTGAAGCGCTGCCCTCTTTAGCCTTAACGACCAGATTCACACCGCCTATACTCATTGTATTGCCCAATTGACCTTTGTATTCCTCAACCTGTTCAGCTTTGAGATTGAAATCATTTGTGATTGAAAAATCGTCCACCTCGCGGGGATTTTCTACTTGATTCAATTCACTTAGTTTTGAATAGATTGCTTTTATATCAACGGGAGCGGGACTTGGGGCGGACGAAGTTTGATTCCCACTCGAGCAGGCAGACAGCAGAACTGCACCGGCTATTAAAAATAACATCCATATCGTATTTTTTTTCATCATATTCCTTCCTTTTCTGTTCTAATCGGTTCCTTTCTATTTGCTTTCCATTCGCCACATACTGATTTCCACAGCATGTCCCGTTTTCTCTTCCAATATGCTGCGCCAGCGTGCTAATGTGACCGCATCCGCATACCATACGGTATTATAACCCAGGCTGTCTTTTTTCTTATATCTAAACTCCAGTGCGCCGCTTTTTTCGTCACGCGTTTCCGCTGCATTTGATTCCAAAGCGAGTTCCCTTGCTGCAGTGGTTTTAAGTGAGCGGTAAACCTTTCTGTTGCTGTTCCAGTCAAAACCACCGTTGGCCAGTGCAAATCCCATATTTGGAATATCCGCAAATTTTTCCGCGACGCCTTTCAGAAAATCTTCATCTGCCTTGGGGCCGGGGCCGCTGTGATTGCCATAAAGGTTATAGCACATCACCACATAATCCGGTCCGGAGGGTAAAACGAACTCCTTCACAGGCACACTTACGGGCAGTATCACCCGAACTGCCATTTCTTTTTCTTGTGATTTCTCCCATAATATTTCGATCAATCGCGCATACTGCCGCCATTGGTTCACATCCCGGATTTTTTCATAATCCAGCTCAATTCCCTGACATTCCCATGCTTCCGCTGTTCTCAAAAATTCTTCAGCACGGTAATTCATTTCATCTTCTGAAGCCAGCAGCCGATCCAGGAGTTCCGGGCTTTTTTCGCTTGAAGTTCCATCATCATGGATGATATCATTGACAAAAGTCAAATAAAGCGGACCGTCATATGCTTCCCGCACAAGATTTTTCATTTCTTCCAACTGATTCGGGATAAACACATTATCATGGCTGTCATAAAAGCACGAAAATAAAGACAAGCTTTTGAGCGTTTGAGATAAAGAAGAAATCTCTTTGGCAGCGGCTGTATCCCAATAAACAGTCCATACATTTTCCGGATGTAATTGAACGTTCCAATCTAAATCAACCTGCGGTTCCGGCTGTTCCGTTGCACTTTGACGCGTAACGATAAAAACAATCGCTGCGGCCAGAATAACGGCACATAGTATGATCCAAATCAGATGTTTCGATGTCATAATTATTTTTGCTCTACAGATTTTTTACAAACCAATTTACAACGGCATTCACGCCTACATTTATCTTATAAACCACTGCTTCAAGGCCGTGGAACACATCATCATAAAGTGTATCTCCGTTCAGATCCTTGATTTCAAGCTTTTCAAAAACGCCATCGTATACGTCATCTGTTAAATTGCGCTGGCTCCAGTTATAATCATTCCACTGACTTCCAAGTCCAAAAGCTCCGCCTTCAGAAACAGAGACCTGAAGATTTTCGACCATCAGCCGGTCGTCTACCCAGATAGTCAGGCTGTCTCCCTCAAGGTAAGCCCGTACCTTTCTTGATCCCAGGTCATGTACATCCGGTTTCGCAATATATTCCGAATCTCCATCCTCTACACTCACTGTTTCCTCACTGTGTACATAATCCAGCGCTTCTTTATAAGCTAATGCATCATCAGGAGTCTTCGCATAACGCAGTAAAGTTTCCAGTTCCCGGATACGAACTGCTTTTTCGTCTTCACTTCGGGAAACATGTGGTTTCCCGTCAAACTCATCCAGGGATAATGAAAAGATTTCTGTGCCATTTTCTGTCACGTAAAACACATTGTCTTCCAATTTTAATATCAATCCGTTTTCGAGCTGATCATCTGCCCGCATAAAGATTGTCTGTGTTCCAAGTTTATTGCCGGTCAGTCTGACGGTTAAATCCAGATCCTTCCATGATTCCCCTTCATTGAGCCGGATAAGCCCTTTTGACATAGGTTCGCATGTAACTACCAGCTTTTCAGGTTTGCATTCCAGAGCGCCTTGTAATACAGTCCAGTCATCATATGTTTCTTCTATTCCGTTTATAAATTTAACATCCTGTTGATTGCTTTGACGGACACGCATGAGTAAATGGTTGCTGTACCAAAAAGATTGCGGCTGCATTCTGGTAAGGTCATAAATGGCCATGGGATCTGCGTCAAAAGTGTTCCAGCATTCCGTTTCACGGTTGAAAGTCATTGGAAAAATACGTGTCAGATTTTCTTTGTTGACAGCACTCACTTTATCGTTATTACCGAACCTGCCTGTATTGGCATGCATCAGCACATAAAGGTCCGGTACCTCTCCAAGGAAACCGGTGTATTCACGAGATATCCCGTCATAATCAGCTGTGATGCGCCTCACCATTTCTGAGTAACTTTCCTTGGGTAAACTGTCTGCATCTCTTATATAATCCATCAGATAGTGATTATATTTACGATTCAATCCGCTGGAAAGAGAGTTGAATTCCAGTGTTGACATCTCTCCGAGATAAAAATCATAACGGTCAAACACATTGATATAATACAGACGATAACCATTGGTTCCCATTTCCCAGTAGGAATTCTCCATCAATTCCTTCAGGTCGGGTACAGAAAGAAACTTGCTGTCTTTGGCATAGAATTTTTCTGCATAGGTTAAAGCAGTTGCTTTAAAGTTGTACTTTTCCAGAAGCGGCTGTGAAAAAATGGCTGTGTCTCTGCGTCCATCCTCAAACATCAGCAGCAATGATTTTTTGGGCAGAGATTTACCATTGTTGTAATAATCTATTATGTCTTGCTGGGTGATTGTCACATATCCCTGTTTCTTCAATGCTGCAAGATGTTCATCTAACCGTGAGACGCTGATCAGTGTTGAATCACCTTCCTGATCTGTCCCGAAATATGAGATTGCAATAAATCCATCACGTGAATTTGCCTCTTCGCTGGAATATGGCTCGTAATTCGAAAAAGAGAATAGTGCGTGGGCTATCACATTGCCCAAAATAATCAGTATGATAGCCTGTATAATACTTCGAATTACTTTCCAGATATTTTTTCTTCGGACCCAATCCATTCTAATTTCCTTCGTTTATTACGCTGGTTTTATTATCTGTTTCGGCTTTTTCTGCTTTAGCTTTTTCATGCTGTCTTCTCTTTTCGGCTTTTCTTTCCTCTTCTTTTACATCTTCAGGTGTCATGCGGGTACCCCAGGTGGATTTCCAGAATGTAACCCAGGCCCATGGCATTTGCCATAACAGAACTGCTTCATAGTATAGGCAGAAAAGTAATCCATAGAGCCACGTTTTGCTTTTGCGTAAGAAGAGCTGAGCAACACTCATCATCAAACTCATCATGATCAATCCGACAAGAAAAGTGGTCGGGAAAACGCGTCTGGTTAAAGGAATATAAATCAGATTATACAGAACAACGATAGGAGCTGCGATGGGAACAATCAACCCGGCGTAGAAGAATACTGCCATAAAAGGTTCCTTACGCCACATGAACGTAGCGGCAACCAAAGATTCCCGCAGCCACGACCGTTTCCATCGCATTTGCTGTTTCAGGAAGGTTCTGTGATCATTGGGAACAATGGTATAACAAACGGCTGTATCCTGATAGCTGGTTCGGTGATTGCGAAGAATAAAATTTGTCATACTTCGATCATCACCAAAGGTGGCACGCTGCCCCAGAAATTCTTGATGAAGCCAGTCATACATATTTTCCAAAACAACACTTTTTCTATAACATGACAACGGCCCTGACAGACAAGTCACCGCATCGAAATAAGCTTCTGCAGCCTTCATGATTCGGAATGCAATATAATAACGTACACTCTGCATCTTCGTCAGTGCGTTGGTGTAGGTGTTCGCTACATCCGTTCGTCCTGAAACACCGGCCATTTGGGGATCTTGAAATGGCTGAACGATATTGCGGATCGCATAAACATCCAAAAAACTGTCTGAATCCACAAATACGATCAATTCATGTTTGGCTATTTTTGCTCCGCGAGCCAGAGCCTCACGTTTGCCGCCATTTTTGGGCTGGGGTACATATTTGACACGTTCGCTGATTCTGTATCGGCTTTCCCGTTCTTCCAGCCTGGCAATGGTATCCTGGATCACCTGAGCAGATTTATCAGTCGAACAGTCATCCACGATCAATACTTCAAGTTTATCAATGGGATAGTCCTGGTTTACACAACTGATAATCGTTTTTTCGATCCAGGTTTCTTCATTAAAGCAGGGAATGATAATCGTTACACCGGGAGTATAATCTGAATAGATTTTTACAGGCCTATACAAAGCACCGAAAAAATAACGTGAAAGCAGAAATACAGCCGCGATGATGCTGTAAAGATACCCCCATTTACTGAACTTGAAATACAGAACACTTTCTGCCCTCATCAAAATGATGAACAAAGAGATGAAAAACAGCCACAGGCTCGACATGGTGAGATCAAACCTGTCTTTCCGTTTTGCGGCATACTCAGACAAAGGCTCTTTGAACTGGATACCTAATTGATAGACCGTTATACCGTTTTCTTCTCTTTGAAATGCCCGGATAATATTAATTTTTTGCCGAATCCGCATTTCCGCGCCTTCCGGCATTGATCCCGGTTCAATTTCGAAATCAATGGTAACGCTTTTCGCATTTTGGATCTGATCCAGACATTCTTGTCCATTATCTTCATTCAGAGTTATCAGAGCACCGGTATAGGACAAATCAACCACTGTACAATGGATTTTTTTTGTTTTTCCATTTCCTTTGCAGATCAGCAAACCTTTTAAAGAAACGAGATAACGTTTTCCTTCATTCTTTTTTTTGATCGTCTCTTTATAGTCTATTTGTCCGTCAGTGTCAATGGTTACATGTCCGCGCCGCTCTGAACCGGATCGGATATTATCAGGATCGGGAACATCCGGCAGCATCCGCCGGTCTTTTTTATCCTGAAGGAGAACATCATGAATGACATGCTTATTTTTATCAGCCATTTTTTACTGTTGCCCTTCCTCATTCTGCGTGTTTATTAGCTCTGTTGAAACAGCAGGTTGTTCTTCAAGATAATTCGCATCTGTTTCTTCTGATAAAGAAGGTTTGTCGAATTCAGTGGAAACAGCGTGAGACTGTAAAAATGCAACCCAGCGTGCTGATCCTTCCGCGTTCAAGTGTATTCCATCCTCTCTGGAAAGCGTCACCGGCAAATCCCCGTCTTCATTACACAAGGCACTGTAGATATCCAGATAATGCAGACCTTTTTCTGATGCCATTTCAGCTAATTGTACATTCAGTGCGCGAATACGTCCGTTGGTCATCGCCAACTGGTCTGATGATACTTTTCGGGATACCGGTGTCAAACCCTCTACAATAATTTCAGCATTTGGAAAAGCTGTTTTTATTTTATCCAGCAGCAGACTGTATGTTTGTATCAGATGTTCATCAGTCTCTACTCCGAGGCTGTTAGCGCCGAGCAGTGTATAGATAATTCGCGGATCGTGAGATGTGATCTCATCCCACACAGCAACCTGCTCTCCGTGAATATTCTCAGCTGTCACATTGTTCATGATCTGGCTGGGTGTAATTGACACATATGCACAGATATCGGCGTGATCGGCTAATCCGTTGGGGTAATCAAAGTTTGCCAGTGTACGCGTCAGCGAATCACCAATCATCAATACATTATCAAAGTATTCAGTCTGAGTTGAAACTCCACGCATGCTCTTTTCAGCTGCTTTGTTTTCTTCATTAACGAGATCGGCTACTTCCTGGTCAAAATCCAGATACAAACGTGACAAAGGCACCGTAGCTGTCTGCGTTGTCCGAAGTGCTTCCAGCAGATATTGTACCGTTGTCACAATACTGGTTTCAGGTAATTCTATCCCATCCGCTTCCAATTCCTGAGGTTCCCAGATAGTGCGGATATCCATCTCCATACGGTGATATTCAAGGTCATCCAGAGCCCCTTGCAGCTTTACGCAGATAATGTCGCCATTATTCACTGAATTCATATAACCCATAGCCGCTGTAAAACTCGGAAAACTGGTGGAAGAAATAAATGATGACGGTTCAATAACCTGTTTAATACCGGTGCAATAAACTGCGTGCAGTACATCATCTGTGTAAACAGTGGCGTTTCCAAGAAAAATATCCGGTGTTTGTTTGGTAAGCGTTTTCAGAATAACCTGTGCGTACGCGACAGATTCAACCAAAGCTTCCTCGGAACTGTTTTCCCAATGTGTCTCTGCGTTTAAGCCGTAATTTCCGATTTCGTATCCGCCTAAGGCAATATTTCGTGTTGTTTCCGGATCCTCAGCTGCAGACATACCGTCCAGGATAAAAATCGGAGCTGCATGATATTCCTTGACCATGGTAAGAATCTGTTCCATTTCAGCCGGCGTTGCCATGCCGCTGAAAACAAGAGTTACTTTTCGCTGTGAAGCATCAGCCTTTTTTTTAATTTCCGCAAGTTCTGTTTCAGTGGATAATTTTTCTTTCGCTGAAGCAATTTCATCAGCGGCATCGTATACACGGCGGCGATCATAGTGCAGCACGGTCACATCATATTGCTCAATACTCTGTTTTGCATATGGACTTTCTCCCTGACCGGGGAGGTATCCGCGCCACCATACCAGCGTAACTATTGCAGCTTCAAATATTATCAGCCCTAAAAGCAAGAGTAATAATTTCTTTCTCATCAGAAAAGAACTCCTGTCAGAGGCACATTTTCAGCAATCCCGAACCGGGGCATTATGTATGAATGGAAACCTATCATTTTATCTGTGAAATATTCTTTCAGGAATACAAGTTTTCATCAGAGACGCCAATATCTGATATTTGTATCCTTTGCTACCTCATCCCGGTTAAGGATCCCTTTAACATCGATCAGCACATGTTCGCGATCATTATCCATAAATAAAGAACGAATGCCTTGAAATCCCAGCTCAAAAAATTCTTTGTGAGCAACAGCTAATATTATGCATTGCGCGCCTTTCAGGTCTTCAAGTTTAGATAACTTTATATTGTAAAGCTTTCTGCATTCCTCAGGATCGGCAATCGGGTCATAAACAAGCGGCTTAATACAATATGTTCCCAGAGTTTCATAAATATCCATAACCTTGGAATTGCGGAGATCAGGACAATTCTCTTTGAACGTAAACCCCATAATGACAACTTTCATATTTCGGGGCGGCATTCCGGAAAGGATCATTTCACGAATAGTTGTCTGCGCAATGAATTTACCCATATCATCATTAACCTTCCGGCCGGACAAAATGATCTGACTGTGATAACCAAGCCTTTCAGCCATATAAGTAAAATAATACGGATCAACCCCGATACAATGTCCTCCAACCAGCCCGGGACGGAATCCAAGCGCATTCCACTTGGTATTCATACCATCAACTACTTCGTTTGTGTCAATACCTATTCGGTCAAACACCATTGCCAGTTCATTGACAAAAGCAATATTGATATCACGCTGACTGTTTTCAACTACCTTAATAGCTTCCGCGGTCTTAATACTGGAAACCGGAACAGTACCGGCTTCAATGACCAGGTCATATACATTTTTAATTTCTTCCAGCGTTTCCGGATCCATACCGGATACGATTTTGCGAATATTTTCCAATCTGTGAACCTTATCACCCGGATTGATGCGTTCAGGGGAATAACCTACCCGGAAATCGACCCCGCATTTCAGACCGGATACTTTCTCGAGTTCCGGAACACAAATTTCTTCTGTTACTCCGGGATAGACTGTTGACTCATAAACAACAATTGAACCTGGTTTGAGATGACGTCCAAGAATTCTGCTTGCGGAAATAACCGGATCCAGATTGGGAGTCTTGTCCCGATTGATTGGTGTAGGTACCGCAATAATATGAAAACGCGATTCTTCAAGCTTTTTTTCATCGCTTGTGAATTCTACAGTAGATCGGGATATCGCTTCATCTCCAACCTCTTTTGTCGGATCAATTCCCTGTCGGTATAGTTCTATCTTGGATTCGTTCAAATCAAAACCGACAACTTTAATTTTTTTGGAGAAAGCAACAGCTATTGGCATGCCGACATATCCAAGACCGATTAGTGACAGCTTCACTTCTCCTGTCAGCAGTTTTTCATAAATCATTAATACCTCATTTCGCTATAAAGCAGTTCATTGTATAGTCAATTATGCTGTTTATCAATTTGATCCAATGGTGATTGTCTGAAAAAAAGATGGTTATCTGAAGAATCTTATTGCAAAAAATTCCACCCGATATCCCGTTTGTTCATCTTGCAGACTTTTTGTCATTGGTTATTTATAAAATATATAAAATCCGAAGATCTATTATAGCACAAATTGGAGCAGATTAATTTATTTAGTGCATGCTCAATAATATACTATACGGCACGGCACTTGCATTTGTGCGTCCGGTTATAAAAATAAACACGGAAAATCCTCATGCGCGCAGTGTATTGCTGATTCCGCGTCCTTGCGAAACGCAATATCCGCCCGGTAATTATTTGAATTGTCAGGATTCTTTATTCCCTGGCTGTAAAGTCTGATTCGCAGGTGCCAGGTTTATGTATTTGATCTGTTCTTGCGTGTAACCTTTATTTAAAGGTCTTTTTTGGATCAGTCTTCTGTTTCCTTGTGTTTCGTCTTCTGTTCCATTTTTTCAGTATTTTTTCCTGCTCCTCATAAGTTTCACATTTGAGGACCGGATAGCCCTTTTGTATCTTGAAAATGATCTCACCCAGTGACTGCGGTTTGTAATAATAAAAC
>CACYHU010000029.1 GCA_902774215.1 uncultured Chloroflexota bacterium
GCTCGCTGTATAAAGATACCAGCGCATTGCGTCCACACCGTTGTCTGCAATGACATCCCACGGGGAAACGATGTTGCCCTTATGCTTGGACATTTTCATACCGTTCCCGTCAAGGATCAACCCGAGACAGATGACATTTTTGAAGCAGATCGAATTGCGGAGCAGTGTTGAAATAGCATGGAGAGAATAGAACCAGCCGCGGGTCTGGTCGACAGCTTCACAGATATAGTCCGCCGGGAACTGCTCAAGGAAGCGTTCCTCATTCTTAACCGGATATCCCCACTGTGCGTAAGGCATGGACCCGGAGTCAAACCAGACGTCGATCAGTTCCGGCACACGGTGCATCTCGCCGCCGCAGTGCGGGCATTTATAAGTGATATTGTCGACATACGGACGGTGCAGTTCAAGTCCCGTCAGGTCCTTACCGGTTTTTTCGGAAAGCTCCTTCACAGAACCGATACACTCCTGATGACCGCATTCACACTGCCAGACCGGCAGCGGAGTACCCCAGTACCGGTTGCGGCCGAGAGCCCAGTCAATGTTGTTTTCAAGCCAGTTGCCGAAACGCCCGTTTTTGATATGACCCGGATACCAGTTGATCTGATCGTTCAATTCAACCATCCGTTCCTTGAACTGGCTGGTGCGGATGTACCAGGTGGGCCGTGCATAATAAAGCAGCGGAGAATCGCAGCGCCAGCAGAACGGATAAGTATGTTTGATACGGCCGTGTTTGTACATGATGCCGCGTTCTACCAGATCCTTGATGATGTGCGGATCAGCCTTTTTGACAAACATTCCGGCCCAGGGAGTGACTTCCGGAACAAAACAGCCATCACCGCCGACAGTCATGAGCGTCGGCAGGTTCTCACGTTTGCCGACTTCCATATCGTCCGCACCGAAAGTCGGGGCAATATGGACCAGACCGGTACCGTCATCAACGGAAACATAATCCGCGGCTACGACACGATGCGCCGGGCTTGTGAGCGGGAGGAAAGTATAAAGCGGTTCATATTTTTTGCCGACCAGATCGCTGCCCTTGTAATGTTCGACGATCGTCACCGGATCATCGCCGAAAACCGGTTCAACCCGTTTTTCAGCAAGGATAATATATTCCGCGGTACCATCTTCCAGCTTGTGCTCAACCTTCACATAGTCGATATCCGGATTGACTGCCACAGCCGCATTGGCCGGCAGTGTCCACGGCGTGGTAGTCCAAACCAGCAGAGAGGTCTTTTCTTCGTCCAGCAGTCTGAGCCGGAAGGTGATGGAGGGGTCTTCCGCTTCCTTGTAGCCCTGAGCAACTTCATGGTCGGCAAGCGGTGTACCGCAGCGCGGGCAGTACGGGACAACTTTGAACCCCTGATAAAGCAGGCCGCGGTCAAAAAAGTTCTTCAGGATCGCCCATTCTGCTTCGATATATTCATCTTTATAGGTCACATAGGCATCACTCATATCCACCCAGTAACCGATACGTTCTGACATCCGTTCCCATTCCTGGATATTCGTAAAAGCAGATTCTTTACAGAGCTTGTTGAACTTATCAATACCATATTCCTCGATCTGCTGCTTGTGGGTGAAACCGAGCTTTTTTTCCACCTCGATCTCGACCGGCAGACCATGAGTATCCCATCCCCCCTTACGGGAAATGTGGCATCCCTGCATGGTGCGGTAGCGCAGGATGACATCTTTGAAAGAGCGGGCCAGCACGTGGTGAACGCCCGGCTTTCCGTTCGCAGTCGGAGGTCCCTCAAAGAAGATATATTCTTTACCGCCTTTGCGGTTTTCAGTCGATTTTTCAAAGATCTTTTCATCATTCCAGAACTTCAGAACCGACTCTTCCATTTCGTTGACATTCAACTTTGATGAAACTGGTTTAAACATTCAATAACCTCTCTTTTGAGTTGGCAGTTGGTAGTTGTTGGTTGGCAGTTATCCATCCCGGCATCATGACCGGATCTTTATCGGCACATTGCCAACTACCAACTACAAACTAACAACTAAAATAAAAAAACCGTCCCCGGACAAGGGACGGAGTAACCGCGGTACCACCCTGATTCCTGCCGGAAGGCAGGCACTTTCATGATTTTGATATCGGGGAATCAACCCGCGCGGCTTACTGGATCGCTCGTTCAGCTTTGTACTCCGGAAGGATATTCATCCGCTGCACGTCCTCCGGCTTCCACCGTCCCGGATTCGCTGTGACCGCATTTCGGATTACTCGTTTCCATCAACGCATTCTGATTTATTTTGCCACAAAGTATCATTTTGGTCAAACCCAAATCTGCAAAGTTATTATTATCAATGTCACATAGTTACAATTTTCAAAGAAAGTATTCAGCATAAACTGCGGATTATGATAAGATAAAGGAGAGAGAAAGGAATAAAACATTATGAAAAAAATATTACCCGCCCTTTTGATGCTGGTTCTTGTTTTGACAGGTATTGCTTCTGCTGATGCACCTTTCCGGATCAATCTTGAAATTGCTGATTCAGCAGATTCCTTCCAGACCTCAGTGGTTGCCAGAACAGGCGACCGGATCGCGATCAAACTGGGAGAAACGGATACCATCCTCGAAGTTCAGGAAAAACAGGAAGACGTACTGAATTTCAAATTTGATCCCGCCCTGCAGTTTACTGACGAAAAGAATGGTGCCGTGGAGCTGCAGTATTTTCTCCTTCCGGCCGATACCGAAGACAAATTTACAGAAGTCGGAAAAGACAGCCCGGTCCTGACCGTCAGCTGGGAGCAGCTGGTACTCCCCGAACAGTACCGGAATCTGATCAATACCGTTGAAGCTGTTCTTAATGGTGAGCAGACAGAGAGTGACGATTTCAGCGCGATCTTCAAAATGATGGCCGGCGCCGGTAATACAAAAAATGCAGGTTTTTATGTCACCGACCTTGATAATGACGGGACACCGGAATTGCTCCTCGGTGAAAATATTCCGATGCAGGACGGCACTGTTTTCTACGATCTTTATACCATCACAGATGATGAACTTGTCCATGTCTTCGACGGCTGGGACCGTTCCCGCTACTACCTCGTGTTTAATGGCGGCATTGCCCATGAAGGTTCTTCTTCCGCATTTGAATCCTTCACTTCTCTGAATTACTATGCAAAAGGCGAGCTGCACCTGATGCAATCCATTATTTACAATTCAAATGCTGATCCGGACACCCCGTGGCACTTATCCAAGACTTCCGAATATGAGATCAGTGATTCCGATCAGATTGTCGATGAAAGCGAAGCCCGTTATATACTGGCAACATATCCTTACCTTCACGTGGATCTGGAACCATTTACTGCTGAATAAGTCATATCAGGCCTAAGATATGAGGCGTGAGAAAGGTTTTTTCTCACGCCTTTTTATTCATAAATATCTCATTTTCATTGACTTTTTTCATACTGTTGGCTTAAAAATCACCTGTATTTCTTCGTCACATTTTTCACTGATTCCTTTGCCCATCCACCGGACTTGCATTATAATTCAGCAGTTCGTTAATGAAATTAGCGGGAAATCACTTGATTGATGCCTCGTGAATACGGTTTTTCGGAGTGTTTTTTGGAAGCAGGCCGAAAGATTGGAAGCGCGGCAGACGGAACCCAAGCAAGCAGTTTTCCGTGAAAAAACCGGATTGCAGCCGGTCAGGAAACTGAAAGGAAAAGATAGAAAAATGGCTACCAAACGCACTTATCAACCGAAAGTCCGACGTCGTGTCCGTGTTCACGGCTTTCGCGAACGCATGTCCACTGCTGATGGACGCAATGTTTTGAAGCGCCGCCGCGCCCGCGGTCGTTATAAACTGACCGTTACCGCGAACAACAGCCTGAAACGTCTTCGCTGGTAATTCGTTTTTTCGTTGATTTAGCAAGTTCGGTTTAATACAGCGAGTGCCGCAGTGGAAAGAAAAAACCGTCTGAATCACACGCTCGATATCCAGCGAGTCAGACGACATGGAAAATCCATTGCGCACCCGTTTTTTGTGTTAATTTACTACCGGGATAAGTCTGTTGATTATGCTCCTGTAGGTGTGATCGCTTCTAAAGCGGTCGGCGGTGCGGTAGAGCGGAACCGCGCAAAACGTGTACTGCGCTCCGCGGCTGACGAACTTCACGAAAATATTCAGCCGGACTGCATGGTTCTGCTGCTCGCCCGTCAGGAATTATTAGACCACGACACCCCCGAAATCACCGGACTTCTTGCTTCTCAGCTGAAAAAAGCTGGAATTTTCCGCGAGATCGCTCAGGAATGATCCGTACCATTGCTTCGTGGATCCTGTCGAACAGAACGAAAAAAACACTATGCCGGAAGAAGAATATCCGGTATTACCGCCGGAACCGCGTCTCCGGGATTTGACATTTAAACTGCTGAATATCCCACGGTTTATCTGTCTGGGAATGATCCGCCTTTATCAAATGACACTGTCAAAGATGCTGCCGGCAAATACCTGCCGTTTTTATCCGAGCTGTTCCCATTATGCCTATCAGGCCATTTATAAATACGGAGCCCTCCGCGGTGTTCCCATGGCTGTCTGGCGCGTTCTGCGATGCAACCCCTTTAACCCAGGCGGATTTGATCCGGTTCCGTGAGATCCGCAAGTGTAAGGAAAAAATATGAAACAAAATAAAGTATTAGCCCTGGTGCTTGTTTTCCTCTGTGTAATGGCCGTCAGTGCCTGTACACGGAGCAACGCAATGACCGGCGGCTCAAGCTGGCCCGGAATGACGGTTAAAGACGACATCGTCTACGCCGCCAACGGTGCCTATGTCGAGGCAGTCCACAACGGTCAAAAACTTTGGAGATACCCGGAAGATGATAAAAGCCGTTTATCATTCTACGCAGCTCCGACCGTTGATGGTTCCCATGTCATTGTCGGAACCTATGATAATCAGCTCCATATTCTCAACAAAGAAGATGGAACTCTTGCCGCTTCCGCAGCAGTCGGAAATAACAAAAATAAAATCATTGCCTCACCGCTCGTCGTTGACGATAAGGTTTATATAGCCTCCAGCGGCGGTATGGTCAGCTCCTATACCATCAATGTCTCCGGCGAGACACTGACCCCGAACTGGCAGACAACCCTTTCTTCAGAAGTCTGGGTAACGCCGGTTTATTATAATGGAACGCTTTACGTCGCTTCCATGGACAAGAAGATGAACCTGCTGGATGCTGCCGCAGGCGAATTGAAAGAAAGTCTTCCCATCGGTGCCGTCATGGATAATATGGTCCTGATGGATGGAAAGCTTTATTTCTCCACTCTGTCTAAGGAAGTTCATGAAATGGATCTCGCAGCAAACGAAATCCGCACAGTTGTGACCGCTGAAGCAGAAATCTGGGCTGCACCGCTGATCATGGGAGATAAAATGATCGTGGCGGACATGAACGGATATGTGTACTGCATCAACATGGCGGACAGCTCTGTTGTGTGGAAGACGGAGAAGCTCACCGCTGAGCGGACAGGCTTCATCGCATCCCCGGTCGCTTTGGATGAAGAAACCATTCTGCTCATTGATGAGAGCGGCAACATCATGACATATGATACGAATGGAAAATCCATCGGACAGCGTGCCATGAATCAATCTGTCTACACCACCCCGGTTATCCTCTCAGACGGCAGCTTTGTCTCGCTGCCTGTTTCCGAAGACGGTCAGATCAAAGCCTATACTGCCGATCTTAAGGAAAATTATGTTTACAGCCGCGGTACCAACAGCAATACAGCCGCTGAACCGACTGCGGAAGCAGCAAACGCCGAAGCAACTGCAGAACCGACAACCGAACCAACTGCGGCGGAAGCGAAATAAGGAGGAAAAATAAATGTGGACTTCATTCGTTAACCTCTTTTTGAACTTACTGCTGTTCATCTACAAGCTCGTCGGTAACTTCGGTGTAGCGATCATCATCTTCACTATCCTGATCAAACTGCTCACCCACCCGCTGATGCAGGCTCAGATCAAGAGCTCAAAGCTGATGACAGAGCTGAATTCTGATCCGGAATACCTGGAAATGCAGGAAAAATATAAGAATGACAGGGAACGTCTGGCTCAGGAGCAGATGAAAATCTACAAGAAGAAGGGTATCAACCCGACAGCGTCCTGTCTTCCGACATTTATCCAGCTGCCGATCATCTTTGCACTCTATCAGGCTGTCATCGCGGCGATCGTCTCCACCCCGATGGGAATGCTGGAACTGACCAAACGCGTCATTCCCGGCTGGATCAAAGTCTCAGAAGTTTTCCCGATCAACCCGAACTTCCTGTGGATGAATCTTGGTATGCCGGAACGTCTTTACATCGGTAATTTCGGTGTACCGGTCCTTGCGATCCTGGTCGTTCTGACCACCATTCTGCAGACCAAACTCACCCAGCCCGCGACTCCGCAGGGCGAAGGCGGCGGCAGTGCTGCCATGATGAGTGGTATGATGAATATCTATATGCCGCTGCTGATGGGTTTCATGGCCTACTCCCTTGCCTCCGGTCTGGCTCTCTACTTCCTGGTCTCCAACATCTTTACGATCTGCCAGTATGCCGCACTCGGTACACTGCATCCGGAGAACCTGAAGTTCTGGGAAAAGAAAAAACCGGCACCCGCTCCGGCCAAACGCCGCACTTCATCAACTGCACCGGCAACATCAGCTAAATCTGAAAGCACTGATGCTCCTGCAAAGAAGATTGAAAGCGCTAAACCGAAAGCTGCGCCCAAAGCAGATGATGACAGCGCGATCTTCACTCAAAAGATCGATTATCGCGAATTCAAGAATCATAAAAAACCGAAGAAAAATAAAGATTTAGGATAAAAATGACATCAACATCTTTAGAATACATTGCCGCAACCGCGGAAGAAGCAATCAATAAAGGATTGACGAACCTGAATGTCACCCGTGATGAGGTCGATATAGAAATTCTGGACAACGGGAAAAAGGGCATCTTCGGTCTGGGTGCACGCCAGGCCCGCGTCCGTCTGACTATCAAGGCAGACAGTCTCCGTGCTTCGATTCAGAAAGAAGAAGCTGAAGCTCACGCTGCACCGGAAGAACCGAAACCGGTTGAAACAACAGCCGCTCCTGTGGAAAAACCCGCTGAACCGGCTCAGCCGAAAGCGGAAAAACCTGCTCCTGTTGAAAAACCGGTCCGCCCTGATAAACCTGCCCGACCTGAAAAACCCGCACGCCCTGAAAAACCGGCTGCTCCCAGGAAAGAAAATAAACCTTCTGATCAGAGACCGGCTAAAAAACAGGAACCAAAACAGGAAACCGATCAGCCGAAAGCTGAGATGCCGGTCAAGGTTGAGGTCAATATCGAAAGACCCGCCGAGCTGGAAGACGGCGATGGCGACCCCGTTGTCAACGAAGAAACCATGCAGATCGCAGCCAATGTTGTCCGTGACCTGCTGGAGAAAATGCATGTCAAGGCTGTCATCCAGTCGAAAATCGGCGAAGCCGCGGATGAAGTGGATTCCCGCGTGATCCTGATCGACATCCAGGGAGATGATCTTTCCTTCCTGATCGGACGCCATTCTGAAGTGCTCCACTCACTGCAGTACATCACCAGCCTGATCGTTGGCCGTGAAGTCGGTCACTGGGTCCCGCTTGTCATTGATGTACAGGGTTACCGGGAACGCCGGGAACGCCAGCTTCGCCAGATGGCTGCACGCATGGCTGACCAGGTTGCCAAGACCGGACGCCGCATTTCGCTGGAACCGATGTCTGCAACGGAACGCCGCATCATTCACCTTGCACTTCGTGACAATAATGAGATCACGACGGAAAGCATCGGTGAAGAACCGAACCGCAAGGTCGTTATCTATCCGAAGGATAAAAAATAGTTTTTTACTGTAAACAGTCAGTGGTTAGCAATTAACCGCAGACAGGACCAATAATAAAAGGCTGCGGATATTAAATAATCATCCGCAGCCTTTTGTCTTATAACAACAAACAATACCGGACAGGAGATAAAATGGGGAAGAAATTATTGCTTGTCAGTTTCGATGCAGTCGGGTCAGGTGAATTAGCTGCTCTGCAGGAATTGCCAAACTTCAGGAAAATCTTTTCCCGCGGAAGGATTTTTCCGGATATGAGAACCGTCTTTATTTCCAATACCTATCCGGTACACGCATCTATCGTCACCGGAGTCACTCCCGGGGAACATGGATTGATCAGCAACGTAATGCTGCAGCCTCAGAACCCGAAACCGTGGTGGAATTATGACAGTCGTTTGTTGAAGGAACCGCCGCTGTGGGACCTTGCTGCAAAAAAGGGGCTTAAAACCGCGGCTGTTATGTGGCCGGTGACCGCATATGCAAAAAACATTCGCTGGAATGTTCCGGAAATCATGGTTCGCGAAGGGGAAAGCCAGGTATGTGCTAATCTGCGCACAGGTTCAAAGTTCATCCAGCTTTATTCATATCTGCGACACCGTTCCCTTTTGAGAGGAATTGAACAGCCGGAACGGGACCGCTATGCCGTGGCCAATATGCTGGATATAATTAAAATCGGACATCCCGACCTGATGCTCATGCACCTGACCGCTTATGATACACTATGCCACGTGCATGGCCGGGGTTCGTCAGAAACACTGGAAGCTCTCAAAGAGATGGATTCTTTTCTCGGCGTCCTGGCTGAAGCATGCGGAAAGAATACGACGGTCATTGCTTTTTCCGATCACGCTCAGCTGAATGTTCACAAGGCTGTCGACCCGAATCGTATTCTGAATATGCTGGGATATCTGGACTATCATGAAGACGGGACGGTCAGCAATGAACGTGCCGTATTTAAAAATGAGGATGGCAGCGCATTCTGTTTCAATCGGGATCTGGATCCGGAGCAAATTTTCCTTGTTCGTGATGCTGTGCTTGCGGATCCGGCTGTGGAACGGCTTCTGTCTGAAAAAGAAATGCGGGAATCCGGTTTTGAAGGGAAAGCGGCATTTGGGATCTGTGCGAAACCCGGTTTTTATTTCAGAGCTGCCAATATAGAAAAAGCCACGCACGGCTACCCGACAGATTACCCGGATTATAAGGTTTTCTTTGCCATATCTGAACCCTGGCCGGATCTGGAAACAGATTCAATTTTGGAAGTAACAAAAGCAGCATGGAAGGTCCTGGGGATCAGGGATAATTTTTGAAAAGCCGCAAAATCGGCATAACAGTATATATTCATCAGGAGGATTTTATGAAAGTATTGATGATCAACGGCAGTCCCCGGAAAAACGGGAATACCGCAATTGCTTTAGCGGAAATGGGAAAAATTTTTCTTGAAGAGGGAATCGAGACAGAAATCGTTCACATCGGGAATCAGGATATCCGCGGCTGCATGGCCTGCGGCAGCTGTTCCAAAACCGGGAAATGCGTCTTTAATGACGTTGTCAATGAACTCAGTCTCAAATTTGAACAGAGCGATGGGCTGGTTGTCGGCGCTCCGGTTTATTACGGATCAGCCAACGCCACGCTGGTTGCCGCACTCCAGCGCATGTTTTACAGCAGTAATTTTGACAAGACAATGAAAGTCGGGGCGGCTGTGGCTTCTGCCCGCAGGGGAGGCCTGACCGCGGCCTTTGATGAATTAAACAAGTTCTTTACCATCTCCGGTATGCCTGTCGCTTCCGGACAGTACTGGAATGGGATCCACGGTTCAAAACCCGGAGAAGCATCCGGAGATACGGAAGGGCTGCAGATGATGCGGACCCTCGCACGAAACATGAGCTACCTCATCAAAGCAATTGCGGATTCCAAAAATAAAAATGGCCTTCCGGAAAAAGAACCGAAGACCTTCACGAATTTTATCCGCTGATAAACTGAAGATTTAATTCTGATTTTAATAATTGCCGGCACAAAATCAGGCGGGAGAATTATCATTTTTTTATTCACGCTGACATGACCTTTTTTCCCAATTAATGGAGGAAAGTCCCGGCAATGATGTTAAATAATGATATTCTTTTACTATCACAAACGGAGGGATTATGTACAGACAACTCACTGAAGACATTCGCCCATCAGCAGATCTAAGAAATCACTATAGTGAAATCTCAAAAGAATGCCGCGAAAACAAAACTGCTGTCATAATCACGGTAAACGGGCGGGGTGATACTGTATCTCTTGGCTACCAGCAATACAAAGAAATGAAAGCGAGATTAGAACTCCTGGAGATGCTGGATGCAGGAGAAAAGGATTATCAGAGTGGAAGAGTATCTTCAAGTGAAGATGTATTTACCAGACTTAAATCTGAATTGACCAATGGTGAATACATCTCCTGTATTGATTCACAAAATTTTACATAACATCGGGACTGCCGTACATCTTTTTTGGTGTACGACAGTCTTTTTCAGAAATACCATCAACAGCAAATGCTCCGAAATGGCGGGCGGTGCCGGCGGGAGAACTTCCCGCACCATGGAGATATAGCCGGGCCCGGTCGAGCTCACGCTTATTCCGCGTCCCTGCGAAGCACTCCCTCCCGATGGCTTTTCATAATTTTAATTTGCGGCAGCTCCTTTTACTGAAAGCTTCTCCATATTTCTCTAATAATGCACCCAATAGAGCGGCAGCCTCAGCCAATCAAGGATATACCAGGTCATCCAGGAACAGATGTTATAGATCCGGCGGTCAGCTGCCACCGCGACCCCGTTCAGCCCGTAACGGTCCCCTGTCATGAGAATGCGGACATTGTGGAAATCCTGTGAAACATAGATCACTTCATCTTTTCCGAATACGTTTTTCGCGTTATACAGACTTTCCGCGGTATGGATACCATAATCATCCCGGATAATGGCAGACGCAGGTACCCCTGCTTCCATCGCCATCCGAACCATGTGATCCACCTCGTTGCGGCTTCGGTCAGAATTATCTCCGCTCATGATCATTTCATCGATCAGCCCGCGTTCATACAGTTCAATGGCTGTATTGACCCGGTCCACCAGTACCGCGGAGGGCTGTCCGTTGTAATAAATTCCCGCGCCAAACACCAGTGCTGTCCGCGGAGCATCGGCAGGGAGCGTATCGATTTTATATTTACGCGCCTGATAATGAACGTTGATCACCACAATTACCACTGCATAAAGCAAAATCAGGCATTGAAGGACTAACCCTGTGATCCTGAGCCATTTATACGACCGTGCAAGAGCGATCAGGATATTGAAAAACGTCCATAAAGCCCGCCAGAAAATAAAAAATATCGCATATGAACTGACATACCAGACAGCGGTCCCGATGGAAAAACGATAAAAATAACTCTGTGAATGAATGATCCCCCGCCAGTAAAACGAGATCCAAAAGGTCTGAAAAACACAGGTGACCGCCCACACAAAAAACGTGCTTCCCGGTTTCTGTAGCTTTATCAGCTTATCGATAAATGGTGAAAGCTCTTTCCAGTGGACGGATCCGATAGATTCAGGCAGCCCTGCATAGATTTTGAATATCACTGCCATGACTCCCCAGACGATCAGCGAAGGCACGATCATCCCGAGAATATGCTGGACTGTCCCGGATTCCCAGATGCCGACTCCGGCATAAAACCCCATCATTACAATGACGAGAAAATCCCCGATAATCATTAATATAAATTGAAAATTCATACGAACAATTATATTTGAATAAACTGAATAATGAAAAACAGAAATGAAAATAAGGAGCAAATAAAAACCGGTATCAAATTTACCGTCTCAAGACAAAATTTGATACCGGTTTTATATCAAAATTTACTGACCGCTCATTCCACGATCAGCGGGACCAGTTCAGGTGCTTTCCCCTCTTTCAGAAGCACATAACCCCGGTTCGAGATATGAAGTTCCTGCAGCACCGGCAGGGCCGCGAAACTGAGCGTCATTTCCATCTTGGAATGTGGACAGCCTGTCGCCGCAATTGCCTGCTCAAGCTTGATCACCCGGGCCGCAGCGACCTCCGCAGACTCAAGACACATCAGTCCCGCAAGCGGCAGTTCCATCACATAAGCCAGCTTTCCATCCACAACGATGGAGATCCCGCCTTCACACTCGATCAGGGCATTGGCAGCCATCGCCATCGCTTCATCACTCGTCCCGACCACCATCAGGTTGTGACTGTCATGCCCGACCGTGGAAGCATAAGCACAATTCGCACGCATTCCGATCCCGCGGATAAATCCCACACCATGAGACTTTGTCACACCATAATCCGGAAGATGGCGGTAAATATCAAAAATCTTTGCCAGATCCTGTTCCGGATCTGCTTTCAGTTCGCCGTCAACAGCCTTCATCTCGATGATCTTTTCCGGTATAATCAGTTCGTTCGGAATACAGTCCATAATACGAACCTTCGGATTCTCGCTGTCACCTGCTGAAATCTTAAAGAAATCTGCGGACAATTTATCCAGATGAACAGAATGCAGCGCCCAATCCGGATAATCATAGGGCGGAACGTTAACAGTCATCTTCCCGTTTTCCGCTACCAGTACACCATCACTATAGACCTCATCGATAACCATACCCGGCAGATCACTGACGATCAGGATATCTGCCGCCTTCGCGGGAGAAATAGAGCCGATCCAGCGGGCCTTCTCCAACATCTGTGCCACATTGATCGTCACGTACTGTATAGCCTTTACCGGAGGAACACCCTGTTTGATCGCGGTGCGTACCACGCGCAGCAGCTGTCCGTCATTATAAACCGTTGCCGAATCCACATCATCCGTTACCATGCAGAAGAAACGGTCATCGATGCCCGGATTTTCCGTATAGGCTTTGATCGCGTTCGGCATATCATAACCGGCAGTACCATAGCGCATCTGTGCATACATTCCCAGCTCAGCCCTGCGGATCGCACCGGCTTTGTCCGTAAGCTCGTGACAGGCATTCTGGCCGCTTGCGATAAAGGCATTCAGCCTCTGCTCATAATCAAAGGACGGATAATGCCCCGTCGCCACCACACCGGCATCCAGTGTTGCTTTGTTGATTTCATGTACAAAAGGATCCCCATTGATCATCCCGACAAAATTCATCTGCTCACCCTGCAGCTGTGCCCAGCCTTTATCATAAGCCCTTGACACATCATCCGCGGTGATCATTGCGCCGGCATCTTCCATTCCCGGAAGTGCCGGAACACACACCGGCATGGCAAGGAAACACTTGATCGGGACACCTTGCATCACATCATGGAAAAGTTTGACTGCCCTCAGACCGAAAACATTAGTGATCTCGTGGTTGTCAGGACAGATCGTCGTCACACCGTTCGGTAAAACACCGCAGGCAAAATTGCGCGGATCGATCATAGAGCTTTCGATATGCATATGACCATCGATAAAACCCGGGACAATATAACGGCCGGAGGCATCTACCACCCTGGTATGTTCATCCGTCAGGATCTTTGCGTTCGAACCAACATAGGCAATAAATCCGTGAGATACGGCAACGTCAACGTTTTCCTGAATATACCCGACATTGACGTTGACAAGATTTCCGTTTTTTATCAAGAGGTCTGCCGCTTTGGTCCCCATCGCCACTGCCGTCAGGTCTCGTGTGACATCGCTCAACTTTTCACGATGATGAATATAAAAATCGTTCATTCAACAGCCTCCGTTTCATGATAGAGACACAGAACCTGTACCCGCGTCCCATTCTGATATCTCCCATTTAAATCATTTTATCCGAACTCTGCAAATGGTACACCGTCAATCTATCACGAAATTGTCTGACAAATGTCACTTGCAGAGCACGCTATGAATGGATACTCTCCGGAATAAAGGGCTGCCGGACAACAAGGTTCATGTTTATGTCAACACCGACATACCCGGGAATCTTACCATCCTTTGTTTCATCAAGCGGCTGCAATGTCGTACCCAGCCAGCCAAAATCAGAATGATAAATCGTCGGCGGAAAATATTCATTATTGTCACAATCAGCAAAAGCATCGATCGGTGATTCAATCGTACCGATGTAGAAAAGGTCTTCATCCGGATCAGCCAAATTGTATGTGACACCGTCTTTATCAAATTGTATGTAAGCATCTGTAATGAAGAACAATCTTTGACATTCCTGCAGCGCATGGATCAGTATTAAATAATCATGATATAGATTCATATTCTCATTTGCAAAATCTAAATCAATGACATCCTCGTATGAATCCATATCAACCGAAAAGTCAAGATTTCCCAAAATACTCATTCTGGAAGGTCTGGAAATCATCCAGTCCCGGATCAGTGTTTCATCTCTTTCAGCTAAAGCTGCGTCATGGACCTTTATATAATCATCCGTATTGATCTCTTTCCAAAAATTTTCCACCATATCCGGCAGGATTTCTTCTTTTGCTGACTGCGCGGCAGATTCGATTTGTGAAAGATAATATTCGGAAATTCTTTTGCTGTATATCCGATACGAGATCAACACCAACCCCACGGTTACCAGAAGAATAACCGAAATGATAAGAAGATTCAGCTATAAAGAAAGAGAAACGCGTTTTTTTGAACTCTTTGTCATAGGAAGATCTCTCCTTCCTGTCTTGAATTTTCCTGTTTTATTCTGATCCATTACCATTGTTCACACTTCATTCATGTCACAGGATCCTTTATGATAGATCTTCTGATTCGGTTTGATCAAAAATAAACTGATATCGGAAAACCCGTTTCAGGAAATACAAGACACATTGATAACTTTTATTTACATCGGCTTACATCGGTTGTATCTATTCAGAACGGAGCACACGGGAAATGGAACTTTGATGCGGCGAAGCCCGCACGAAGGGCTTGTCACCTGTGTTGCGTCACCTGATCCTGAACATATACCATCGGATTTTTTAATGATACTACAATCTGCGGCTTTTGTAATAGCATTTCTCTGCAGAATTTAACGATTGTCATGATCTTACCCAAATCCAACCGGCATGGTAAAATAGATTTTATCAAAAGCCATTATTATAAAAAAACCGGAGTGTATTATGATCACCTGTCCAAATTGCAATCGGGATATCCCTGACGGAACAAAAATCTGTCCGGATTGCGGTCATGAAATCCCCGTCCCGGTGCAGCAGGATCCGCAGCCGGAACGTCAGGCCAGAGCAATTCCGAATATTCCCAGACGGGATCAGGATCCTTTGCCGGAACGTCCTGAACGGGAAAATAACGGCAGCAATAAGATCTTCATGATCCTGCTGGCAGCGGCAGTGCTTCTGTTTCTGATATATATTTTCCGGACAAAATAGCCAGAGTTTATCTTATCTGATCACTTATCAGATGCATTTATGAAAGAATCCATGCAGTTTCAGGAAAACGGGATTTTCCACTTATAATTATTTAAAATAAAAAGGCAGACTGAGCAGAATACAGGAGAGGGCACAGCATTTATGAGCATGGTAGCATTGGATCTTGAAACGACAGGATTAGACGTCAGGCAGGACAAGATCATCGAAATCGGCATGATCCGTTTCGATGGGAATCCCGACCGGCCGATCCCGCCTGCTGTGACACAACTGACACATATCACCAACCCCATGGTCACAAAAGCCCCTCATATTCTTGATGTTTTGGACGAGGTATCTGATTTCGCGGGGAACGACGCCATCGTAGGACACAATATCGGCTTTGATCTTGGTTTTTTACATCGTTACAAGATCCTGATGAAAAACCGTTCCACAGATACATACGAACTGGCAAGCGTGCTGCTTCCCCGTGCCGGACGCTATAAACTGTCTGCTTTAGCCGAACAATTCAACATCGACGCGGAAGGCAAGCATCGGGCTCTTGCGGACTGCACAATGACGATGAAGCTTTATAACAGGCTTATCCAAAAAGCATACGAACTGCCCTTTGAACTGCTCACCGCTCTCATCAACATCGCCGGTTCCTCTCAATGGAACGGGCTCGGCCCGCTGCGGGAGGTTTATGCTTCACGCGTCAAAGCCGGAGAACGTTTCAACAACAATAAAAGCTTCAGGCTGCCTGCCTTTCCGCCGAAATGGGATGGGGAACAATATGAACTTAAACCAGCGGAGTATCCCAAACCGCTGGACAGCGAAAAACTCAGCGCGATCCTTTCCGACGGAGGCG
The DNA here is from genome assembly GCA_902774215.1 of uncultured Chloroflexota bacterium. Lineage (GTDB taxonomy): Bacteria > Chloroflexota > Anaerolineae > Anaerolineales > Anaerolineaceae > Flexilinea. Next base: position 16,005 of record CACYHU010000029.1, read on the forward strand.
CCTTCAGTCAGCATCTGGAACGTTTCGAACCGCGCAGACAGCAGATCGAGATGCTGCAGACCGTCTGTAATGCCTTCTCTGAAGGACATCATACGCTTATCGAAGCTGGTACAGGTACGGGGAAATCCTTCGCCTACCTGATCCCCGCCTTCCAGTGGGCAATGCAGAACGGGGAACGCGTGGTCATCTCCACAAACACCATCAACCTGCAGGACCAGCTCATCAACAAGGATATCCCGGAACTGGAAGAGATCCTGGAAACAGAACTGCGTGCCACAGTGCAGAAAGGGCGGGGAAATTATCTCTGTCCACGCAGGCTCGCTGCCATGCAGCAGCGTCAGGCATCCACCCCGGAAGAGATGCGCGTCCTCGGAAAGGTTCTGGTCTGGCTCAGTGAAAACGGTACCGGCGACCGCGGAGATCTGAATGTCAACGGGCCCGTAGAAGGTGAAGTCTGGGGAAGGCTTTCAGCGGAAAACGAAGGCTGCCGTCCAAACCTCTGCCCTTTCCGCAAGAAGAATCAGTGTCCCTTCTACTCCATCCGCGCACAGGCGCAGCATTCCCACGTCATCATCGTCAATCATGCCCTGCTGCTTGCAGATGCAGTCTACGCGAAAGGTGTGATCCCGGATTATAAATACCTCATCATCGACGAAGGCCATCACCTCGAATCTGCTGCCACCGGAGCGCTGAGCTTCCGCACCTCTTTGTTTGAGATCAACCGCGTACTTCAGGATATCGGCACACTCAACAGCGGATATACCGGCCGGCTGCTGACTGCTCTTCAGCCTAAACTCACCGATGACAGCTATGAGGAGCTTAGGACGATCACGGAAAAAATCACAATAAAAGAAGAAGACCTTGCCCCGGAACTTAAGAACCTCTTCGACTGTCTGCGCCGCTTTATGGATGATGCCCGTGAAGGTAAACCGCTTACCATCTACGGTCAGCAGTACCGTCTGGCTGATGAGACCCGTTCACAGGATGGCTGGGATGAAATCGAGATCGTCTGGTCCAATTGCGAAAGCCTGATGCTTTCCATCATGAAAAAGGTCCATAAAATGTCAAAGAAGATCGAAGAATCCCTGGCAGATGACCCTGACGAGGATATCGATGAACTGAACGCCCTCTTCAAAGGCGTCTTTGACCAGCTTAAAGAGATACACGACACACTGGAAGATCTCTTCATGTCCCCGGATGACAACATGATCTACTGGATCGACCTCTCCGGGACAAATTCACGGCTTTCACTGTGCACCGCACCGCTTTCTGTAGGACCGATGATCCAGGAAAACCTGTGGCACGAAAAGGATTGCGTGATCCTGACATCCGCCACACTGACAACCTCAAAGCAGTTCGATTACATGCGCGAACGGCTCTGCGCGGAAGATGCGGATGAACTCAGAGTCGGTTCACCCTTTGATTACGAAAAATCCGTACTGCTTTGCACACCGCGGGACGTTCCCGAGCCCAACCAGCCCTCCGCGCAATATGTGCTCGAGCAGACTATCATCAACCTGTGTAAAGCGGTCGGCGGACGGACACTGGTGCTTTTCACCTCTTATGCACAGCTCAAAAAGACCTCCAACAACATCAGCCCGGAGATGACAAAAGCCGGAATCACGGTTTTTGAACAGGGCGAAGGCGTTTCTCCATCCGCACTGCTTAAAACCTTCCGCAATACGGACAAGGCGATCCTTTTAGGCACACGAAGCTTCTGGGAAGGTGTGGATATCCAGGGAGATGCACTTTCCGTTGTCATCATCGCCAAGCTGCCCTTTGACGTACCCTCTGACCCTGTCATTGCCGCACGGGCTGCCACATTTGAAAACTCGTTCGGTGAATACAGCCTGCCGGAAGCGATCCTCAAATTCAGACAGGGCTTTGGACGCTTGATCCGCTCCAAATCCGACCGGGGTCTTGTGGTCATTATGGACAACCGCATCAATACCAAACGCTATGGGCAGGATTTCATCAACTCGATCCCGAGCTGCACCCGGGATAGCGGCAGTGTGAGGAATCTCCCCTATACAGCGGAAAAATGGCTGAAAAAGCAAATGCCGGCAGACGGTAATTAAAAAAAGCTCCCCGCAAGGGGAACCCGGAACAATTAACAAAAACCCTCCGGAACCGGCGGCGGGAAACATCATAATCAGCGGATATCAACCACCTCTACGTTCAGGTTTCTCAAAGCCTGTTTGAGAGAATACTTATCGACATCCTCTACGCGCATTGTGGCGATAATATACTCATTTTCCTGTCCGCAGTAGGTACACAAACCTTCAATTGAACCGCCCTGGTTACTGATCATCTGAAGCAGCTCCAGCAGCTTTCCGTTTTTGTTCTCGATCTTCACCATCAGGCGAAGTCCCTGACGGCGGGCGCCGGTAATTTCCATAAGGACACGGAGCATGGTCTTGTCTGTGATTATCCCGCAGAAATAACCATCCTTCACCACAGGAAGCTCCGGAATATCATAATCGATCATGATCCGCACAGCTTCCTCGATCGGAGTCTTTTCGGTCACAAACAGGAATTTTGTTGTCATGAAATCCTGAACCATCATTTCAGACTCAGGTTCCTGTTTTCCGGAAGCCAAAACACTCTGCGCTTTTCTGACATCAGACCACGTAAGCAATCCGACCAGCGAACCTCCCTGATCAACTACAGGAAGCCAGGAACTGCTGACTTTTTCGAATTCCCCTATGGCGGAAGTAATCGGAAGGTTAGCAGAAAGCCGCTTTCCGGGCGAAATCATTCTTTCACGAACAAGCATAAACGATCTCCACAATATGACAAATGATCTGAATGTCATAACCAGCGCATGACCTATGTCAGATTTATCGTATATATTTTATCCAAGTTTCCCGGATGTGAGGAATACCGTCAGAAAAATGTGACAGAAAGTCACATCTTTTATGTTTATGCACATATTCCAATATAAAAAGGCTGTGTTCGGCAGCCTCTTCTGCTATATGAGCTCACTTTGCATTCCGGAGTGCACGCTTCGCAAGGCGCGGGATCGAAAGTTCGTGTGTTTGCGAAAGCCGCAGCCCGCGCCTGATTTCCGGGGACCTGCGGCCCCCATACCCCCGCTGTATTTCAGGGCTCATTTTTGACTCACACGCAAAATGCGGTGGTTATCTTTTAACAAAAAACTGCCGCTTGAACGGCAGTTTACATTTAATACTAACACTGACTTATTTTGCAGTTTTCGCCAGAGTACGGATGCACTTGGCGCACAATGTCTTTTTCACCGGCCTGCCGTCTACATAAACGGTCACACGCTGAAGATTCGGATGGAATGCCCGGTTCGTCGCGCGCTGTGAAAAACTTCGGGCGTGACCGAAAGTTGTCGCTTTACCGCATACTTCACATTTTGCCATTTTGCTCAATTCCTTTCGTATCTTTGGTCAGCATTGTTTCAGCTGCAAATATATTTCTCTCAAGTTTGTCGGTTTCCCAACCAACAGAAAAATATTCTACCACAATTTTTTAATCTTTCGAGGTTTTCCCGAATTTTCATGAAAATTTGTGATAAGAATTTCCGGGTAAAACTCACCAACCCGGAGAGCAAAAACCATTATAAACGAAATTTGCATTATACTTAAGCCGATTATGATTGGAGATTAACATGGCACACGATTGGGATGATAAAATCAAGACAGCTTTAACAATTACCGCGGCAGGATTCGGCTTTATGGCCGCCGCCGGGAACATTCTTTACGACTATGTTATAAACCGTAAACCACGATATGTATTTGGGCCTGTCAAAAAACAAATTGACGCTGTAACCGCGGGGGAATTCTTCCGCATGGATCTTTCCGAAGAAACCATCGCCTGGGCGGAAAAAACAACAATTTCCCAGCGGCAGACACATGCCTATGACGGGACAGCATTGAATGCCTACTGCTTCGAACAGCCCAAACCTTCAAACCGCTGGATGATCGCGGTACACGGGTACAAACAATCCGCATCCTCCATGTTTCCTTTCGCAAAACCTTTTTACGAAGCAGGATTCAATGTGATGATCCCCGAATGCCGCGGCTGCGGACGTTCCGGCGGTGATTATTATGGAATGGGCTGGGCCGACCGCATGGATATCGTCAAATGGAGCCGTCTGATCTGCGCGGATCAGCCAAAAGCGGATATCGTTCTTTTCGGGGTTTCCACCGGTGCGGATGCCGTCCTGATGGCATCCGGTGAAGACAATCTTCCCTCAAATGTCCGCTGCGTCATCGCGGACAGCGCTTATTCCCGGCTTACTGACCTCAGTAATTACCTGCTCGGGAAACGCAGTCTGCCCTCCGGGCTGCTGACTTTTGCCGCAAGTCTGGTGACCTACCTGCGAGCTGGATACTCCTTTATGGAGGCTTCCGCTGTGAATCAGATCTGCAGCAGTCACACGCCGACGCTTTTCATTCACGGAGAAAAGGATGAACTGTTCCCTGTGGAAATGTGCTATGAACTCTATGAGGCTGCCGACTGCGTCAAGGATATCCTCATCGTTCCGGACGCATCCCACGGTTACTCCATGTTCGCCGATTATGAGACCTATTGGAATACCGTCCGTAAGTTTACAAACGCCAATCTTCCGCCCAATCCGGCCGATACCTCTGCCGTCGCAAAAATCAAAAAAAGGGTCAGAAAGCTGTTTTAGTATTCACGATTCAGAAACATTGAAAAAGGCTGTCGCATCTTTTATGGTGTACGACAGCCTTTTTCGGAAATACCATCAAAAGCAAATGCTCCGCAATGGCAGGCTGGCAGCAGGTCTTGACGGCGGGAGAACTTCCCGTACAATGGAGATATTGCCGGGGCCGGTCGGGCTGACCTTCAGTCACCCGCCGGCTTTAGCGCTTTTAAATATCGCGAAACGGCTCATCTTCTGTTTTGGGAAATCATTTGAATGATCGTGTCATCAACGGAGTGATTCAGCAGTTTATACAGGGGTGTCGGGGGACACGCGTGAGCTTGCTCAGCGCGTGTCCCCCGACTGAATTAACCGGGACGCGGGAATCACTTTCGCGGGCAGTTGACGCTTATTCCGCGTCCCTGCGAAGCACTCCCTCCCGATGGCTTTTCAAAATTATAATTTGCGGCAGCTCCATTTAAGCGGATGCATTGCGGCATCCTTCATTGAACATTGAGCAACTGGGCTATGAGATTTGATCAGAAAAACTCGCAGTTTCTTCTGCCCGCGTTTTTGGCTCTGTACAAAGCCGTATCCGCATCCTTCAATATATCACCCTGCGGATTCTGCCGATCCGAGAAGGCCGCCCCCATGCAGAGGGATATACCGGGAATGTCATCCTGAACCGTCTGCAGATCCCTGTTGATCAGCATAAATTTATTTCTCACCAGCTGATGCATTGAACTGTTCATACGGGTCATGATAACTGCAAACTCATCCCCGCCGATGCGGCAGACAATATCCACAGAGCGGAAATGTCCCTTCAAAGCATCGGCGGCCCGTGTCAGGATCCTGTCCCCCATGTCATGCCCGTAAATATCATTAAACTTCCTAAACTGGTCAATATCAAATAGCAGCAGCGCTATATGGCTGGTATCAATACTCTGAATCAAAAGATCATAAGCCCTGCGGTTGAACAGCCCTGTCAAATCGTCATGCATGGCCTCATAAGTCAGTTCGGTCTGCTGCTTCTGACTGTCTGCCAGAAAATCATTATACGCCCGGGAAACATAACGCAGTTCTTCAGCACCCGCCGGCTTATCCGGATGCTGCGTACGGATATTTTCCACCAGTCTGGTCAATGGATCCCGGACCTGCGTACGGATAAAGAGTATCAGGCCTAAAACAATGACAAGCAGTACGACCGTCAAAACGGTCTGCAGACGGAGCAGACGCATAAAACGTTCCGAGACCTGCTGATACGATGTTCTTGCATGCTGCAAAAGGTTTTCCGTACAGAGCGAAACATTTTCCTTAATTTTGTTTTTGTAATCCCTGTAAATATCATCAAACACAAGGGACACAGCCAGATCGATCTGTTCCTCACGTGTCAGGGCAAGTTCTTCTTCGCTGAGCTTAACCGCGCGCAGAGCCGCCGGAATATCAGCCTCCGCAGCGCCATCCGCATTCAGACGGAGCCGCATCGATTTATTCTCCCGGTCTATCAGTTCATTAGAAAGCTGAAGGGCGGTTGACAGGTTTTCATAAGCGGAATTATCGCTGCCATCCATAAGGATTTCCAGATCAGCAAGTGCCTGATCTCTGCGGCGGGTGACCTCCACCTCCTCAAAGAAATCATGCAAATAGCTCATATCACCGTTCACCGCGAAACTGCGGACACGGTCTGTCAGGTAATCCGACCCTGCTTCCATGTTGAAAGCAGCGATCTCCGCACTGTTCAGACGGTCGCCTGCATCAACAGCTGTCTTATAAACCCGATTGACAGTCGTATCCACATAAAGCAGCGCCGCAGCTGCCAGAACAGCGAGAATTGCAAAAACAGTCTCCATGATCCGCATGGGGATCCCGCTTGATTTCTGTTTCTCACGCTGCGTGTACTCTCTGCTTTCTGTTTCCTGTGCCTTTTGTTCTTTTGTCTGCCGCATTGAAACAATACCGGCTGCCAGTTTCGCCTCAGCGGCTTCTTTTTCAGCTTTCTGAAAGGCATCCAGCTCGGCACGGGCGATTTTTCCTTCTGTCAGGAAATGCTCAAATTCCTCAGCCGGAACAGGTTTGGAAAAATAATACCCCTGCACGAGGTCACAGCCCATCATTCGCAGGGCTTTCAGCTGTTCTTCTGTCTCAACACCTTCCGCTATGGAAGGAACACCCAAAAAATCCGCAAGATCAATGATGATCTCCATCATACGGGTATTGCCGTTTTCAGTGAAAGCATTACGGACAAACTGCATATCCAGTTTCAGCGCATCGATCGGCAGTGTCGAAATCATGTTCAGGGATGAGTATCCCGTCCCAAAATCATCCATTTCAATATGGAACCCGCTGTCCCGCAGTTTTTTCACCACTTCAATGATTTGGACAGAGTTTTGCGTGTAAGCGGATTCGGTAATCTCCAGATACAGATCCCCTGTCGTCAGACCGTTGGTGTCAATGATCGACTGCATCTCATTCACGATATTCGGGTCATTCAGGTCGACACGGGAAACATTCACCGAAACCGGGACCGAAAAACCAAGGCGGTCCTTCCATTCCCGGATCTGCCTTGCGGACTCCCGCCAGACAAACCGGTCAACCTTCTGGATCAAACCGTTTTCTTCAAAAAGCGGGATAAAAACGCCCGGATTGATCAATCCGAGTTCAGGATGCCTCCAGCGGATCAAAGCCTCCGCACCGGCTAAAACCGGTTTATGGGGACGGATATCGAACTTCGGCTGGAAATAAACCTGAAATTGACCTGTTTCCAGCGCAGCATCAAATTCTTCGATCAGCTGTTCCTCAAAAAGCTCCTGCTGGTTCAGTTTATCATCATAAATGCCGATCGTTTTCGTAAAACTGCCATGAACCATATCAGCGGCGATCTTCGCACGGTCAAACCGCTGTTCAATATCAAGCGACTTGTCGGTTTTTGAATAAACACCCATCCGCAGATGGATCCGGGATCTTCCGTTTTCCTCATCATTGAATCCGGAAGAAATACGTTCCAGTATTTCCTCGTAATCTTCACGGTGGGGGCAGTAAACCAGAAAAGTATCAGCCTCCTTGCGGCTGACGATTCCCCCGTCCTGCCAGACGATTGAACGGATTTTTTCCCCGATCTGCCGCAGAACAACGTCACCGTAAACCTTCCCGAAACGTTCATTGATAATATGAAAATGGTTTACATCGATCACGATCGCATCCGTATCGGTGTTTTTATGGAACTGGTCAAACTGTTGGGCATAACGGAAAAAATACTCTTTGGTATATAATCCGGTCAGTGAATCACGTTCCGTTTCCTGAATGATACGCCGGTCTTCTGAAAGCTCGATCGTCCGGTGAACACGTGCCAGGATCACATCGACCTGAGGATAGGGCTTCGGTATAAAATCGATCGCGCCGAGGCTCAGACACTCAACCTCCGACTCCTGGTCAGAAGTCAGGACAATCACCGGAATATGAGACAGGTCGGCATCTGTCGTGACGCGGTTCAGAACATCTTTCCCGTCCATCACCGGCATCATCAGATCCAGCAGGATCAGGGAAAGCGCTTCCCGATTTTTCCGGATCAGCTCCATCGCCTCGGCACCGTTTTCAGCAAACAGTACATCATATTCCTGCTTCAGGATCTCGCCGAGGATTTCCCGGTTGACAAATTCATCATCCACGACTAAAAGAAGCCGTCTTTTGTTTTCATTAAAGAGATTTTTTTTGTCAGTCATGTTCGTCGCCCAAAGATAATATACATTCTAAACTGAATGGAATTTTGAAAAACATTCTCCCGATATCTATTCTATCATAGAATAACTCTCCGGAAAACAATAAAAATAAAAAAAGAAGGCCGCAAAAACAGCCTTCATAACATAACAATGAACGCGTTTCTTCAAACGCTGTCTGTCTATCTCACCACAAGGAAAGACTGCGGTCCCATGATCAGCCTGCCGTGATGGAATTCACCCTTACCGATCCGGAAAATATTCATCCGCTTTCCGGATGGCAGATCAAGAGCCAATTCCTGACCGGTCGGGTTGACTGCCAGCAGCAAATGACCGCGCCGGTAAACAAATGGCTTTCCGGGTTCAGAACAGACCACGCTGAATTCAGCATCCGCCTGCAGATCTTCGTGCTGCTGACGCAGGGTAAGGACTGCCTTCACTGTATTCAGCAGGGAATCAGGATCCGCCATCTGATCAGCGACTGTCGGGGCGTCTTCTGCCGGATCTACCGGCAGATAAAGATCTTCTGCTGCAGCTGATGAAAATCCCAGGTTCTTCTCCCGGTTCCACTGCATCGGCGTCCGGGATCCGGTCCGGGTATATCCGCCTTCTTTTGTCGGCACATCCAGAAAACGCATACCGATCTCATCCCCGTAATAGAGGAAAGGAACGCCCGGCATCGTGAAAAGGAAGGCATAAGCCAGCTTCAGCTCTTCCGGTTCAAGCCCGGCCCGGGCGCGGGTCGTATCATGGTTGCAGGTCTGCAGAGAAATATAACCGATATCCTTTGTATCCTGATACCAGTCCAGATACTGTCCGAGAAAACGGTTGATATTGCCGCCGGAATCCTTTTTGAAATAACTGGCGTCATTTTCATTATCATAATAATCCCGCATCAGGGTGCAGTATCCGTTGATTCCGCCGTAATTCAGATAAAAATCCATATCAAAACCGGCTCTGAGCGCCAGTTTCGGATTGCTCCATTCGGAAACCATCGCGGCTTCCGGGAATTCCAGATCCAGCATTCTGCGCACATCGCGCCAGATCATACTGGTTCCTGATTTCTTCTCGTCATCACCTTTCACCAGTGAATTCGCCATATCCACACGGAATCCATCACAGCCGTGAGAGAGCCAGAACCGCATAACATCTTTCATCGCTTCCCGTGTTTCAAGAGCAACAGGATGGTTCATGGAAAACTGCCAGGATTCAGTCGGATGCAGAAAACCGTAATTCAAAGCCGGCTGGCACTTGAAAAAGTTCAGTACATAACAGCCGTTCCGTTCAGCTTCTCCGCCGATATAGGGAAGTCCGGCAGCTCCGTGGAGCCACAGGTCTGTCCAGATATAACGGTTGCTGTATTCATTGCGCTCATTCTTCTTACTGGCAAGAAACCAGGGATGCTCCTCTGAGGTATGACCGGGAACCAGGTCCAGAAGCACATGGATCCCTTTTGCGTGAGCTTCTTCAAACAGATGGTAAAGATCTTCATTCGTACCATAGCGGGGCGCCACTTTTTTATAATCCCGAACGTCATATCCCGCATCCTTGAAAGGAGAGTCAAAACAGGGATTGATCCACAGCGCATTACAGCCAAGATCCCTGACATAATCCAGTTTAGAGATGATCCCGTTGATATCACCGATACCGTCGCCGTTCGAATCACAGAACGACTGCGGATAAATCTCATAAAAAACAGCGTTTTTCAGCCATTTGGCCGCCATGCATTCCTCCTTGAATGTCATTGAAAAACAATAAAGGTGACAAAAGAACCTTCTCCATGTCACCTCTTATAAACAAATTAAGCCGCCATCTCCATCTTCGTCTTATGCTGGGCTTTGCCGCGTTCCTCAGTATCGAGGATCCGCTTGCGGATCCGGAAATTCTGAGGCGTGATCTCAAGCAGTTCATCCTCTGCCAGATATTCGATAGCCTCATCCAGGCTCATCTGACGGATCCCGTTCAGGCGCACTTCAATATCCTTATTGGACTGCCGCATATTGGTCAGGTGCTTTTTCTTGCAGACGTTGACGGTCAGATCACTGTCGCGCAGCGACTCACCGACAACCATGCCCTCATAAACCTCCACGCCCGGACCGATGAAAAGCATACCGCGTTCTTCAGCGTTCTTCAGGCCGTAAGTCGAGGTAGTTCCGTTTTCCCATGCCACAATGGAGTTTGTCGCGCGGCCCTGGATCGGACCGGCATACGGGGCATATTCGAGGAAGTTTTCGTTCAAAACACCCATCCCGTGGGTGGCGGTCAGGAACTGATAGCGAAAACCCAACAGGCCGCGGGTCGGCACCACATAACTCAAATGCGTCGATCCATCGTTGTTGTCGACCATGTTCTGCATACGGCCTTTGCGGCCGCCCAGCATTTCAACCACAGTACCGACAGTATCCGGGCTTGTATCGATATCCACTTCCTCATAAGGCTCCAGGACTTCCCCGTTCACGCCTTTCATGAAAATCACTTCCGGGCGGGAGACCTGGAATTCGAATCCCTCGCGCCGCATGGTTTCGATCAGGATCGCCAGGTGCAGCTCACCGCGTCCGGATACAACAAACTGATCAGCGCTTTCTGTATCTTCTACACGCAGCGCAACGTTATTGCGCAGTTCATCATAAAGACGTTTGCGCAGATTACGAGACGTTCCGTATTTACCTTCATTCCCGGCAAAGGGGGATGTGTTGACCCCGAAGGTCATTTTTACCGTCGGCTCTTCCACATAAATCGCGGGCAGGGCATCCTGATGCTCGGGATCCGTGAGCGTATCCCCGATGGAAATCCCTTCCAGACCGGCCATCACAATAATATCTCCGGCAGCAACTTCTTTTGTTTCAACTTTGTTCAGACCATTGTAAGTGTAAAGATAACGTGCAGTCTGACGCTCGACAGTGCCGTCCGGTATCAGGCGTGTGATCGGATCACCCACATGGATCACACCGCGGTTGATCCTTCCGATAGCGGAAAGTCCGCGGTAATCATCATAAGCGATATTAGTCACCAGCATCTGGAAAGGAGCATCCGGATCAACTTCAGGCCCTTTGATATTTTCAAGGATCACGTCAAAAAGCGGCTGCAGGTTCGGCCCCAGATCCGTAGTAAGCCCGGCCCGGCCTTCGATACCGTTCGCGTAAACGATCGGGAAGTCGCATTGTTCATCACTGGCGCCCAGTTCAACGAAAAGGTCAAAGGTCTTGTTCAGCGTCGCATCCGGGTCGGCATCACGGCGGTCCATCTTGTTGATCACAACGATGACCTTATGCCCCATCGCCAGTGCCTTTTTCAGAACAAAACGGGTCTGCGCCATCGGACCTTCGGCTGCATCCACAAGCAGCAGCGCACCGTCGACCATGTTCATCACACGCTCGACCTCACCGCCAAAATCCGCATGCCCCGGGGTGTCCACAATATTGATCTTTACCAGTTCACCGGTTTTCGGGTCCGGGATGGTAATGGCGGTATTTTTTGAAAGGATCGTGATCCCGCGCTCCCTTTCCAGGTCATTGGAATCCATCACCCGGTCCGTAAGCTGCTGGTTGTCACGGAAGACTTTCGCCTGCCGCAAAAGCTGATCCACCAAAGTAGTTTTGCCATGATCAACATGCGCGATAATGGCAACATTCCGAATATCTTTTCTCTCTTTTAGCATCGTTATCCAATCTCTGCAGGTTCAGACCGTTCCTAAGGTCTTCCCTTTTTTCTCTATTCATAGTAAACATAAAAATTATATCGAATTTCCGCCAAAATCACTGAAATATGTCATGTTTTTATGATACTTTTGTCACATAAAAACAAACATGGATCATCATTATATATTCCGGATAAATCTTCAATGAATAATTTGAGCATTCGCGCAGCCAAATGATATGCAGAACAGGTTCTTTTATCGTTTTTTATAATTCTCCTGTATAATTGATTACAGGAGAAAAAAATGATTTTGTATCACGGCAGTAATGTAGCAGTGAAAGAACCAAAAATTATCATATCAGACCGTAAACTTGATTTTGGAACAGGTTTTTATTTAACATCGGATTTTGACCAGGCAAAGAGATGGGCTGTGCTTACAACCGACAGAAGAAAATCAGGAGTTCCTGTTATATCCGTTTATACCTTCAATAATTCTGCGATGGATATTCTGAAAGTAAAATTATTCCAAAAACCTGATTCCGAATGGCTTAAATATGCAGCATGGAACAGAAACGACCCCAATGCGGCAGATGATTATGATCTCGTAGCCGGACCCGTTGCAAATGATAAAACATCACCGGTCTTAGCCGCATATTTTGCAGGAATCTATGATGAAGATGAAACAATAAAGAGACTTATGCCGGAAAAATTAAAGGATCAATACGCCCTGAAAACACAGGCAGCTCTTGATAATCTTGAGTTCAGCAAGGTGATTTATGTCAGATAAATTATTCCCTTTTATTTTGAGCTACTATAACCGGGAATTAGTAAAAAAAATATGTACAAAATACGGCGAATCCCCAATGAATGCTCTCCGAATGTTCATTTCATCACAAACCTATCAAATGCTTGCGGATAAAAGCCTTGAAATGTGGGATTTTTCTCCGGCAGGTATTTTTGATATGTGGGAAAATGAGCGCATTACAGGAAGCCCGGAAAATTCTCTGTATTTACGGAGAGATGAATATGTCGGATGAAATGGAATTTTTCATATTTCTTTTAGAGCAATATTCATATTTCAAGCATCGTTCCGCAAAAGATGTTTTACAGGATTGGGATGATCACAGCATCACGGAAAAAATTTACAGCAACTATTGGTATTATCACACGGAAGCTCTTGAAAACGCTTTCAAAGATATTGACAGTCTGATGGCTACAGGTGAACATGCCTGGTGAAAATTTTGTTTTGAGATTAAAAAATTATGGAATAAGGATCAAGGAGGAATCTGGGATCCGGCAGTTTTTTCAAAAGTTATTGCTGGATCCGGATTCGAATATAGAAAATGAAAAAAGCACTGATTTTGACTGCAGACGCAGGCTTTGGACATCGTGCAGCAGCCAATGCGATCGCCGAAGCGCTCAAACAATATCCTGAGCCCGGCATCCAGCCGACCATCGTTAATCTGCTGGATGACCCGCAAACCCCGATCTGGCTCCGGAACACACAGTCAGATTTTGATAAAATCGTCCGGGATATTCCAAAGGTTTATGAAGTCGCATACGACCAGAGTGATAAAACCGGGCCTACCACGATTGCCCATCTGGGACTGGCCGCACTTTTGTACAACCCGCTGAACAAGGCCATCAAAGATACTCAGGCAGATGTGATCATCAGCACTTATCCACTCTACAGCGGAGCTGTTTATGCATGGTACCTGCGTAATGAAAACCTGATGCGGACCAAAGACGGTGAACAATTTTTAGGCAGCGGACCAAGAAAAAAACATCTGCCGTTTATCAATGTCATTACAGATCTTTATACCGTGCATACGATCTGGTTCAGCTATTCCCCGGACCGCACCTGTGTCGCCACGGATAAAGTACGGATGGATGCCATCCAGTTCGGATGCCCGCCTGCACACGTCATCTGCACCGGGATTCCGGTTCGTCCGGATCTGACAGAGATCCACACAGACAAGACAAAACTGCGCTCCTTATACGGACTTGATCCTAAACTGCCGCTGCTGCTGGCAGTCGGGAGCAAACGCGTCACCAGTATGATCGACTACCTCAACGTCGTCAACCATTGCGGCTTCCCGATCCAGATCGTTATGGCTGCAGGCGGAGACGATGATCTCTACCGGCAGATGAAAGAGATCGAATGGCATATACCGGTCAAGATATTTAATTACTGCAATACGCTTTCCGAGCTGATGCTCGCTTCCGATATGATCCTGACCAAAGCCGGCGGATTGATCACCAGTGAAAGTCTCGCCGCAGGCCTGCCGATGCTGCTCTGCGACGTTCTCCCCGGCCAGGAAGAGGGCAACGCCAGAGTTGTGGAAGAGGGTGGTGCCGGAAAACTGCTGCGGACACAGCTGGATCTGATTGAAACCCTGTGCCACATGCTGATGGATGACGGAAGAAAAATGAAAATCATGCAGCAGAAAGCCGCTCTGAAAAGTATAGAGAATAGGGTGTTGGAACAGAACGGAGCGGTCAGAATTCTCAGTATGATCTCACCGCTTCGCATTATAATAACATTATTGAGAAAAAAGCCCTGTTCAGCATCCTGCGGCACAGTAAAGAGGAGAATATTGCCCTCACTGCTTCACAGCACCTCCGGAGACATTCCCCGTGCTCTGCTCTGAACAGCAGCAAATATTTTTAGGAAAGGAAATATCATAGTGCAGCGGTCAGCAGCATCACGCTGACTACTGTACACTGTATACAAAATTATGCCAATTTACGAATATATCTGCAATAACTGTAACCACAAATTTGAAGCGGTCCGTTCCTTTTCACAGGCGGACGCGCCCATTAAATGCGATTTCTGCGGCGGTGAAGACACACACCGCACTGTCTCAAAATGCTGGGCTATCGGGAACGGCGGAAACATGCATCTGGAAACTACAGTTTCCGGCGGCGGCTGCGCCGGCTGCTCCGGCGGCAACTGCTCACATTGTCATTCATAATCAGTGATCAGTATTATGTGGTCAACGGTCAGCATTGCCCGTACCGCCAACGCTCCTCACCAAATTTTCAAACATTGACTTAAGGACTATACGCATGAAAATGAATCATTTTTTATCCATCGCTGATTACAGCGAACCGGAATTGATGCACATTCTGGATGTCTCAAAACAATTAAAAGCAGAACTCAAAGCAGGCGGCAACCAGCCGATCCTCGCCGGGAAAACACTGGCGCTCGTATTCCAGAAATCCAGTCTGCGCACCCGCGTCTCCTTCGAGATCGGTATGCACCAGCTGGGCGGATATGCTTTCTACCTTTCCCCCGATGAAATCGGACTCGGAAAACGGGAAGCGGTCAAGGATGTAGCCCAGGTGCTCGGCGGTTATGTGGACGCCATCATGGCCCGTGTTTTTGCTCATCAGCATCTCATCGAACTGGCGCAGTATGCCGGCATCCCCATCATCAACGGGCTCTCCGACTACAACCATCCCTGCCAGGGTATGGCTGACGCGCTGACCATTATCGAAGAATTCGGTCAGCTGAAGGGCATCAACGTTTCCTTCATCGGCGACGGCAACAACGTTGCCGTCTCTCTGATGCACATCTGCGCAAAAATGGGTGCCAATTTCACCATCGCCAATCCTGAAGGATATGACATGCCCGCTGAAGCGATCAAAATGGCGGAAGATTTTGCCGCTGAATCCGGCAGCAAACTGACCTTCCTCCGCGACCCGAAAGAAGCCGCTCATGGTGCGCAGGTCCTTTATACCGATACCTGGGTAAGCATGGGTCAGGAAGCTGAAAAAGCCGAACGCGAAAAGATCTTCCAACCGTATCAGGTCAACCAGGCTCTGGTCGATCTCGCCACCGATGAAGTCCAGGACGGACCGCACTCCCGCGTTTTCCCGGAAGCTCATAACCGTCTCCACGCGCAGAAAGGCGTCCTCGCCTGCCTCCTCGGCGGGATGTAATTTTACATCAGGAAACAATGATTTATTCAGTTTGAGCCGGCCGCGGCCTGTTCCCGTCGGCTCGGAATTGACACAAAGCAGCCGGCACTGCATAAATCGGACGAAATCCGATCCCTGCAGTGCCGGTCCGGAACAGCCGCGTCCGGCTCATCCTCATTGAAACACGCATTACCCGGTATTTCCTCAGGTCCAACTCCCTTAATCTTTTCACAAATACGTCAATAAACTGTCAGGTCTAAGTTTATAATATAAATATCCAACGTCATCATACAGACAGGTTTCATTGAAGGAAGGATGTACTTATGGAAACTTATCTCGGAGAAAATACAAAAAAGCTCGGTTTCGGCTTAATGCGGCTGCCCAAAAAGGATGGAGAGATCGACGTCGAACAGATGAAGGAAATGGTCGACCTTTTCATGGCTGCAGGCTTCACCTATTTTGACACTGCTTTTGTTTATTCCGGCAGCGAAGAAGCCATGAAAAAGGCACTGATAGACCGGTATCCCCGTGAAAGCTTTACCGTCGCTTCGAAATTGGCTGCCTGGTCCGGCTGTAAGACACGGGAAGATGCCATCAGCCAGTTTGTAACCTCGCTGGAACGTTCCGGTGCCGGATATTTCGATTACTACCTGCTCCATAATCTCGGAGTAAGCCGGACAAAATTCTTCGATGACTTTGATGTCTGGAATTTTGTGAAACAGCAGAAAGCAGAAGGGAAAATCAAACATATCGGCTTTTCATTCCACTCCAACGCGGAAGAGCTGGAAGAGATCCTCATTGCCCATCCGGAAGCCGAATTTGTTCAGCTTCAGATCAATTACGCTGACTGGTTCAGCGGAGATATCCAGTCCAAACGGGTCTATGAGATGGCCAGAAAATATAACAAACCGGTGGTGATCATGGAGCCGGTCAAGGGCGGACTGCTCGCGGATCCGCCGGAAGCGGTCGCAAAAATTCTCAAAAATGCAGCCCCCGATGTCTCCTATGCTTCCTGGGCGATCCGCTTCGCCGCAAGCCATGAAGGTGTCCTCACAGTTCTTTCCGGTATGAGCAGCGTGGAACAGATGAAGGACAACATCTCCTATATGAAAGACTTCCGGAAACTGTCCCCGTCTGAACAGGATGTTATCTCACAGGCTCAGGCGGAGATTGCCAAATATCCGCTGATTCCCTGCACGGACTGCAAATACTGCACAAAGGTCTGCCCGATGAATATCGGCATCCCCGCCACCTTTTCAGCGATGAACATGCTGATACTATATAATGATCTGACCCGCGCACAGGGACGGGAAAAGTTCCACGTCACCGGCATGGGTAAGGAACTTGCCGAAAACTGCATCAAATGCGGTCAATGCGAGGAAGTCTGTCCGCAGCACATCGAGATCCGCAAATATCTGGAAGAAGCCGTCACCGCCCTTCATCCATAAAAATACGCGGTTTTAACATTCTCTTTCTGAGATTCAGTAACAGAAAAAAGCCGGATCGCTCAGCGCAGTCCGGCTTCTTCAAATCGCTTTACGGACAGGATCATCAGCACGGAGCCGATAAACGAAACGCCTACGCCCATCCACAGCAATGTACGGATATCAGCATGATCCAGCACGATTCCGCCGACCAGGCTGCCGATGGTGAAACCGGTTTCAAGGGCACCGACCAGCAGCCCCTGCGCCATCACCCGATTGCGGGGACGGACTGCCTGGTTTGCAAAATAAATCGAAGCTATGGCAAAAACAGCATACGCGGCAATCTGCATAACCTGGGACAGGATAAGCACGGCGGGATTTTGCGCAAGTGCCGCTGTAAGGATCTTGAGCGAAAAGAAAACTGCGGAAATATAAAGCAGCTTCATCGGTGAGATCCGTTTGCTGAGCTGGGCAAAAAACACCATCGGCAGCAGCTCCAGAAAAGCGGCAAGACTGTTCAATAAACCGGTAAAATCAGCCCCCATTCCGAACTGCCCTGCTACATTCGGCATATATGTACTCACAATAGAATGCGCAAAAAATATACAGACACAGGAAAAAACGAAAAGCGCAAACACCGGATTGTTCCGCAAAAAGTCGATCAGGTTGTCCGAATGGCCTTCGTTTTTCTCCGCTTCCGACACTTCCTTTGTGCGGACCGTCTCCGGATCCGGCAGTGTCATGAGAGTAAAGATCAAAAGAAGCGACAGACCGATATTCAGCACATGCGAAACCGGAGAACCAAATTTCATGATCAGGAAACCCAGCAGCAGATTTGCCGCCGCATAACCCACGGAGCCTGCCCCACGGCCGAATCCCGCGTTGATCGGGAGACCGGCATTGACATATTCCATCCCGATAGAAACCATCAGCGACTGCATACCGATCTCGCAAATACCGAAAACGATATATATCAGAATAAAGAGAACCGGTTTTGCCGGCAGCGCAAAGGTTAACAAAGAGCACAGGATCGAGGGAATACAGCACAGCGAAACAAAACGGCGCAGTCCAAGCTTTGGAAACCGGTCAAGAATATCAGAATAATACGGCTGTACTAAAGCGGTAACCATCATATGGATCCCGGTGATGACCCCGACCTGTGTATAAGAGAACCCGCAATCAAGCAGATAAAGGGAAATGAAACTGCGGATCATACAGAATGCGGCAAAATAGACGAAAAATGCCGCCGCATAATGCAGTGAAACACGCCTGACGATCTGAACCTGATTATTTTTTTCTGTCATCAAAAATAACCTTGTCTACAGTTACCTGTTCAGAGAGTGTCTGAATTCCGGAGACGCATCACAAAATATCCCCCTGTGCCGTCTGCGCGGCAGCAGCGTTTCAGTCTTCGTGTACTCCCTGCTCAAAAAATAAGTTTATAGATAATAAGAAGGCGCCAAAGCGCCCTCATTATTAGACTCTGAACTCTGATCTCTAAAACCCTGACTCTCTCAGGAAACCGGCACACCTGTCCAGATAAAGGTTCTGGAATCAGACCGGGCACCGGCGGGTTCATAGGATGAAGGACCGCCTTCAGATGAAAGCGACTGCCGGACCGGCGTCACGTACCAGCGGATAACGTGCGGAGACGTATCGGAACTGGGGCGGAAGTCCATCGGGACGATGAATTTTGTATCGGTAACATAATTGATCAGCTTGCGCCCTTCTCCTTCAGTGACATCTTCAACAACGACTTCATAGGCTTCATTAGGGAGCAGAGAACCGACACCCGCCCATTGCAGCGTGATCGTTTCACCGCTCACATTGTAGGAAGTACCGTCCGCAGGAAGCAGCAGATTCGGTGCCGGATAAGGCGGCGGTGTAGTCGGTGTGGAAGTCGGACCGGGTGTGACACGCTCGCAGAGCGGGATCTTGATCTTGGTTCCTGCAATGACAATATCACCGGTCAGGCCGTTATACTGCCGGATTATATCGGTTGTGACGCCGTAATTCAGCGCAATGCCGAAAAGCGTATCAGTGTTGGTGACCAGATGATCATAAGACCCGCAGGCTTCCAATGTAGCCTGTGCACTTGTCAGTGTTCCGGTCGGCTGCGGGGTCGGGGTAATGGTCGGCTGCGGGATCAAAAGGGTCTGTCCCGGGGAAAGGTAACAGCTCGCGGAAAGATTATTCTGCATAATGATGCTCTGTACAGAAACGTCGAACACTGCCGCAATGGATGCGCAGAGATCACCGTCTTTGACGATATATTCGATCGGCTGCAGCGGTGTCGGTGACATCACCATGGTCGGCGTCGGTGTTTCTGTCGGCGGATTGGTCGGCGTCGGACTGAGCGTTGCGGTGGGAAGCGGTGTCGGTTCCACCACCCGGCCGGTTTGCTGGAGCAGTATAAATGCGACTGCCGCGCCGATACCGATCAGCAGCAGAAACAACCCGATGGCAACCGGAATGCTGATGGAGATATTCTTCAGACGCGGTTTTTCGATCCGTTCAGCTTCATTGGCAGTTTGTTGGCTGTTCCGGCCCATCTGCTGCTGCGGATCATTCGTAAAAGTCCGCCCGCAAACCAGACAGCGGGTAGCGGATTCATTCATCCGGGTCCCGCAGGTCGGGCAGATCTTGGTTCTTGTTTGAGGATTCATTTCGTTAGCCATGCAATTACCCCTTTTCCTAATGATGACGATTATAACATTTTTTGCGGTTTGCATAGAATTTCTCTTCAGATGTATGCAATCCGCTATAATTTCTTACATGGAACCGAAAGTTTCTCTTTATATTCATATCCCTTTCTGTAAAACACGCTGTTTTTACTGCGATTTTAATTCCTTTGCCGGTAAGGATCATCTGATATCGGATTATGTTTCTGCTTTGTGCAATGAGATCACCCGGCAGGAACCTTACGAAAATGATGCTGTACACAGCGTCTATTTCGGCGGAGGTACACCTTCCCGGCTGGCGCCTTCAGAAACAGGCAGGGTGATGGCCGCTGTGCAGAATTGTTTTCGTCTGATGCCTGATGCGGAAATCACTTTCGAGATGAATCCATGTGATGTGACCGCGGATTATGCGGCAGCACTGGCTGCTTCGGGCATCAACCGGGTAAGTCTGGGGATGCAGTCGGCTATTCCCGAAGAATTGAAACGCATGAACAGACGTCATACACCGGAACAGACCGTTTTGGCTGTGGAAACGCTGCAGAATGCGGGGATTCAGAACATCAGCCTGGATTTGATCTATGGCTATCCGGGACAGACTCTGGAAAACTGGCTGCTTTCTTTGCAGGCAGCTGCCGGTCTGGACGCAAAACATATTTCGCTTTATGCGCTGAGCGTGGAGGATGGCAGTGCCCTGCGGCGGCAGCTGGAGACGGGAAAGCTAACCCTGCCGGATGAAGAGCTGACTGTGGCCATGTATGATCTGGCTGCTGAATTTCTGGCTGAAAAGGGATTTCAGCATTATGAGATATCCAATTGGGCTTCAGAGGAAATATATGAAAGCCAGCATAACAAGCAATATTGGTTCGTAAATCCTTATTACGGTTTCGGTGCCGGTGCCCATGGTTGGATCGATCACAGGCGTATCCGGAATACCGGCGGAATAGAGGATTATATCCGGGAAGTGAATACATCTGATTTTGACAAACGTTTTCCCGCCGCTGCGGAGATCACACCGCAAAGCCGCCGCGTGGAAATGCAGGACGTAATGATGCTGGGACTGCGTATGTTGCTTGAGGGGATCACAGAAGACCGCTTCCGCAGCCGCTTCGGGATCGGGATAGAGGACGTTTTCCGCCGCGAAATAAAGCATCTCGAACGTAAAGAACTGATACATCGCGGACAGGACGGACGCTTTCTTCTCAACCCGGACAAAGTAATGGTGGCAAATCAGGCATTTATAGAGTTCGTGGATTAAATATATCAGCCATAAAATCCATATTTCATTTTTTCATAACCGGTTTCATGATATTATTAACTAAACCTGACACACAAAACCGGCTTTATCGAGAAATATAAGAACCTTACTCGTAAATAGATTAAAAATAATTAGTCATTGAAGATTTACAGCAGCACAATACAGGGCTGGCACAAAAAGGAATAAGCCCTGAGAGGAGCGGAATTTATGGAAATTGAAGTCATTACGAAAGAAAAACTTGCGGACTACAAGCATTTGATGCTGTCCTATATTTACGAAGAACTGGATACATACGATGATGATCTGGACTGCGAATATATCTGTCTGGCAGCCACAGTCCCCAACGAAGACGGCATCATTATTCCGGTTTCCGCTTTGATCTGTCTGATGGAACCCTTCGGCGATATAGCGGTGCTGAGTATATATACCATGCCAGCCTACCGCCGGCAGGGTTATGCCTCGGAACTGCTGGATAAAGCCGTATTCATCGCACGCCGGCTGTTTGTTTTTCAGGAAGGAGAAGACGAAGAAGATATAAACCTGAAAGCCATCTATCGGCTCAGGCCCGAATTTCAGGAGGTCTTTGAAGCGTTTCTGAAGAAAAACCATTTCGTGGACTTCATTCTCCTCGACGAAAATGATGATCCGCAGGTCTGGGCAGCCATGGCTGAATATAATTTCTACCGGCTTCCGGAAGAAAAAGAGGATCCCGATAATCCTGGGATTCAGGATGATAAAGCAATTCCTGATGATGAAGAAACTTCCGGTGATAAAGAGAATCCCGATAGTGCTGAGGTTCAGGATGATAAAGCAATTTCTGATGATGAAGAAGCTTCCGATGATAAAGAAAATCCCGGTGATAAAGAATCATAAAGATTTGTTTTTCGGGAATCTCTGATGAATGACAAATACAGTCAAAAAAAGAGACGAAGAAAAATCTGAAGAAAAAGAATGTGCCGGGGGCGGCAGACGGCCGAGCCCCGGCAAAAATTTAATTCCGGATAATAATGCCGGTTTGCGGCTATGCCCTTGACACCAGTAACTCCAGCGCCTCAATATAAGATCCGAAGCCTTTGCCCATAAATGTCGCGATGCACGCCTGACGGATATAGGAAACCTGACGGAATTCATCGCGTGATTTCACGTCGGACATGTGTACTTCAACGGTCGGAATGCCGACCGCCTTCACCGCATCCAGGATCGCGACGGAAGTATGTGTATATGCAGCAGGGTTAATGATAATTCCGTCCGTATCGGGATAAGCCTGCTGGATAGCATCCACCAAATCGCCTTCGTGATTGGATTGCATGAAAGAGATCTCCACGCCCAGTTCATCAGCCTTTTTCTTTAAGGTTTCCACCAGGTCTTCATAAGTCTGTCTCCCGTAAATATCCGGCTCACGCAGCCCGAGCAGGTTCATATTCGGTCCATTAATCACAAGTATTTTCATTGAAATCCCTCCAAATCATTTCGACCGTGTCCTGAACAGATCCGTTGTTGTTGACCGGAACATCCCGGAAAGCTTCATACAGCGGAGCCCGCTGCCGGTGAAGTTCAATCGCCGGTATCTTTTGGGAGATCGGACGTCCGTCGATTGGCAGCAGTGAAAGATCCCGCTCAAGCTGATAAATACGCCCATTCTGATGAAGCGGAGCGTAATTCTCCTCTCTGGTGACAACACCTCCTCCGGTCACGATGATCTTTCCCGTCTCTTTTCCGGCTTTCCGCACCATCTCCGTCTCAATTTTCCGAAATCCGGTTTCGCCGTCACTTTTAAATATCTCCGGAATGGAACAGCCGGCGCTTTTTACGATCTCTGCATCGATATCGATCATTTCCCGCCCGATTTTTTCGGCCAGTGCTCTCCCGACTGTCGTCTTTCCGCTTCCCGGCATACCGATCAGGACAATGTTTGTCATTTTCCGGCGGAGCATAGCGGTAATGCGCTCGATTTCTCCCTCATCGATCCTGCGGTCAAAAAATTTTTCCTCAGCTGCCACTGCCTGTGCCACCAGCATCGGCAAACCGCCGCTGTGAGGGATCCCCGACCGCTCCGCCTGCATCAGCAGCGCGGTACGCGCGGGATTATAGACCACATCCAAAACCCCTTTCAGCCCGGCAAAGATGCCCAAATCTGTCAGACACTCACCGTTATGGGGATACATCCCGACCGGAGTCGTATTGATCAGCACATCCGCATTCCGGTGATTGGAAAGATTATCATAGTTATCCTTCCCGGAACGGGAAATGACCACAATCTCACGGGCGCCTTCCGCTTTAGCAACCGCCCGCGCAGTGAGAGATGTTCCTCCGGAACCGAGAATGACGACCTTCGCGTCCCGGAAGCTGATCCCGGAACGTTTAGCGATATAAGACAAACCTGCAGCGTCGGTATTATATCCTCTCAGATTACCTTCTGCGTCAGGTACCAGAGTGTTGACACTGCCGATCGCTTCAGCGTAAGGATCGATCGAAGCACACAGGGAAATTACTGCCTTTTTATAGGGGATGGTCACATTCAACCCGCCGATGGGATTATTTGTCAAAAATGATTCCAGTTCATCCGGTCTCAGCTCATATAACCGGTACGCTTCACATCCCAGCGCATGATGAATAGGGACCGACCAGCTGTGCTTAAGCGTTTCCCCGATCAGGCCATATATTTTCTCACTCATGCCTGACCTCCGATCAAAAGATCCAGCAATACCAGTGCCGTAACAGCCTCGATGACCGGGACTGCCCGGATAGCGATGCATGGATCATGACGGCCGTGGATCTCTATTTCAGTTTCTTTCATTTGAGAAAGCGAGATGGTTTTTTGAGCTTTCGCGATAGAGGCTGTAGGCTTCATCGCCACCTGTACGATCAGCGGCATTCCGTTCGTGATTCCGCCCTGTATGCCTCCGGAATTATTGGTTTCCGTTCGGACCACACCGTCTTCAATAATGAATGGGTCATTATGGGCTGAACCGCTCATGGAAACACAGTCAAAACCGGAACCGAACGAGACGCCTTTAACGCCCGGAATTCCGAATAAAGTAGCGGAAAGCATGCTTTCTACACCTTCAAACATCGGGGCCCCCAGCCCGGCAGGCAGACCGACTGCCGTACATTCCACAGCGCCGCCGACAGAATCTCCCTCACCGGCTGCCTGCTGAATTATCTGCTGCATCATGATCCCCTTTTCCCCGTCAATAACGGGGAACATCATCGCATTCAGCATATCCAGCAGTTCTTCATCAGGCTGAACGGGAAACCGCACATCCTCTACACCGCCGATATTGGATAAATGAGCCCCGATCCGGATACCCTTTCGCGCCAGTATCTGGATCGCGATATTGCCGGCAGCACAGAGAGGAGCAGTGAGCCGTCCCGAAAAATGTCCGCCGCCGCGCATATCCGCTGCGCCATGCCATTTCACTGCGGCAGTATAATCCGCGTGAGAAGGGCGGGGTGTGTCATCAAACCCCCTGTAATCTCCGGACCGCTGATTGGTGTTGCGGATGACAGCCGCAAAAGGCGAGCCTGTCAGTACATTATCACGGATCCCGCTGATAAATTCCGGCAAATCAGCTTCTTTCCGGGAAGTGGTCAGTCTGCTGTTTCCGGGAGCTCTTCGTGACATAAAAAAAAGAAGTCTGTCCATATCAACAGTCTCACCCGCCGGGAAACCGTTTACCACGACGCCGATTCCCGGACCGTGAGATTCACCAAACACACTGACCCGCAGATTTTTCCCGAATTCAGAGGACATGGCAGTCTCCTTTCACAGAAGCAAAATCCTCAAAGAAAGTGGGATAGGATTTATTCACCGCCTCCGCGCCGTGAATAATGACCGGTTCCTCACAGATAGAAGAAGCAACAGCCCCTGCCATCACGATACGGTGATCATTCATGGCATCCACCGTACCGCCGCGCAGGGCTCCCACGCCATGAACGATGAGCTTGTCTTCCTCTGTCTCGACACTGCCGCCAAGTGCGCGGATCATTGCCGCGGTGGATGTGATACGGTCGCTTTCCTTGAGACGAAGCCGTGCAGCATTGGTAAATACCGTCTCCCCTACCGCTATACAGCCGACGATTGCTAAATAGGGCAGCAGATCCGGCGTCTCATCAATATCGATGACCGTACCCTGCAGGATCCCGGCCGCGGTCCGCAGTCCTTCCTTTGATGCGGAAATGCCTGCACCGAATTGTTCCAGAAAACGCAGGATATTGCGGTCCCCCTGGCAGGAATCCGGAAGCAGGGCTTTGCAGCGGATGTCATTGCCTTCCCGCAGCATTGAAGCAGTCAGGAAAGCAGCTGTATTGGACCAGTCACCGCCTGCGGGGATATGTTCGGGACTCTTATATGACGTATGTTCCGCAAGCTGCCATACACCATCCTTCTGCAGCACATCGACGCCAAAAGAAGACATCACCTGTGTGGTGATATCAATATAACCTGAAGAAACCAGCGGTGTTGTCAGCCGGATGGAGGTCTTTTCTTCCAACAGCGGCAGCATCAGCAGCAGACCGGTCAGGTATTGTGAACTGATGTTCCCGGGAATTTCATAAACACCGCCATTGGGACGCCCGGAAATGGAAAATGGAAGCGTCTCCCCGGAAAATTCAACGCCATGGGCTTTCAGCGCATCCGAAAGTCCCGCTATCGGCCGCTCCGGCAGCCTTCCGCCGCCTGAAAAAGAAGCCTTTCCGCAGACAGCTGCTGCGATCGGCAGCATAAAACGGAAAGTTGATCCGCTTTCCATGCAATCCAGCACAGGCTCAGCGGCGGCAGATCCCTTCAAAACGGGAATGACCCGGATCATACCGGACTTCATCTCACATTTTGCTCCGATAGCATCAAGACAGGCAATCGTTGCCTGTATATCCTTCGGAAGCAAATGTTTTCCGTCATAAGCAGAACCGGATACCTGTATGTCTGTCGGACGGTCCGCAAACGCAGCACAGATCAGCATACGGTGCAATTCAGATTTGGATGAGATCGCTTCAAGCGTTCCGGTCAGGGGTCTCGGATTGATTTGTATGTCCATAAATTTATCTCCAGCCTGCGGTGAAAACTTCAAGTAACTGTTCCCGGGTCACTTCACGCATAACACAATGGCCAATTGCCTCAGGCATGATGATAGTGATCAGTTTTCCGGAGCGTTTTTTATCCGTAAGCGCGGCTTCAAGCAATTCCTCCGGTTCAAAATCCGTAGTAACAGGAAGCCGGTAATCCTTGAGCAGTGATTCTATATCCTCACTCAGCGGTTCGGTGCTCCAGGAAAGCGCGTCTGCCGCCCGCGCCATCATAGCTGTTCCAATGGCGACCGCACTGCCATGTGAAATGGAATAATTACTGCATTTTTCAATGGCATGTCCGGCAGTATGGCCGAGATTCAGAAGCTTGCGTTCACCCTGTTCTTTTTCATCCCGCTCCACAACACCGCCCTTGTAAGCGATGCAGCGGGCGATGATCTGGGAAAGGCGCCCGTCCTCAGGGCCTTCCTGTAAAAGCTCGTATAATTCCTTGCCATCCAGAATACCGGTCTTGATCGCTTCAGCACAGCCATCCGCGAACACTTCGGGCGTAAGCGTCTCAAGTGTATCGGTGTCACAAAGCACCAGCGAAGGCTGGTGGA
This sequence comes from uncultured Chloroflexota bacterium, assembly GCA_902774215.1. Lineage (GTDB taxonomy): Bacteria > Chloroflexota > Anaerolineae > Anaerolineales > Anaerolineaceae > Flexilinea. Next base: position 42,898 of record CACYHU010000029.1, read on the forward strand.
AAACACCGGCAAGGTTTTTTCCCTGAGGCAGATCGACCGCACATTTGCCACCGACAGAAGAATCAACCATGGAAAGAACTGTTGTCGGGATCTGGACAAAGGGGATCCCCCGCATGTAGCATCCCGCCGCGAATCCCGAGATGTCACCACAGACACCCCCGCCGAGGGCGATGACAAAATCCTTTCGTGTGAGATGAGCATCGGCAAGCGCGTTCATTATCCTGCCAAAGGTTTCCAGTGTTTTTCGTTCCTCTCCGGCCGGGAAAATAAAACTGCTGACCGTCAGTCCTGCCGCCTCACAGGATGATATGACCTTATCCAGATAAAGCGGAGCGACATTCGTCTCAGAAATGATCATGCAGCTCCGCTGCGGAAAAAACTCACTGATGAACCGTCCGCTGTTTTCCAGCAAACCGCTGCCGATATATACATCATAACCATCACCGGCGCTGATGCGTAAGTGCTGTCCGATCTTCATAATCTTTTACTCTCAAATTATTAGCTGTCAGTGATCGGCGGCCCGGTTTCACCGGACTGTTCCGCCGATACTTCATTTTACCTTCTGCTTTATGCCTTTTTTCCGATTTATTATTCCCATTCGCGGATCGGTTGTGTTTGTACGAATTGATGCATCGTCATCAGCATACCGGCCAGTTTATCAAATTTATCCGGGCGCAGTGACTGTCCGCCGTCACTCCAGGCATGCTGGGGATCCTGATGTACTTCAATTTCCAATCCGTCAGCACCTGAAGCCACCGCCGCCAGAGCCATGGGCGGAACAAGGAAGTACCTGCCTGTAGCATGAGACGGATCAATGATGATCGGCAGATGGGTCAGCTTGCGCAGCACAGGGACACAGGTCAGGTCCAGTGTATTGCGGGTATAGGTTTCAAAAGTGCGGATGCCGCGTTCGCAGAGAATAACATTGTGATTTCCCTGGGACATGATATATTCCGCGCTCATCAGCAGCTCTTCATAGGTGGCAGACATCCCGCGTTTGAGGAGGATCGGCTTGTCCAGCCTTCCGACCGCTTTGAGCAGGTCAAAATTCTGCATATTGCGCGCACCGATCTGGATAACATCAACGTCCTTGAAAAGCGGGATCTGGCTGATTTCCATCAGTTCCGTGACGATGGGCAGACCGGTCTCCTGTTTTGCTGTCACCAGATATTGGATCCCGACTTCACCGAGTCCCTGGAAGGAATAAGGGGAAGTCCGGGGTTTGAATGCGCCGCCGCGAAGCATGGTGGCACCGCTGGCTTTGACGGCTTTCGCGATACCCACAAGCTGTTCTTCTGATTCAACCGAGCAGGGACCGGCCATGATCGTCAGCGTCCCGCCGCCGATCTGTGTGTTTCCGACCGGAATAACGGTATCCTCCGGATGGAATTTACGGTTTGCGTCTTTATATGGTTCAACAATTCGCTTTACATCCTCAACAATATCCAGCGCGGCAATAAGTCCGATGTCCAGCGAGGCGGTATCACCGACAAGTCCGAAGACCGTTTCATTGACACCGATGGATTTATGTACAGATATTCCTTTGCCTTCCAGCCAGGAAATAAACCCCTGAACCTGCTCGGGATTGGGATTCTTTTTCAATATAACGATCATAAGGCCTGTCTCCTATAAAAAAGGCCTGCAGTTCCGGCTGCAGGTCTTTCTCCTTTGTGAATTGATCTCTTCCGAGGCATCCTTTACAGCCAAACCTTTCAATGCTCTGTATAAAAATATCCAAAGCTGAAATAATAAGACCGGGCGGTAAAGGTATTTCGATACATTCTTTCGAGTCCTCTTGTTCAGATGTCTATAGCTTACCACTTTTTGCTGAAAAATCAAAGAAATCAGAAGTTTTTCCCACGATTTTATGACAAGAAGCTGTCCTGCGCCGCCGGTTACTGAACATCTGCAGAATTTCGTACAAATATGATACAATAACCGTACTAAATTTTGGGGAATATGTCTATAACCGCTGCGTAAGCCGGCTATATCCCGTCTGCGGACTCTGCATCCGCAGAGCCGGGTGACCCCGTTGTGAGCTTAAGCCGTGGAAGGACATCAAAGTGTAAAAATGCCGGAAGAAAACAATACAAAAATAAAAAAGCTCGAATCGATATTTCTGAATGAACATTTCATGGCGGCGGTATGTGTTTTTATCGCCGCGGCAGGTCTGATTTCTCTGATATTCTTCCGCACACAAATGGACGCGTTCGAGAAATTCGGATTACTGATTAAACTCGTCTCAGCTGTGAATATTTATTTCGCATTCAGACACTATAAATGGGATGTGGTAAAGGGATTGCTTGGCGGAGTCCTGTTCTGCCTGATGTATCATGAGGCTTATCATGTCCTTGGAGAATTATGGAGCGAAGATTTTGACATATATCTTGTCGCAGGTGTTCATGGAAGTATTTATCTGGCCGCGGCCGGCATGTCCCTGTGGATGACGATCATCATCACCCTCAACCATTTTATCGTGAACTACAATATCAGGAGCAATCCGAAAAACGTGATCCTGAACCGCATCGCCATCATCTTTAAGTTTGCCGCGTACATCTTACTTCTTGCGTCAAACAGAAGGCTTGGTTTATCCTCATCTGTGATGCGGGAAAATTTATTGGGGCAGCTGACTGACATCGCTATATTATTGCTGGTCATCCTGATAGAATCACAGTTTGAGTCCTTCAAAATACTTCGGCAGGGGCTTCTTTCGGCACGACGGAAAGAGGAAAAATTCATATGAGTCTGAAAGAGCGCCTTTCCGGGATCTGGCTGATCTCCATGAACCTTCTGTCGCTGTTTGCCTATACGGTTTTTTTCGTAGCCCAGATGTGGCTGAACATATTGCATGCGTGGTACCAGACGCTGGTCGTTGTGATGGGCATAACCCTGTTCCTCTATATGTGGGGCCCCGAAAAACTGAAATCCCAAAAAATAAAGATACTGTACCGTCTCCTTTTCGCGTCTTCGTTTCTGGTGATACCTTCCTTTATATTCATTTTTATGGGTCTTGTCTCACAATATCACGCGCAGATGCCGGAAAGCATTGACGCGTCATCCATGCTCCCGCAGGAGATCCTGCCGACGGATCAGACCACGGTTTACAACACGGGCCCGCTTTATGTAATTTTCCCTGAGTATTCCGAAATAGACCTTGTGGTTGAAAATCGCCCATCAAAATCAGATGATTCCATCACCTGGTGCAGCGGAGCCGCTTTCCAGCACACCGTAAGCCTCAGCTTCTCCGAGGAGGATGTGGAAGGGGATCACGCCAGGAATGGCACGCTTTATAAAAGTCCTTACAACAGAGATAACTTTGTTGCTTTCACTTTTGCCGACGGAAAATATGCTTTCAATTTTGACAATGCCACTGAAGCCATGAAAGAAGCGGCAGCGGCGGGAGGCAGCGGTTTTATGCAGTTCGGACTCATCAGGGACGGAGAATCCGTGATGAGTTTTGACCGTCCGAGAGCCCGCTCCTACCGGACACTGGCGGAACTGAATGGGAATCTCTGCATCATCGATTCCGTAAAGATGATGCATTTTACCGAGTTCATGGAAGAACTTCAAAAACTCGGCGTTACCAATGCTATATACATGGATATGGGCGCGGGCTGGAACTATTCATGGTACCGTCAGGCCTCCGGTAAAGTCCTGATGCTTTTCGGCTTTCCTGTTCCCTGGTCCCATAACTGGGTCGTATTCCGCAAATAATCGCTAATATCCATGATTCTGTAGAAGGTTTAACCATTTCCTGCGTCGTGGATTTCTTTTTTCTAATAAGAGACTTTATCAGAAAGCTGGCTCCAGCTGATGGTTTTCTCAGTATCTCTTGATTTTATTCAATTGTCAAGGTTCACTTTTTTCTCGACTATTTTGTCGAACTTTTATTTATATGTCAAGTTTATGTATGTATGTTATAATCATATAAGCAGGATAAAATTATTTCAGGAGAAAGATCATGCGAAAAATGTTATCATTTCCAAAAGTGTTGTTTGCAGTCCTTGCTGTGCTTTTTTTCTGTCTTCCAGTATTGAAGATACCCTCTGTCCAGGCTGCGGATATGTTATTGGTTAAAACCAAACTCGACATATTCAGCATCTCCGAAGATGAATATCTCAGAAATAATTCAGATACAAAATTTCCTCTGGACAGTCTGAAAAATAATGAATATGTTTCATTTTCATTTGAACTGAAGAACAATGCTTCCACGCCTTATACTATCAACTCAATGTATGTTACGGTAAACAGAGTAGAAAAGATACGCTGGGACCCGGTCGTTGTCCCCGCAAAAACAACTTTAAACTACCATTTAAATTTTAAATCCATGCAAGAATTCGGAAAGGGAACCTTTACTGTCTCTCTATTTATAAATGAGAAAAAAGCGGGAATGTTATTGGTTAAAACCAAACTCGACACATTCAGCATCTCCGAAGATGAATATCTCAAAAATAATTCAGGTACAAAATTTTCTCTGGACAGTCTGAAAAATAATGAATATGTTTCATTTTCATTTGAACTGAAGAACAATGCTTCCACTCCTTATACTATCAGCTCAATGTATGTTACGGTAAACAGAGTAGTAAAGATGCGCTGGGACCCGGTCGTTGTTCCCGCAAAAACAACTTTAAACTACCATTTAAATTTTAAATCCATGCAAGAATTCGGAAAGGGAACCTTTACTGTCTCTCTATTTATAAATGAGAAAAAAAGGTACAACATTTGCTCTGGACAGTCTGAATGATAATGAATATGTTGCATTTGCCTTTGACCTGAAGAATGATGGATCCACGCCTTATAGAATCAACTCAATATATGTTACGGTAAACAGAGAAGAAAAAATACGCTGGGTCCCAACTGTTATACCCGCAAAAACAACTTCATACTATCATTTTGATTATAATTATATGAAAGAATATGGAAAGGGAACATATCTTGTCTCTCTTTATATAAATGATAAGAGAGTAGACTCAAAGACCTATTTGTTTACCGGGAGCAAAAATATTACCAATAACACCGGAAATACCGTCCCTTCATCGTTCTCAGGTTTTATCGAGGGATTGAAAAGAGATGGTGTTATCAAAGGGAACGGAACAGTCACAAATCATGACGATTTCACGAACGAGTGGGCTCAATTGGGCTGGTACCAATGGTATCATATGGATAACTCGAACCGTTTTGTTTTGGGAGCACATGTGTCCTGGGATTCTGCTTCCCTGACCCCGAATACTTTTGATTCAGGCTGCGGAGTGATTTTCAATGCAGGTCAGAACAGCGTAGATAATCATCTTCTCGCATCTGTCCGCATGGATGGTTTGATCTACATTAACGGATTCCGCAACAGGAATTGGTTATCTTACGGTAATTATCGCTATGGATCGCCTTCCACGAAGGGTGAAGCCGATTTTGCGCTAGTCGTCGATAATGACAAGGCATCCATCTATATTAATGGAAACCGTATCGTTCGGAAAGCAGAACTTCCGGTCATGGGAGACGAGATCGCCTTATGTACACTTTCGGGCACCAATCTGGATTATGGGACCCGCTGCACATGGAAAGATTTCTTCGTTTATAAGTGGTAACGAGAGCTTTTGATCTGATGACTGCGTAAGCCGCAGCTCACAAAGAGCTGCGGCTTACCCCATCCAACGCCGCTGCAGATTCTCCATGGTTCTGTGAATCCCGTCATTTCAAGCAGCCTCAGGAAAGTAATATGCAACAGAATGATCAACAGACCAAATCCAAAGGCTCATTTTACAGGATGAACTAACGGCTGATCAGGACCACCGGCTGCGCCGGTGGTTTTTTACTGACAGAATGACGGGGAAACACACGGCAGCGGCGCCCCTGTCCTTGTCGTCCGGTGTATATATTTTCTTTCCATCGGGATCCTGGCATATAGGCACTTTGTAAAGAATAGCTGAAAAGACAGCCGCAGGGCGGAAAGCAGTTTTTGGAATTTTCGCCGGAATCCCGGCTGCTGTAGTTTATCAGTGAAAACTGTGATATAAATACTTATGGATCCCGGTGATCAGCCGGGGGTGCCGGCTTCCAAATAAGACGGATCGGTTTACGCGGATTTTACGCGATGATTTTTGATAAGGAGTAAACGAATGGCAGCGAAAAACGCATTACGCAGTGTCTCAATTTACTCTCATTGTGGCGAGTAAAAGACAAAGAGAAAATAAATTTGTTATGATAAAAGTATGTACATGACGCGTGTATGTGAAATTCGAAACGATCGATTCATGGCGATCACACAAGTATTTCAAAACGGAAACAGTCAAACGAGCACTTATGGTTGTGCCTGCCATTGCGGCGAAAGATCCTTCAAAACTGATTGAAGTTCCGATGAAAGTGAAAGATACCGTTTTCAAAAAGTGATTATTGAACAGATATGACGTCATGCGGTATGCTATGATCATTCCTGAATTATCGTGCGATATAATTTGATATTAATCGTTATTTCGTGCGAAATACATGGCAATTAACAAACGAATCGGATAAAATAGGGAAAGGGGGAGATATATCATGCTGGAAATTACTGCTACCGAATTCAAAACAAAATTTGGATATTATCTGGATCTTGTCCCTACCCAGGATATCTGGATCACAAAGAACGGGAAACATGTAGCCCGGCTTGTTGATCCCAACGTCTCCGCTGTGGACGCCCTTTCAGGGATCCTGAAAGGGAAGGTTGACGAATCGGCCGACCGTCATTCATTGACTGCCCAAAGGATATCGCGTTATGAGATTGCTGATTACTGATAAATAACTATCCATGCCCAAAATTTCATTTTTTAGTATCTATTCAGAACTTGCCGGAGAACTTACCGGGGACGGTTCCTGACGGAGGAGGGAACTGTCCTCTCGCTTTCGCAGGAATGGTGCTTTTTGGCAGTGGGGTCTGAACAGTTGCAAATAAAGAGAAAATGCTGAATTTGATGGGGCTGCCGCACATCTGAATAATCGTATCATCAACGGAGTGATTCAGCAGCCTATACAGGGGAGTCGGGGGACACGCGTGAGCTTGCTCTGCGCGTGTCCCCCGACTGAATTATCCGGGACGAGGGGATCACTTTCGCTCCCGGCTGACATTTATTCCGCGTCCCTGCGAAGCACTCCCTCCCGATGGCTTTTCAAAATTATAATTTGCGGCGGCTCCTTATAATTAGATTTTTACTCAAACTGCTGATTATTCTCAATCAAGGATCTGCTGCGCTTCGATGTAGAAGCGTTTTTCGTGGGCTTCACCCATGGAGAAGGTCTTGCGCGGCAGGGCACCGTCGTGGATGATCCCCTGGAAAAAGCCGTTCTTGGAAACCGGCGGCAGATAAAAAGCAGCCACATTCTGCCCGGCAGAGATGTCGATCAGATCCTGCGCGCCGTGGATGTAGTCCACCTTCTCATATTTCCCCTCAGCGAGGAATTTATCCAGCAGCTGCTGTATGGAGCCTACGCAGATCACAGACGGTGCTTCCACAAATGTGGCGACATAAGCTTTCCCGTTTTCCATGATGCCGAATTTCTGTGTGCCGTCCGGAGTGGCATTCACGGCATCGATCATCGTCTGGGCATCTGCCGCAGCTTCGATTTTGATTTTGCCGCCCAGTTCCGTTTCAAACATTTTGACTGCGGATTCTTTTGCGCCGAAAATAGCCCGGTGGATCGGCTCGAACTGCTGAGCCGGATCATGCAGGTTTTCCAGCTCCACCAGCGCATAGCGGGCGGGATGATCCATTCCCCATTCAGCCTTATGTGCTTCCCAGATGGTTTTGGCGGTTGCAAGCGAATGATTGCCGTCACCGATGGCAAAGACGATACGGTTTTTATCAGAAGCCGGACCATATTTCCTTGTGATCGTCTCATCCGACTGCAGCTCTGCGATCGCGTTATAAATATGCTCTTCATATTCCGGTTCCGCGAGGGAATAACCGGTGATATGGCCGCTGCCCATCATCAGGTCGAAGTCATAGACTTTCTTCATCTTATCCTTCTGCGCGATCAGCGGTTCGATCAGTTTCTTTTCGCTGTCATCCACAAGGACCAGAATGTGCGGCACCTCCAGCGGGGCGCCTTCCCGGATCTTTACCCGCGGCGGGATGCGTTCGGCAACGGTTCCTTCAGTAGCGCGGATCCAGCTTGTGGAAGTTCTGGTGTAATCATAGTCTTCCAGATCGATGGTAAGCATCAGCCCCCAGCGGATGCCGTTGTCAATATGCCGTTCAACGAGGATCATGCCGGGATGAACATCAAAGAGGTTTTCAGCCAGATATTTGCGTTCTTCAGCCTGAATATCGGCGATCTTCTTTTCTTCATCGATCTTCCCGAGATAGTACTCCGGGAAGGTGATTTTCAGCGTGGACGGAGCATCTCCGACCAGTGCTTCAACCTTGTCCCAGTAAGCTTTGTTTGATGTATACTGATCACAGGCGATCACTGCCCATTTAGACATATCCACTGATGCGTTCGGCAGCAGCATTTTCGGCGTTTTTATAATGGTGACATTGCTCTTCGGCATTTTAATCCTCCGTTGATTCAATTTCTCTATGATAATAATTGTACATAAATGAATTCCAAACGCAATGGCTGAAAATCAGGTTTTCATCATATAAAAATCACATATTTGTCAGACAACTCATACATTGCCTTCAAACACATATTTCAGCGTATACCGGGCAACCTCCGCCAGGTGATAAACGATGTGGACCGGTGTAGGCGGTGTGTTCCGCATCTCACCGGCAGGGAAGAACCGGGTAATGTGCAGGGGGATCTCCGGGTCAATTTTGGCCACCGTCTCGGAAAGCTCACGCATTTCTGCCTCACTGTCATTGAACCCGGGAACGATCAGCGTCGTGAGTTCCACATGGGCGCTTTGTGAAGCGACCCGGATATTCTCCAGTACCGTATTCAAATCTCCGCCGATACGCCTGTAAGACTCCGGACGGATGGTTTTGAGGTCGACATTCAGCGCATCAATTGCAGGGAGAAGTTCTTCCAGCGTTTCCCGTGACGCCATTCCGTTGGTGACCAGGACATTTTTCAGCCCCGCATCATGCGCGGGAAAGGCAGTATCCCAGATAAACTCCGGCATGATAAGCGGTTCATTATAGGTATAGGCAATACCTATGTTCCCTTCATCCCGCAGTTCCAGTGCCCGCCGGATGATCATATCCGGAGTTACAGAAGTTGAATGCACTCTGCCTCTGGAGATCGAATCATTTTGGCACCACGGGCAGCGCATGTTGCAGCCCCAGCTGCCGAGAGAGAGAATTTTACTCCCCGGGAAAAAACGGGCAAGCGGTTTTTTCTCAATGGGATCGAGTGCCAACCCGGTGATCTCACCATAGTTCAGGCTGACGATTTTTCCGTCCCGGAAAGCTCTTGTTCCGCAGAATCCCTTATTATTCTCGCTCAGCTCGCAATGATGAAAACAGACATTACAATTCATTTGTGCCTCTCCACTGTAAATTTTTCCAGATCAAATGGCTCATCCGCACGGATGCCTGCCTTTTGCAGTGCGATCGCAATTTGCTGTCCCGGTGTATCGACACCCTCAAGATCCGGAAGCAGCAAACCCCTCCGCCGACCGTTGGTAACAATGACCCCGTAACGCCTGGCATCCAGTTCATCCAATTCAGCCGGGACCGGTTCGGACAGCACATCGACATTATATTCGAGCTCCAAAAGTTCATCGCCTTTCACCGGATAAAACCGGGGATCCCGGGTTCCGGCCTCGACAGCCAGCGATATGATTTCATCAGCAATACAATCCGACCATGGTAATATCGTCCCGATGCAGCCGCGCAGCTCATCATGTTTATGAAGTGAAACAAAAACTCCCGCGCGCTTCCTGACCATCCAATCCGGCAGATCGTCCGGCCGGGGAAGCTGTTTCCCGGTCCGGATATACTTTTCAAGGGAATCCTTGGCCAGCCGGACACAGGCATCTTCACATTCGAACACACAAACCGCATACCCGACACCGAAAGTACCCTCGTAAGAGAGAAATTCCGGTTTGATATGATAGTTTTCCAGTGCGCCTGAGAGCATAATGAAACCGGGCAGGCCGCACTCCGCGCAGCGGTCGCGAAAATCCGGAGAAAATTCGCGGAAGGCCGCAAGATCCCCGCTGCGCATCATTTCCGTGACACGCCGGTCAAACTCCGGTCCTTCCCTGACATAACCGTAAGGACCTTCCTCAGAAAGTTTATGGGAAAGATCTCCGCTTGCGATCAGTGTGATTTTCCTCCCGACATGAGCCGCGGCTCTTTCAATGATCCTGCCAACTTCCATCAGCATTTCATCGGAAAGCATGGAGGGAGCGATCCGGACAACACGATAATTGCTGTAAACTTCATTCACAAAAAGCAGCGGGATCAGCGATCCATGATCCGGTTCATTTGCGTAACGCGGGTTCCGGACTGCCGGAATACCCTTTTCGTCCATCAAGCGGATGATTTCCGTCCGTAATTCATCATCATAGGGTATCGAAACCTTATCATCCGGTGCGCCGAAACGAGACAGGCTGTCGGTATAGATTTCTCCCGGTGAAACATAAAATGCATCGCGGAAGAAGATATTATGCGGAGAGATAATTACAATGGTTTCCGGGGCGTATTCTTTGATCTTTTCAGAAGCCTTTTTATATGCGTCAAGTGTTTTCTGTATCTTTTTTTCTTCCCCGCGTCCCACCGTTTTTCTCGCAATCGGCGGATGCGGCATGATCACTGCTGATATCATTTGTCCCTCCGTTTTTTGAATTTCATGCAAATGGATCATTTATGAGGTATCAGTATTTCATTATTTTTAATATTTTCATCCATACAAACCCGATATACAGCTTTTGTATTCATGATTGATCTCCGTGCATTACGATTGTAGTGCAATTTAAATGAGCTGTCAAGCAGCGAAAAATCTATAACCGTGTTAAAATATAGTTATGAGTGAAAAAGTTGTTGCTACCAACCGCAAAGCGCGGTTTGAATATTTTATTTTGGAAACCTACGAAGCGGGAATTTCGCTGATGGGCAGCGAGATCAAATCCGTCCGTGCAGGTCAGATGAGCCTTGGTGAAGCCTATGTCAAAATCGAGGACGGAAAGCAGGCCTGGCTGGTTGGGGCACATATTGCGCCTTATGACCCGGCAAGCCGCTTTGGTCATAATCCGACCCGGAACCGTCGTTTGCTCCTGAACAAGCGGGAGATCCGCAAGATCTGGAATGAAGTCCGCATGAAAGGCGTGACTGTAATCCCGCTGCGGGTCTACCTGACCCACGGTCTGGCAAAAGTTGAGATCGGGCTTGCCAAGGGGAAAAAGCTTTACGACAAACGGGAAGCGATCGCCAAACGGGATTCTCAGCGTGAACAGCAGAGACGGGGTGAATAAATATGTGCGCATATAAAATGTCCCGCAGGGATTTTCTGAAAGCCACTGCCGCTGCCGCGGGAATGCTGCTGCTGCCGAAGGACGCGGAAGCAAAAATCGCACAAACGCATCTTGCCGGTGCGGCCGCCCTTGATAATTTTCCCGACGCGGAATTCCTGGGCCGCAACTGTTCCGGCGGTATTCTGAATTTCCGGGCACGTCCGTCTGCGGATTCGCAGATCGTCAAGATCGTTTATGAGGACGCCCTTTTTCCCATCTATCGTGAAGTCATCGGAGAACCGCCTGCCGGCACACCGATCGCCACCTGGTACGAAACGCCGTATGGCTATGCCTTTTCTCCGAATGTACAGGAAGTGAAAAACGAACCGAATGAACTGGAAAACGAGCTTCCCCAGACCAGTATGGGAAAAGGCTTTTGGGCGGAGATCACCGTTCCATATGTCGGGCTGAGCTTTGACACGGATCCGATCTCACCCTGGTATCAGTCTATCTACGGACATAATCCCCGGGCCTATTACGGGCAGGTCTTTTGGGTCGATGACATCCGCACCACCTATGACGGGACTGTGCTTTACCGTGCCAACGAACTCTACGGGACTTATCATGATCTTGTCTATGCGGACGGCAGAGGATTCCGGCGCATCCGGGAAGAGGATGTTTCACAGATCCATCCGGACGCTGAAGAAAAACGGATCCTTGCCAATCTCACCTATCAGACGCTGAGCTGCTTTGAAGGCAAAGATGAAGTCTTTTTCTGCCGCATGTCCTCCGGACGGGTTTATGGAGATGACGGACAGCTTACCGATAACTATGCCACCCCCGCGGGAAACCACTCTCCGCACCGGAAACTGATTTCGCTGCACATGTCAGGATCGGTAAGCGGCGGCTGGGACACACCGGGAGTTCCATGGAATCTCATGTTTGCGCCCGGCGGCGCTGCGATCCATGGTGTTTTCTGGCACGCGAGTTTTGGCATTGCCCGCTCTCACGGCTGTATCAATTGCCGCAACGAAGACGCGAAATGGATCTATCGCTGGTCGGATCCGTATGTTCCGCTTGATCCGGGAGATATGGATATCGTCGCAGCCGGTCTGCAGGGGACAAAAGTTGAAGTCGTGAATTGATGTCAGGTCCGGCAGAATGTTTGAAAAAGATGATACGGCGCGGATATGCTTTGCTATTCGCGTTTGTTTTTATCTTCTACATTGGCGCTTCCGCTTTACCGGCCGTGCTGATGTCAAACGGAAATTCCGCATCCGCAAAATTGATTTACAATGGATTCCATTATTTTTGTCATCAATATCCGTGGCGTTCCTGGTTTTTGAAAGGACAGCAGGCTTACTACCCGCTGATTTCTGCGGACAGCCCTGATATGCTTTCCTTTGAGGAAGCTTCAGGATCACCCATCGCTGAGATCGATCCGAGATCCTTTTACGGCACCCCTGAGATGGGATTCAAAATGGCAATTTGTCAGCGGGATGTGGCAATTTATGGCGCAATGACAGTTTTTGCAGTACTATTCTTTTTGAGCGGGAATCAAATACGGAGTATCAACTGGAAATTATGGCTGTTTTTTGGCATCCTTCCGATCGGACTGGATGGCGGAACTCAGCTGCTGAGCCAGATCATACCGGTGATCCCTTTCCGGGAGAGCACCCCGCTGCTGCGTTCACTGACCGGCGCACTTTTTGGCTTTTTAACCTGTTGGTACCTTCTGCCGATCCTGGAAAACTCGCTGAGAGAAGGAGATAAAAATGATCGTCAATGAAAAAAACGGACTGAGATATTATCAATTTGAATCCTTTTGCGAGGCGGGGATCACCCATGGATTTTTCACCCGGCTAGGAGGTGTCAGCCCAAAGCCCTTTGATTCGCTGAACATGGCTACAACAGTCGGTGATACAGCGGAAAACGTGCTGGAGAACCTGAAACGCATGTTTGATGTGTTCGGGCTGGACCTGAGCTCCCGTTATGACGGATGGCAGTATCATTGCAAAACAGTCATCGCGGCAGATGTACCGCGCAGCGCTTCCGTACGCTATCCGCTGCGTGCGGACGGTCTGATGACAGACCGTCCGGAGGTCACACTGGTTCAGCGTTTTGCGGATTGCTGCCCGATCATATTTTATGATCCGGTCGGCAAGGCAGTTGCTGTCTGCCATGCGGGATGGCCGGGGACTGTAGATAACATCGGCGCGATCACGCTCAAAAATATGCGCAAGCTGTACGGAACAGATCCGAAAGATGTCCTCGCAGGCATCGGCCCGTCCATCGGTCCCGATCATTTTGAAGTCAAAGAGGATGTGGCAGGGAAGTTCCGTCAGGCATTCGGTTCGCGTTATGATGAGATCTGCGACCTGAGTGAAAACCGCATACGGCTGAACCTTTGGAAGGCAAATGAGATACTGCTCCGGGAACAGGGTGTACAGAAAATCGAAATTGCTGAAATTTGTACAGTATGTCACAAAGACGAATGGTTTTCCCACCGCGGAGACCATGGGAAATCAGGCCGTTATGGCATGCTGATAACCTTACAGAAAGTGAAAGGTATAGAGTGAAAGAAGCTGCGGTTTGTTCAAACAGCCTTTTACTGAAATGATGATTATGATAGAACTGTCAACGATACAAAAAAATATTGACATTATTCAGAAAAATATTGCTGATGCGGCAGCCCGTTCCGGACGGGACAGCTCGGATATAACGCTGATGGCGGTAACAAAAACAAAACCGGCTGAAACTGTAAGTTTTTTGCTCCGGGCAGGGATCCGCTGCTTTGGTGAAAATTATCCGGACGAGACAGCGGGAAAAATCAGCGCTTTCCGTGCCGAACCTTCAGCATGGCTGGCAATGATCGGTCATCTTCAGAGCCGCAAGGCAAAAATCGTGGCGGATCTGTTTGATGAATTCCATTCGCTTGACCGGCTGGAGATCGCTGAAAAAATGGAAACTCTCTGCACGGAACGGAAACGCGTGATGCCTGTCATGATCGAATGCAACGTCGGCAGCGAGGATTCAAAAAGCGGCTGGCTGTTTGCGGATGATTCGATCCCTGACAGTTTTCTGCAGGACTTTGAAAAAATATCCGGGATGTCTCATCTGGATGTAAAAGGTCTGATGATCCTGCCTCCTTATGCGGAAGAGGCGGAAACCAACCGCAGATACTTTATCCGCACCAGAAAAATCGCTGAGTACCTGAATCAATACTGCGGAGCTCATATAACAGAGCTTTCCATGGGAACAAGCTCCGACTATACCGCTGCGGTCGAAGAAGGTGCCACGATCATCCGCATTGGGACCGCACTGGTCGGACCGAGAGATTATTCTGCAAAAGCGAGTCTTTAGGGAATTCTGATTTATTCATTCTGAGTCGAAGTAACCTGTTTTCGTTGAATCATTTTGAGTCAACAAAACAGGCTGCACCGACTCAAAGACAGGAGGAAAAATGGGATTTTTAAAAATTTTTCTTTCACTTGTGATCAACGCAATTTCATCATTGCTGCTGCTTTACTGTATCATGTCCTGGTTTGTGCCGCCGGATTTTCCCCTGCGCAGATGGCTGGACGGATTTATGAACCAGTTTCTTGACCCGATCCGCAGGATCATTCCCGGCATCGGTATGCTTGACATCAGTCCGATCATCCTGATGCTGCTCCTTCAGCTCCTCCAGCGATTTGTGAACAGACTGTAAAATTCCGCTTCCACATTGTCATATCAATACAAAAATGTTGTAAAAACAACATAATTATTTTCAGCACCGGAGTATAATAAGCAGGCACTGACACAAAGCGGCTCCTATACGAAAGCAAAGGATCCCGTCCGTGCCGGTCTATCATCCCGCCCGGGATAACTCAAGGAGAAAATTTTTATGAGAAAATTACTTGTTCTGTTCATGGCTTTTGCAATAATGCTTTGCGCGCTGGCGCCGGTATCAGCTGATGATACATATGAAGTCAGACTCTCCGCTCCAAACGGGGCGCCGGCTCTGTCTGTCGCTGTTCTGGCTGCAGAAAAACCGGAAGACTACACCTTTGTCGCGGCAGAAACGATCGCGGCTGAATTTGCCAATAAAACAGCAGATTTTATCATCGCCCCTGTCAATGCCGGCGCAAAACTCTTCAAAGCCGGAAAATCCGACTATAAACTGGCTGCTGTTGTCACCTGGGGCAACCTTTACATTGCTTCACAAAAAGCGGATTTCACCCTTGAAGATATCAACGGTGCCGTGATCACGCTTTTCGGTGAAAATACCATCAACGCGTCGGTCGTACTTTACGCTCTTGCGGAAAATGGTCTCGAACCGGCCTCTGTGGAATATCTGGCCGGAGCAGCCAATACCCAGAGCCTGCTGCTCACCGATGAGAACGCCATCGTTGTCACCGCCGAACCGGCTCTGACAGCAGCAAAGATGAAGAATGAAAACATCACTTCATACGCTGTCAACGATTTGCTGAAAGCCGCCAGCGGCATGGATGGCTACACGCAAGCCGGTCTTTTCATCGGTTCCGATATAATCGCAAACCATGCTGAAGCAGCCGCGGAATATCTGGTAAAAGCCGAAGAATCAGCCAATATGGCACAGACTGATACCGCCGCTGTTGTTGATGCTGCTGTCGCACTGGAGATCATGCCGAATGCTAAAGTTGCAGCTGCCGCCATTCCAAACTGCGCGATCCGCTTTATGAATGCCGCTGATGCAAGGGAACAGGTTGAGGCCACAGCCAATATTGACCTGAGCCAGTTCGGCGGTTCCCTCCCTGCTGATGATTTTTATTATGAGGCGAAATAACCACGCTTCCGATTCACTTGCTTTTGTTCTTGGAATTATTCTGATCGGCTGCCTGATCCAGGCAGCCGGTTGGATAAAAAATGACAGGCTGGTCTTTCCGGATGTCATCGAAATTCTGAGAGCATTTTTCCGCTTGCTTGGAACGCTCAAAACCTGGCTGCTGATCCGGACCACACTGCTCCACCTTCTTACCGCCATGGCAGTTTCCACCGTTATCGGTCTGCTCACCGGGCTGGCTGAGGGATACAGCGATTTTATCCGCATGCTGCTCCGCCCGCTGATGGTTCTGCTGCGGTCCATTCCCATGGTCGTCCTGGTTGTCATCATAATGGTTCTGACGACCTATGATAAAGTTCCGCTGATCGGCACATCACTGATCCTGATCCCCATGATCAGCGAAGCTGTCAGCGAAGGCTGCCGCAGGATCGACAGGGACCTGATCGATGTATACAGACTGAACAGCAATTTCAATTTTCAGGTGTTGTGGAATGTTCATCTGCCGCTGATGGCAGGTTATCTGAAACAGGCTTACATCAACGCCGCGGGGATGGGGATGAAGCTCATCGTCTCCACCGAATATTTGGTCCAGACAAAAAACTCTCTCGGCAAGGCCATCAACACCAGCATTTATTTCAACGAATATCAGGACATCTATGCCTATGCCCTGATCATGATACTTCTTGTTGTTCTTATCAGCGAACTTCCGCTTTGGCTGATAAGATTATATGGAAACAGTCAGCCGCAAAGGGATTGAACAGTCTTAATAATAAAAAACGGCCGATAAACGACCGTTTTTATTATAAAGACTAAAACAATCTGTTACCAGCGACCACCAGGGCCACCGGGACCGGGATGTCCGCCAGGGCCGCCGGGACCGGGATGTCCGCCGGGGCCACCGGGACCGGGATGTCCGCCGGGACCACCAGGACCGGGACGTCCGCCATGACCGCCGGGACCACCGGGAATGAGAGGTGCGCCGGGTTCACCGCCCCACGGACGCGGTGCAGGCCCCCACGGATGCGGATACGGATGATAGTGCGGTGCAGGTGCCGGAGCTGAATACGGAGAAATGCAGATCGCTTTCATTTCAACATTCTTGGAAGGCATGCTGAAAGTATTGTATGCATAGCCGAAGTCAGCAACGCCGTCATTATTCCAGTCCCAGCCATAGAAAATCAGACCGTTCATGTAGGTAACAGGATCAAACAATACGGTAACAGTATCACCGGCTTTATATGAAGCCTCATCTGTCGGGACAGATGCCAGGCAGTTGTTGCCGAGATAAGTCACTGTATAAGCCTCCTGTGCCGAAGCAACAGAGGCAGCTGCCAGAAGGCAGATACACAGGATTGCAAAAATTAAACGTTTCATGTTCCACTCCTTTTCCCGTATTATACAATGAAAAACAAAAGATTCAAAGGATTTATTAGTGATTTTTTTATTGACAAAAAAAGTACAAAAAGCACAAAAATAAATATACGAAAGGCATGATCCTTGCACTATACAGGAATCTCATCCCCGTTCCGCGATAAAATTACCGACGGGACCGGACTCCGCCTCTTCAAAAGCGAAAAGTATTCTTATGGTTGATCACATCCGGGTAAGGAGAAAGTGCCATGATCACGATATCCGGCCGGGTCTGCTCAACATATGTTTTGACCGGCATCTCCGGATAGTAATCGGCATAAGATCGGGTATCGATTGCGTCTACCTCACGGAAAACCGTCGAAAGAAAAGCGATGACCGGGAGACTGTAGCTGTCATGGAGCAGAAGGACCTTTTGTTCGGAGAGAGGCATATAATTTTCTGTCCGGGTAAAAGGATAATTGTCACCGATATAAACAAAATAATTATCCGTATGCAGCTTATCCATTCCCGGCTCCAGATATTCCTTCCGGATCATGGTATGCTCAAAGTCACCTTTCAGAAATATATCTTCCAGCGGATAACTGAAGGAAATCTCCGTTTCAAAATCCGGTGTCAGCCACTGCAGATCATCCGATCCCCGGAAACAGACCCCGACACGTCTGCCGAAACTGCCTAAAAACTGATCCGGGATCTCATGAACAGTCCAGCTCCCGGTATACAAAGCCTCCCCGCTGTAACTCTCATCAGGGAATAATTGCTGCAGATGCTCCATGATTGCCTGAAAGGCTTTGAACGCGGCAGTTGGTTTCCAGTGATGATCGGTAATATAATAATTTTCCTCAATATCCGCATCACTGTCCGCAAGCAGAGAATGCAGATCAAGCACATCAACGCCTGCTTTACCGATCAGGTCAGTCAGTCCGTTGATCTCCTTGCGTATCTGCGGACTGATTCCATCCGGCATCAGAGCGTTTTCCCTGTCATATTTTCCGGGAAATTGGACATAAACAAACTTCCCGCCCTGCTTTTCGACAAAATCACTGAAATCAGCAAGAATCTGCGGGATCTCGTAGGTTTTGGCGTTCAATTTCATTTCGCTGTAATTCAGCATGCCGTTATTCATCAGAACAACTTCGTTATATAAACGTCTGCCTGTCAGCCGGGCATACAATCCGTTCATATTGATCAGATCATCCTTATGAAACAATTTATCCGACTTCATAGCCGCCGACATCTCCTCACCAAAAGCGGAGATATTATCCGGATGCGCTGTGAAACCGGAGAACGCCTGTCTGATAACGGGGAAATTAAATACCGCAAAGAATCCGGTCAAAGCCAGAAAGCTTGCGATAATAATCCCCGTTACACATTTGTTTTTCATTTATCACCCTGATGCGGTCAGGCCTTCAACAGACAACAGAAACGCTCCTGAGACTGACATTACCTGACTAAATGCAGCATTGCTGCTTATGAACCCACACGGGAACCGGCTCTTTTCTCCATCACCCGGTTCAGGATAACCTCAGAACAGCAATGACCTCATCCCCATCCATTTCTCCTGACTCTTTAAACCCGTATGAAGCGTATAATCGGCGGGCATTATCATTTTCCGGCTCATAGGAAAGCCAGACAAATTCCGCTTTACCGCAGGGAAAGGTTTTTATAAAATCCAAAGCAAGTCTGACCGCTTCTTTGCCGTATTCCCTGCCCTGATACTTTTTGTCGATCATCAGCCGCCAGAAATTATAATTGCCGGCAGCGATTACCGGAGCATCCTCCCAGTAATCATCTTTATCGAACCCGACCATGAGAAACCCGACTGGTATGTCGCCGTCATAAATTCCGAAAGGGAAGGCATGTCCGTTGGCGGTTATTGTTGTGTAAGCCTCAATGATGCTGGTCTCATTCCGGGCAACAAAATTCTCCTGGTCTTCGGATACGCTCAATTTGAGAATATCCCATACATTTTTCCCGTTTATTTTTTCCAATCGCAGCATACCGGTCTCTCTGATAAAATAATACCTTATCTTTTATTTTTGACAGCAATTTCTACGTTTTTTGTCTTTGAAAATTTTTTATAATATCTCACTGTCTTACCTCCGACACCGTTTCGATCCAGGCAGGGAGAAAGCCGCAGGAAAGCGCAGTCCGCCGGGAACGGATATTGGAAAGACTCGTCCCGTAATAAGGGATGGCTCCGCGCCGGAAGATCTCGTCTCTGAGCAGCGAAACCAGCGTCTTCCCGACACCCATACCCTGATACGCCGGGCAGACATCAATACCGATCTGCCACATCTCCGGAGAATCCGCAGAGCAGCCGGCCATTCCCATGATCTTCTCCCCATCCAGTGCAGTCACGGCAATCACATCCGGCCGCTCCGGATAAAAACGGTCGCACAAGGCATTGGGGAATTCTTCCCTGCCGTAATATGCCATGATGTCACCCTGCTCAAGCCACCTGACCTTCAGGCCGGTCGTGATCCCCATGAGCTCCGGTTTCGGGACAAACATATGGTGGGTCGGAGCCATCTTCACCCCGTACCTTCGGAGTTCCTCTTCCAGCTCAAAAAAGTATTCATGCTGAAACAGCCAGAAACCCTGTTTGCCTTTCACCCATTCCCGCAGCCACGGATGGATCCTCTCATCAGCTGAAATGACAGCATTTGTCCCGAATGTCGCCATCTGGAGAAAGGGGAATTTTTCGGAAAATATCCTGCGCTTTTTATGCGGAACTGCGGAGGTAATGAGCGTTTCCTCCCCGGAAAAATCCTCCGGCTCACAGTTGAATTCATATGCAAGCTGTGTTTTTATCCTGTGATCAATTTCCTCTTGCGTCAGCATTGATCAAAACTCCCCTCAGACTGAAACGGATCAATTCAATATTGAAAAGGTAACCACCGCTTTTTACGGGTGAGTCAGAAAAAGAGCCCTGAAACACACCGGAGGTATGGGAGCCGCAGGCCCCCGGTAATCAGGCGCGGGCTGCGGCTTTCGCAGACACACGAACTTTCGATCCCGCGCCTTGCGAAGCATGCCCTCCGGATTGCAAAATGAGCTCTTATAGCAGCAAACGGCTTTGCATGATTTTACCACACACAAAGCCGTTCTTTTTTCACCGGGCGTTCGTCAGAAATAATTGACCTTCACCTGTTTTCCCATCTTCTTCAGGCATTCAGCCAGACTGTCAGCAATGCTCATCTTGACGCTGAAATTCATCGGGTTGTCCGCGCTCTGATGAGCCGGATTCTTTGCACGGCCGACAAAAAAGTTGATATCCGTCCCCTCTTCAAAAAGCATCTGGCAGATGCGGGAAGCGCCGTCATGTCCAAGGTTCCACCGGTCAAAATTCTCATTTTTATCCAGATAATCCTCAGCATTTTCCAGCACACGGTTCATGGTGATCACACCCTCAGTCACAAGGTCGACCCCTTCAAGCTCTGCGATTGGGGGAATATCACTGCCCTGTTCATTTTGATTCACAATATTCAGCGGTTTTTGCAGCCAGTCCGCCGCGATCGCGGCAGTCGTCCCGCCGCTGATGATATGCTTGCCCTCCTTCGAAAAAAACAGGCTCATCATCCGGCTGCAGTCATCCCGATCGGAAGGCGGCCCGAACATAATGTTCATCGGCACCCGCTCGCGGATCTTCACGACACAGGCAGTGGTATCATCACCCGGCTTTCCGTCATAAAGGCGGTTGCACTCATCGATCAGCAGGGAACACAGCCCCTTGGCTGTATATCCGACAACAGACATCTGCTGCATGAATTCAGCGATATCCTCCAGCTTCCAGTCATAATTCAGCTCAGCTTCACTACCGGCATAAGGACAGCCGTCACTCATCGTTATAAAAATATCTCCCTCTTTCAGGCGGATCGTACTGGAGATGATCTTTTTGTCTTCGATCATCCGCTCTTTTTTCGGATAATCATAGAGCTCACCGTCACGGATCATGATCATCAGCGGGTTATCGTACTGCATAACTTCCGCGACCTGATTACGGATCAGATGAATGATTGTAAATGTACAATAGGCCACATTCCGCTCAGAACAGACCGGGAGCGTTGAAATTATGGTAGAGACACATTCGTCAATAGACATCCCGGCTGCCATCATGGTGGAAATAATTTTTGATGTCAGGGTTGAAAGAATACTGGCCTTCACCCCGCTGCCCAGGCCGTCAGCCAGAACAATGACCTGTGAGCCGTCCTCCTGGACTGCAATATCCACATGGTCACCGCAAAGCTGCTCCCCGGTATGCAGAAGGCTCCGATATCCGATCTCTGCGCAAAGCTCATTCCTCATGGATGAACTCCTTCAATTTGGTCAGGGCGATCTTTGTCTCCGCCGCAGTTTCACCCAGCAGGGATGCAATTTCCTGGACGATGCGCATCTGTCTGTCCACCACATGATCCGCCACTTCCATTGTCTGACGGCTGATATCTTCTCTCCGACGGTGCTCTATCTCCTCATCGGTCACATCATGCATCAGGCAAAGCATGGAATGGTCGTTTTCCACCGGAACAATGGTCTGCTCCACATATTTGTCATATTCCGCAAGGTACTCCCGCTGGTTCATGATCGCTTTGCCTGTCTGCTGGACCTTCAGGAAGGGCAGCGGATCCAGGATACGGACGATATTTTCTCCAAGAATATCCCCCTCGCCCCGCAGGTTCACCAACCGTACAGCGGCACTGTTGACCTGCTGGATCTCCATATCCTCATTGACCACAAATACAGCGTTCGGCGTATTTTTGACAATGCTGTCAGAAAAGTTTTCAGCCTTTTCCTTCAGGAAGGGAAGGCACATGAATTTATCTGCTTTCCCCTGGAAAATCGCGATGGCCTTTTCACGGCAGCTGTTGTAACCGCAGGAACCGCAGTTCAGCTCGTCTTCAGGTTTGGTTTTCCCCAATTCACGCAATATGGCTTTGATCTCATATTCCGCAGGCATGAGCACATCCCGGGGGATCTGCAGATAGTCGTGCTTCATCTCAACAAAAGCGGGCTGCTCCACCGGGAAATCTTCAGCGCCGGCATATTGGGCGACCGCAACATAATCCCTGACCGGGTTCTTGTGAAATTTTTCCATCACCGGCCCGCAGATACAGCTGCCGGAACAGATCGACATCTCAATGAAACAATGTCTCAGCTTTCCGTGTTTGATATCATCCAATGCGGAAATACAGTTCTCCGGTCCGTCGATCACCATATAGGTATATCCGGGAGCGTCCTGCCTCATCGTTTTCAGAATACCGCCGGATGTGGGGAAATAACGCGCAAGGCTCTCATTGTTCGGGATGATTTCATTCTCCAGTGTAATGTTCTCATCCTTCAGCCATTGGGTGAGCTCTTCGAATGTCAGCGCCGCGTCGACCACGCCATTGCTCTGCTCCGCTTCGTCCTTTTTCGCCACACAGGGCCCGATAAACACGGTTTTTGCCTCAGGATGACGCCGTTTGATGTCAAGACAATGGGCATGCATCGGCGTCACAACATCCGCAAGATATTTGAGCAGGGAAGGATAATATTTGCTGATCAGCAGGTTTACCGAATGGCAGCAGGATGAAATAAGGATCTCACGCTCTTCTTCCGCCAGGATCCGTTCATACTCCCGCTTGACCATGGTCGCCCCGATGGCAGTTTCCTCAACATCAGCAAACCCGAGCTGTTTCAAAGCCTTCCTCATGGACTCGATCCCGCACCCTTCATAATTGGCGATAAAAGAAGGTGCAAGGCTTGCATAAACAGGAGCGTCACTGTTCAGCATGACCCGGACTTTTTCCGTATCATTGACGATCTCCTTGGCACCCTGTGGGCAAACGACAAAACATCGCCCGCAGAGAATGCAGTCATTCCCGATAATATGCGCCTGTCCCGCGGAAAAACGGATCGATTTCACCGGACAATTCCGGATGCATTTGTAACAGTTTTTACAATTTGACTTCTTCAGCTTTAAACAATTACTCATCTGTCCTCACCTTGAACGTTTTTAATCATGAAAGAAAAAATCCTGTCCGTTACCGAAAAAGAGGATGGTTTTTACTGCCATCCTCTTTTGTACAAGTCAAAGTATTTCCGGATTATTTCGCGGACAGATATTCGTCGATCGCTTTCGCGGCAACCTTACCGGCACCCATCGCGGAAATCACGGTCGCGGCGCCAGTCACCGCGTCACCGCCGGCATAAACACCTTCGCGGGAGGTCAGACCGTCTTCATTGACGATAATGCCGCCGTGAGAGTTCACTTCCAGTCCCTTGGTCGTGGACTTGATGAGCGGGTTCGGGCTGGTACCGATCGCAATAACGACAGCGGTCACATCCAGGTCAAATTCACTGCCGGGAATGGCTACCGGGCGGCGGCGGCCGGAGGCATCCGGTTCACCGAGTTCCATCTTCACGCAGCGGATACCGCTGACAAAGCCATTCTTCGGATCCCGCGGATCGTCCGGGTTGTTGTAGCCCAGGATCTCCACCGGGTTATGCAGCAGGCGGAAGTCGATGCCCTCTTCCTGAGCGTGTTCAACTTCTTCTTTACGGGCAGGAAGCTCTTCCATGGAGCGGCGGTAGACGATATAAACCTTTTCCGCACCCAGGCGCAGCGCTGTACGGGCAGCATCCATAGCCACATTACCACCGCCGACAACAGCGACGCTGCCGCCCTTCATGATCGGGGTCTTCGGATCGTCTTTGTAAGCCTTCATCAGGTTGGAACGGGTCAGGAATTCATTTGCGGAATAGACACCCTTCAGGGATTCGCCCGGGATGTTCATAAAATTCGGCAGACCGGCGCCGGAACCAACGAAAACAGCCTCATAGCCCATGTCGAACAATTCGTCAATGGTCAGTGTCTTACCGATGATGACATTGGTTTCCACATCCACACCCAGATCCTTCAGGGTCTCGACTTCCTTGGCAACGATGGACTTCGGCAGACGGAATTCCGGAATACCATAAACCAGAACGCCGCCGGCAGTATGCAGCGCTTCGAATACGCTGACTTTGTATCCCTTCTTGGCAAGGTCACCGGCACAGGTCAGGCCGGACGGACCGGAACCGACGATGGCGACTTTGTGGCCATTGGATTCAGGAGCCTGGGCTTTTTCTGTCGCGTGGGCGTTGTGCCAGTCCGCAACAAAGCGTTCCAGACGTCCGATACCGACAGCTTCAAATTTCTTTGCGAGTGTGCAGTACTTTTCGCACTGGCTTTCCTGCGGGCAGACACGTCCGCAGACAGCCGGCAGGGATGAAGTCTGGTTGATGATTTGATAAGCACCCTCGAAGTCGCATTCCTTGACCTTCGCGATAAACTCCGGGATATGGATGTTCACCGGACAGCCGGATACACAGGGACGGTTTTTGCAGTTCAGACAGCGGTTTGCTTCTGCAACTGCGGTCTCCTGATCATAACCAAGGGCAACTTCACTGAAATTATGAGCACGCACCTCGGGAGCCTGTGTCGGCATTTCATGTTTTTTCGGATCAATAGCCATTTTTTCTCTCCTTATGCGTTTTTGAATAAATTGCAGACTTCTTCATGCGCGTGGCGTTCGTAGTCGAAATACATCCGGCCGCGGGACATGGCTTCATCGAAGTCAACTTCATAACCGTTGAAATCAGGACCGTCAACGCAGGCAAATTTTGTCACACGTTTGCCGTCCCGGTTCAGTGTCAGACGGCAGCCGCCGCACATGCCGGTTCCGTCGATCATGATCGGGTTCATGGAAACAGTTACCGGGACGCCGAAGGGTTTGGCAGTCGCGACGACGAATTTCATCATGATCAATGGTCCGATCGTGATGATCATATCGAAGGTTTCACCGGCTTCCAGCATTTCTTTGAGCGGGACGGTGACATTGCCATGACGGGCATAGGAACCGTCATCAGTCATGACGACCAGTTTATCGGAGCAGGCACGGAATTCATCTTCAAGGATCAGCAGGTCCTTGGAGCGGAAACCGATGATGCTGGTAACTTCAGCACCGAGACGATGGAATTCCTGGGCAACAGGCATTGCGATCGCACAGCCCACACCGCCGCCGACGATACAGACCTTCCTGATACCTTCGGTATGAGTAGCCACACCCAGAGGACCGGCAAAGTCCTGAATATACTCACCCTCCTGCTTGTGATTGAGCAGTTCGGTTGTTGCGCCAACGATCTGGAAAATGATTTTTACGGTTCCCTCTTCCGGGTTTGTTCCGGCAACAGTCAGAGGGATCCGTTCACCTTCTTCGTCAACACGAAGAATAATGAACTGACCGGGTTTCGCCTTTTTGGCTACCAGCGGAGCTTCGATCTCCATCTGGGTAACGGTGGGATTCAATTCCCGCTTCCGTACGATCTTATACATATAACAATTTCCTTCCCTTTACTTGGAAAACTTTTTTATCGCTTTAATCAGAATCCGGTTGTGATCAAAAGCCAGATCTGAACAACTTGCATCACCCGAAAGGTGAATTTCACCATTCGTCAATGAAAATACGCCGTCATCATAAGCAAGGCTGAACCACCTCGCCTGTGCCGCGTCATCACCGGCTTTCACCGCCACCGCTGCAGGGTCGATCCTGGCCGCATAAACATTGGATACGACCCATCCCCGCGGATCACGTCCCGGAGTGCTGAAAAGACCGATTTCATAAATATCATCTTCCGTGAGAGATGAGATACCGGTTTCTTCCCGCAGTTCCCGCAAGGCAGTCTGTTCAACCGACTCGTCCGCGTTGGCGAATCCACCGGGGAATGCCCAACAGCCGAGAAACGGATGTCCGCCTCGTTTTACAAGCAGGACGGCATCCATATTTTTCGAAAAAACGACCAGATCCGCCGTCAGAGCGGGTTTAGGATAGTTTTTCTTTGCATAGGCTTCCAGAAATTCCGCTTCTGTCATTCCCTTACTGTCACGTGCTGTCATAATACCTTCCCGGAATCGAAATATAAAATAAAAACCGAATCTTTACAACTACTATGATTATACACAACAAATCAAAGAAATGCTTGATTAATTCCGCTGAAATTATATCAATTTCAGTCATATAATTTCGAATTTCGAATTCCGAATTCCGCATTGGCTGACCCCGGTATATAATAAAAAAGGGTAGCTGTTGCACACCTTTTATGGTGTACGACAGCCTTTTTCAGAAATACCATCAAAAGCAAATGCTCCGCAACGGTGGGCGGGCAGCAGGTCTTGCCGGCGCGAGAACTTCCCGCACCATGGAGAGATTGCCGGGCCCGGTCGAACTGACATTCAGTCACTCAACAGCTTTGGCACCTGTAAATATCGCGAAACGGCTCATCTTTTGCTTTGGGGAACCATCTGATTAATCGTATCTTCAACGAAGTGATTCAGCAGCTTATATAGGGGTGTCGGGGGACACGCGTGAGCTTGCTCAGCGCGTGTCCCCCGACTGAATTATCCGGGACGCGGGGATCTCTTTCGCAGGCTGCTGACGTTTATTCCGCGTCCCTGCGAAGCACTCCCTCCCGATGGCTTTTCAAATTTATAATTTGCGACAGCCCCTCATTCCTTTATGTCTGCGGATTTCCTTAGAAATCAACTTCAGTGTCGTAATAGCAGCACTTCAGCAGTTTTTCCATTTCTTCAACAGATGGCTGACGGGGATTGGAACCTGTGCAGGCATCACCGATGGCATTGACCGCGATATCGTGCAGTCTTCCAAGGAAAACGTCTTCCGGAACAAAACCCTTCTCGGTCGGATAAGAGTCAGCGCCATAGTGACCGATGCAGTGCGGGATATTCAGATCGTCATTCATCTTGCGCAGATAAGCGATCAGAGCCGCGACCTTTTCATCGTCAGAAGCGTTTGCATCGGCGATACCCATGTAGTCAACGATCACGCCATAGCGTTTCTTCGCGGTTTCATCTTTGGCATTGAAAGCGATCACCTTCGGGAGATACATGGCATTTGCAGCACCGTGAATGATATGGGCGCCATAGTCAGCAAAAGCGGCACCGGTCTTGTGAGCCATGGAATGGACGATACCCAGCAGAGCGTTGGAGAATGCCATACCGGCCAGACACTGGGCATTATGCATGCGGTCGCGGGCAGCCATATCGCCGTTGTAGGAAGGAACCAGGTCATTCATGATCATTTCGATAGCGTGAATGGCAAGCGGATCAGTGTAATCGCAGTTGGCAGTGGAAACATAAGCTTCGACCGCGTGGGTCATCGCGTCCATACCGGTATGGGCAACCAGCTTCTTCGGCATGGTTTCAGCCAGTTCAGGGTCAACAATGGCGACATCCGGGGTGATTTCGAAATCGGCGATCGGGTATTTGATCCCTTTGCTGTAATCGGTGATGATCGAGAAGGCGGTAACTTCAGTAGCTGTACCGGAAGTGGAGGAAACAGCGCAGAAATGAGCCTTTTTGCGCAGCTCGGGAATACCGAAAACCTTGCACATATCTTCAAAGGTGCAATCCGGATATTCATATTTGATCCACATCGCTTTTGCGGCATCGATCGGGGAACCGCCGCCGATCGCCACGATCCAGTCAGGCTGGAACGCCAGCATCGCATCTGCACCGCGCATTACGGTTTCTACAGAAGGATCCGGTTCAATACCGTCAAAGATTTTGACTTCCATGCCAGCTTCCTTCAGATAAGCTTCAGCCCGGTCAAGGAAACCGAAGCGCTTCATGGAACCGCCGCCGACGCAGATCATTGCTTTCTTTCCTTTGAAGGTCTTCAGTGCTTCAAGGGAACCTTTACCGTGGTAAATATCGCGGGGAAGAGTAAAACGTGCCATTTTGTATCTCCTGTATTCTTTCTGTCCGTATCCGGATAGTTTATTTTTTAATAAGCAGCTCTTTGATCGTTCATCGATCTTCGTTTGTTACTTATTTCACAATCTATTATATGCAGAGAAAGAAATAATGCAAGTCTTTTTACAAATTTGTTACTTTTTTCACAATATAAATTACAATCCTTATTTTTCCCCTTCTCCGCAAACCTCACCGCACCCGTATATCATTCGCATCTGTTTTTTCCATTCGAAACTTACTGCAAAAATGCAGTAACTTTCGAATGGATTATTATGATAATAAACCGCAAAAAATTATGTAGTTAAGAAAATATTTTTGGATTGGAAAAATCAAAATCATTACCGGAATACACAGATGTAGCAAAAGTATTTTGCTTTTGAAATTGTTTCGCCGATACCTACTTACAATGTCTTATACTTATATTGTTTATACACAATTTGATCAATCAGAATTGACAGTAATAGTAATCAAATACTCAAATACCAATAATGTTATAATGAAAAAAATGTTGTAAATCGCTTTAAAATCATAAGGATTTTTCAGTATGAAAAAGTATTTTATTTGTATATTTTTCTGTGCTTTTCTATCTCTAAACATTAGTTGTTTGGGAAAGAATGACTATAAAAGTGACATGAAAGTATATGAATTTTATGTACTTTATTCAATGCTAATGGGTGGTCGCGGATATGACATATCTACGAATGATTGTAATGCAGTCGAACATGAAGTATTAGGCGAATATTCAGATTGTAAAATAACAAATGATGTTGATTTACTCCTTATGTATGATGCAAATTATGTTCTTACAGGAGTAAAAGTTGTGGGATATCAAAAGAAATCTGGAATAATAAATCCTGATACTGATACAGCGTTTAGATGTGCATACGCATGTTTTTATTCTGATACAAGTGAAACTACTTATCAAGATTGGTTAAGTAAAATTCAATATGGTATGACGATAGATAAAACTTATAGACTCAATGGAGTTAGTGCTATATGGGGTGAAGGGCTCATGACAGGAAAAACAAACAGAAGCGGGCAATATTATTATCAAATTTTATTTCTTCCGGAGTAAGAGCAGATGAACCTGAAACTAAAAGAAACAATCTCCATAGCCTATGACAGCACTTACTATTGTCTGGTGTGTTATGATGTCAGCTTTATTCGGATGTGATTCTGATCATAGATATATCTTATAAGGCTATATGGAGTATAAAAAAGAAGAAGTTATGAAAAAGATAATTTTTTTTCTGTTTTTTCTTTGTTTTGTAAAGTCTACTTTTTCTCAAAGTGATTATTATGACTATTGGAATGATCGGCAGGATTATTATGATTACTTGGATGATATGATTGACTATTACAGCACATATGATGATTATGATCCTTATGATTATTACGATGGGTTTGATGGTTTTGAACCATATTATGATGATTATTATGGGGAATCAGATGGTTATTTTGGCGGGAAAAAACTTACAAGAGAAGAATCGGAAGCTCGGGCAAATACTTTATTAAATTCACAACCTGATAATGCAGACAATGCTGTTAAAAAGTATTTGTTTGGCGATATTGAAGAAATTACGCCGGAGGAAGCACAGCGTGTCCATGACTCTTTTGTAAAACCCAAAAAGTTATCTCCTTCCGATGATATCGGAATATTTGTTAATCTGAAAAATTTTCGTGAGTACATGGATGTTTATTTTTCATCAAAAAATATCTCGATTTTATATCGAGATTCCTCATCGGATTATGATTCATATATTCTATCAAATGGAGTAACAATATGGAGCGCTCTGAATAATTATGGCAGTATACATACTATCATAGTATCAATTGCAGAAGATGGAGATCTTGGTGCTTACTGGGATATTGTTGGATGGATTTATCTCTCTACTGGTTTGTATTTTTCTACTGATAATTATTGGGAAATTTTTGAAAAATTCAGTAGTCACCCATTATATGAAAACGAATATTTTTCTATGATAGGATGGTTTGAAGAATCAACAGAAGAATTTATGACTATGATATCTCCTAATTTAGAGAGAAACTTTAACGTCAGAAGTGGTTGTGATTCAAATTATGTAGGCGCATGCGTTCCTGTAACAACAAGAAATCTGAATTGTTTAGACATAGGAGTGAGGAATTTTTTTGTCGTTGGGACTGATACACACTTCTTTGATGGAGATAAGAATGGTGTTTGTTGTGAACCATATCCAGTATTTTAGAGCAATTAAGTAAATAAAACCTTTGAACCTGCACATTTTTGAGCGGGTATTTTCCCATACGCGCGGGGTTTATAGAAATATAGCCCGACCGCATAGCATTTTATGCAAACAACACCCAGCACCCAGGGCACTTTACTGCACCGTCATTTATTGTTGCATATAATGATAGAACTAACAATAACATTTACTGTTAGCAATATCAGACATTACATGTTATACAGGTATGAATATAACTGAATTGTTTATATACTCTGATAGCCCCCATGAAAGAATAATTCTTTCCCGTTATCCGCTTATTACATGTCCTATTATTTATTACTGTATCTTTCAGGGAAATAATATTTACACCACACACAGGATATTAACCTCGATAATAGACTCGAAAAACTTTCAGAACAGAGCGCAAATTAAAAAACAGCCTTCAGGGACAGATATAAATACCTGAAGGCATATTGATTTATTCAGTCTGAGCCGAAAACGGCCTGTTTTCGTTGGTTCGGAATTGACACAAAACGGTCCGGATGCAGATAACAGAATATTACCACCGGAGGCTTATTCTTCAGTTACAGACTCTTTGAAACCATCTGCGGATCGTTGATGGCATTATCCAGCAAGCGGCTTAAAAAGCCTGTATACCCCTTCCCGGTGGCCTTTGCTTTTTCAAGAGTCTCCGGCGAAATTCGAAGAGCGATAACAGGTTTAACCCTTTGTGAACGACGGCTCTTTGCAATAGCTGCCATCTCCGCATATTGCTCAAGCGTCAGTTCCGGAGTATCTTCATCCGGAACAACCGGCATTGAAGCAGCCATTTCAATTTCATGGATCTGCGCTTCAGACGGCTGTTGCCCGGATCGAATAACAGTACGGACGATTTTTTCATTCTCCATAATAGATTTTGTCAGCCCACTCGACTAATGTTTCGGCGATAGTAGTTTTTATAATTTTAGTATAACGTTATGTAATAATTTTATCAAGAAGCACAGACAAGGGTAATGATCCTGTCCAAACAGATGCCCAAACAGAAAATTACCACCGGAGGCTTATTCTTCAGTTACAGACTCTTTGAAACCATCTGCGGATCGTTGATGGCATTATCCAGCAAGCGGCTTGGAAATCTGTAAAATACTCCCCGGAATTCTTTAAGCTTTTGAATCAATTCTGTTCTCATATTCTTACAAAATTTGCAGCAATTTAGCAGGAAATCAGCAGTATAATAGCAGTATGACCGCGAATAAAAAGCCTGATGAAACGGAATTGATCCAATTATTTACAGACCGCTATCTGCCGCGGGAAGAGATCATTCACCGGCTGCCGGTAGCAATTCCAATTGGCTGTTGACCTGCCGCTTTACACCCAAAACAAAAAGCCTTTCCGGTTTGTACTCAACAAAAGCATCGAAAGACAATGCGATGAAGTCGCGGCTATGGCAAGACGGGACTATGTCTTTCAAGGCGCTGTCTTTGACGCAATGGCTGAAGAGGCTGTAATTGACGAAGCGGTTTATTCCAGCCTGATCGAAGGTGCCTTTACATCCCGGAAAGAAGCTTCCAGATTCATTCAGGCTCAAACCGAACCGAAAAACAAAGCTGAACAAATGGTAAGGAATAATTACCATGCGCTTACTTATGTTATTGAGCATCTGAACGAACCGATAACCGAAGAATTGATTATTACCATCGCTGAAATCGTCACAAAAAACGCGTCGGAAACCGAGGTGACAGGATATCGCTCCGCTCCGGTTTATATCAACGATCCAAACGGTGTTGTTTATACACCGCCGGACTCAAAAGCGGTGCCTGATATGATGAAGCAATTATTCAGCTTCATCCAAAGCAGTGATCTCCATCCGGTTCTTAAAGCCTGCATAGCACATTTCTATTTTGTCTATGTGCATCCATTTAATGATGGCAACGGAAGGACCGCAAGAACATTGAGCTGCATGATGCTGCTCCAGTCCGGTTATGATTTCTTCCGCTTTACTTCCATTTCTGACCTTGTGGCACAACAGCGCGGGAAATATTACCGCGCCATTAAAAACGTTGAAAATTCTGATGGAGACATGACGTATTTCATTGATTTTTACTCCGATATGCTTGCACGGACAGTTCAAAAAATGGAGGACCATCTCATCCATCATGTTTATGCCGGGCAGAGGATCAGGGATCTTGAGGCATCGGGGAAGCTCAATAAACGGCAGCTTCAGGGAACAAAATGGCTCCTGGAAGGTCAGCAGACACAAATCACTGTTGAAGTCTGGAGAAAGAAGCATAAGGTTTCTGTTGAAACGGCAAGACAAGATCTGATTCTCTTATGTGAACAGGGACTTCTGGTCAGAACCATGCAGGGGAAAAAAGCCGTTTTCAGAATTCTCCATGAAAATGAATAACAGCCGCGAATCAAATATGAGACACTTTTCCTTACGGAACAGGATGATTCCTCCCCGGTTTTCAAACATAAATTGAACAGTCACCTGCCCTGTTTCAGGTACATTATTCTCTGCTGAATGAATACTCAGTCTTACCGGGACTGAACATAAAAAATGATGAATACAAGGGTATAATAAATAAAACCATTTTTAAAACCGCTCCGTTTTTTCAGCTGAGGTTATGATGTACAGCAGAGAAGAACTGACACAATATGAATATTTCGACCGGGTCCTTGACGGGCGCCGCATTTCAGATGTCCTTGACCCGCTGACAGGTCTGGTTTCCAAAACGCATATGATCGCCTTTGTGCAGTCTCTCATCGAAGAAAAAACACCATTCACCTTCGGCATGATCGATCTCGACAATTTTAAATATATAAATGATACCTACGGTCATTCCATTGGTGACCATATGCTCGTATCTGTTTCGGATGCTCTCCGGGATTTTCTTTCCGGGTTCGGTATCGCCGGACGGTTCGGGGGTGACGAATTTTTATTCATAAATTTCCGCGATCTGGACTACGACAGCAATAAACTTTTCTGTCAGAAATTGTTCGGGACTTTCAAAGTTCTGCGGAAAACCTATAAACTGGCAGACTATGAACTGTTCATGACGGGAACAGCAGGATTGGCGGCTTACCCGAAAGACGCGGGGAATTATCTGGATCTGTTTACGCTGATCGACAAGCTTCTCTACCGCGGGAAGAGCAAAGGCCGCAACTGCTATATTATCTATTTGGAAGAAAAGCACAAGAACATTGAAATCATCCGCCTGAAGAAAAACACCCTCTATGATACTTTCAAAAACCTCACAGCCGCTTTTGATTCCGTCGATGGACTCCGGGATAAATTGAAAGCCGGCTATGTAGCGCTTAAAAATGATATGAACATCACGAACCTGTACTATACGGGCAGCGGTAAAACCCTGAAAAGCATCGCAAATCAGCGTCTGCTGGGATCTGCAGAAGATATCGGTCTGCTGATGAAAGAGGAAGTTTACGCCACCAATGATATTCAGCAAATCAAACAGACCAGCCCGATATTTTATGACATACTGCAGAAAAATGAGATCGAAGCGGTTTTGATCATGAAAATGAATGTCGGGGAAGAGGTTTATGGTTATCTGATATGCGCGGAACCTCATACCCTGCGGATCTGGCAGGAAAAGGAATACGCCATCATTTTTCTGTTTGCCCGCATGCTCAGCGAATATCTGCAGGGGAAACAGCTCGAATTGGAATGAGCTTCAATTAAAAAGGTAAGCGCCGCATTTTGCGGGTGAGTCAAAAAAGAGCTCTATAACACAGCGGGGGTATGGGGGCCGCAGGCCCCCGGAAATCAGGCGCGGGCTGCGGCTTTCGCAAACACACGAACTTTCGATCCTTCGCCTCGCGAAGCATGCCCTCCGGAATGCAAAGTTAGCTTTTATAGTAGAATAAATAACTGTCGGATTTGAGCAGCTAATTTCTGATATATCTGATATCTGAGACCGGAGCATTTCCGGAAAGATAACGCTCCGCAGCCATGTGCAGGTCATATTTTCTCCGCAGCTCAGCGATCCGCTCCATCATTGGAGAAGCATGATGGAAGTCTAAAGCTTTCTGATCCCGCCACGCATCGATCAAAAGCACGGTTTCAGGATCATTTTTCGGGTAAAAATACTCGTAGCGTTCGTTCCCTTCCTCAGCACGGATCAGGTCAGCGAGTCCGCTGTTTTCCATTTCATCTGCGAAGGCACGGGCGCTGCCATTTTTCCCAAAATAGTATAGATTCATAACGATGCTCATAATTGATCCTATGTTTTTAACCGGCAATAAGGGCTTCAGAGATAAAAAAAACAGCATACGCTTGATAAAACACGCAAGCTGAAAACGAAATCGATTGGGGGATTTTCAGATATTAGGATATCCCGCTCACCGAACAATATAATAGAATATTATAATTAAACCGAATTAACTTTGTCAATATGACATTAATCCTACCCGATATAATTTTTTCGTATAAATCATTACTGCCGGATATCATGCTTCACAGATGTACGGATCAGCAATACCTTAACGGGCTGTCTAAACTGCTCACCCGGCAACCGGGAACTGTTTTTCCCTCCCTCAATGACAAATGTCACTATTTTAGAAATTATATAAATTCTCTCCTTGACAAATTCATAAATTATTATAGAATACATACAAGAATAATAATTCTAATATATCAGAGAAACAATCAGAAAACGAATGCCGCGCAGCGGCTTCCTGATCTGATCCCTGACCCCTGGCCACTGAACTCTGACCACTGACCACTGACCACCGACCACCGACCACCGATCTCTGACCACCGGCCACCGGCCACTGATCTCTGACCACCGGCCACCGGCCACTGACCACTAAAGAAAGAAAGGACCACAGCTGAATGGATACCCTCACAAACTGCCGCGGCGTTTTGACCGGCAACAAAGTATCTGAACTGCATGACGAAGCATTCAACGAATTGCATGACGAAGCATTCAACGAATTCAGCGATGCTCCTTTTGATTTTGAAACCACCGCCCATACACTGTGGAGCGACACGCAGAAGGTCTATTACCACGCCTGCACCGCCAATCGCTTTTCCGAAAATTACCTCTTATACTGCACGCAGCTGGAAAAGAACATCAAAGAGCTCGGCTCCTTCTGCCTCACCAAAGCGGTGCTGGAACAGAAAGGCATCGACCTGCCGAAGCTCAAAGATATGAGCATCCACGACCTCGTCTGCATGG
>CACYHU010000030.1:0-29433 GCA_902774215.1 uncultured Chloroflexota bacterium
ATGAAAATGTCCAAGCATAAGGGCAACATCGTTTCCCCGTGGGATGTCATTGCAGACAACGGTGTGGACGCAATGCGCTGGTATCTTTATACAGCGAGCCCGGCAGGGCAGGAACGCCGCTTCTCTTCGAAGCTGGTCAGCGAAGTACTGCGCGGTTTCACCCTGCAGCTTTGGAATACCTACTCTTTCTTCGTGACCTACGCCAATCTGGACAACTGGACCCCGAATGAGATGGGTGATCCTGAATACAGCGATATGGACCGCTGGCTTCTTTCTGCTCTCAACGCTCTTGTTCGTGATATCACAAACGCTTATGAGAATTATGATGTGAATGCCGCCACACGGCCTATCCAGGGTTTTGTCAACACTCTGTCAAACTGGTACCTGCGCCGCAGCCGCCGCCGTTTCTGGAAGAGCGAAGGTGATGCGGACAAGAACGCTGCTTACGCAACGCTCTATCAGGCCTTGGTGACGGTGGCCAAGCTCATTGCTCCGGCGATGCCTTTTATCGCTGATGAAATCTACCGCAACCTGGTGGTTTCCGTGGATCCTTCCGCACCGGAATCTGTCCATATGGCGGATTGGCCGAAGGTCGATGAATCAATGATCGATGAGCAACTCAACCATGAAATGGATCTGATCATTGATCTGGCTTCTCTGGGACATTCGGCTCGCAACAAGGCCAACCGCAAAGTGCGTCAGCCGCTTTCCGAGGCAGCCTTCTTTGTCGGTCAGGCGGATGACCGTCCGCTGATCGCTAAGTATGCGGATGTGCTTGAAGAGGAACTGAACGTGAAACAGGTCCGTCTGCTGGACGCAGCCGGAGAGGCTATGGACTTCCAGCTTAATCCGCTGCCGAAACAGCTGGGTCAGAAGTATGGAAAACTGTTCCCACAGCTTCGCGGCCTGATCATGAAGCTGGATCCCATGGATGCCGCGCGGAAGCTGCTGGCCGGTGAAAACATTGAAATCGAACTGAATGGTGATGTTTATTCCATTCAGCCGGATGAAGTGGAAGTCCGTGCCAATGCGCACAGCGGTTATACCGTTGCGACAGAAGGCGCCAATATCGCGGCACTGGTCACAGATCTGACGCCGGAACTGGTCAAGGAAGGACTTGCCCGCGAGTTCGTCCGCCATGTCCAGGATCTGCGCAAGACCGCCGGTCTGGAGATCTCTGACCGTATTGAAGTCCGCTATCAGGCGGATCCGCTTCTGGCTGAAGCTGTTCGGGATAATGCGGAATATGCCGCCGGTGAGACGCTGGCTGTTTCCCTGGAGGAAGCATCTGTCCCGGAGGATTGGGCTCAGGTCAGTGATGAATTTGACAACGTGAAAGTCACAGTCGGTCTCAAAAAAGCCGCGTAATGAATGAAAAAAGAGCGGCGCAGCGCCTTTGAAATGCTGTGCCGCTCTTTTTGTTTTTTTTATCTGTTTCAGGTTCTTTCGATAAATTTGTTCCCGCATTTCGGGCAGGTGATCTCGATCTGCCCTTTCCCTTTTGGTACGCGGATGGTCACGCCGCACTTGCTGCAGCGATAGAATTTGTGAGTGTTCCGCTGATCCCAGCGCTGTTTCATCTGTTTTGGCAGCTTTTTTACCTGTTCCAGCTTTTTCAGAAACCAAAGCCGTTCATTTGAGCGTTTCAGATGGTCTCGGGAAAAACTGCGGTAGAGCGAATAACCCAAAGCCACCAGACCGATCCAGTAAAAGTATGGTTTTTTCGTTATCAATGTAACGATCCATAAAACTGCATCCAGTAAGCTAATTTATTTTTGAAGTTTTCCCATAAATTTCTCATCTGCCACCTCACTTTTTCACTCGTAATAAAGCGTACAGAATTATTCAGAATGCCTGTGCCGCTTCATTTGCTCTCAGATAAATGCTCAGAATGGTCTCTGACATTGTTATTATTTTAGCAAAAGTTCATCTTTTTTTTATTAGAAATTAATTAGAATTGTCAAAAGTATTCTTATTCGAGCTTATTATTTTATATAATAAAGAGTGTTTAGAAGTCTTATTGAACCAGAAAAAAGCTCCCGGTGGTGCCATTGCCAAAGGGACGGCATCGCAGCCACAAATGTATCTTGTGCAAGATTGCAGCAAATTGAGAACAGAACGGAAACCGGCATCTCCCGTTGAAGATATGCCGGAGAATCCGGAGTAAAAAATGATAGACGATCCGTATAAAGTCCTTGGTGTTTCACGGGACGCGACAGAAGATGAAATTAAAAAAGCATACAGAAAGATGGCCAAGCTCTATCATCCCGATCTTCATCCGGATGATCCGAATGCGAACCAGAAGATGAATGACGTTAATACGGCCTATGATATGCTGATGAACCCGGATAAATATCAGGCTCAGCGGGCCAGGGAAAGTGCTTATTCCAATTCGTCTTACGGGAGATCCTCTTATGGCGGGTCATACGGCAGTTCTTCATACGGGAGTTCCGGACAATCCGGGAATTACCGGCAATATCGAACTACCTATGACGGTGATTACGGATGGACAGGCGACTTTTTCAATTGGGAAGATATTTTCTTTGGCGGCGCCAACACCTACCAAAGCACCGCGGCTAACAGCAAACCGCAGCCGGCAGACGGAGATTCCGCAGAGATCCGCAGCGCCATCAGCAATATTAACGCGGGAAATTACCGCGAGGCTATTCTGATCCTGACGAAAATTCCTTCAACCCAACGGAATGCACGCTGGTATTATCTCAGCGGAATTGCGAACCATGGCATGGGAAATTCGCCCCGGGATGTAGACATGATGCAGCGCGCGGTGCAGCTGGATCCGAACAACAGCGTTTATCACAGCCTGCTTAACCAATACCGCAGCGGAAGCCGTAATCCTTACAAGACATATACCTATCGGACAGGGAATAGCACCGGCAGCAGCGGCCTTGGAATTATCGGCAAGATATTCATCGGATATATCGCGATCCAGTTCATTTTCTGGATCTTGCGGCTCTTCCTGGGATTTGGCTTTTATTTTTGATCATAACCTCTTGATCCATACTTATTGATGACAGGAGGATTCAAAGAATAGTTTTACTTGCTTTGGATCCTCTGTTTTACGCCGGAAACGGGCAGAATTTATAACTGACTGCTGAAAACTGACCACTGAAGAAAAGAAAGGCATGACCAACATGGGAAAAACAATAGGTATTGACCTCGGAACAACAAATTCCTGTATGTCTGTTGTTGAAAACGGACGTCCGATCATTATTCCAAACGACAAGGGAGAAAGAACCACACCCAGTGTCGTTGCTTTTACTAAAGACGGAGAACGGCTGGTTGGTGTAAGTGCGGCCCGTCAGGCTGCAGTTAACTCGGATCGGACTGTCACTTCAGTAAAAAGGCAGATGGGAACCAACTGGAGCATCAATATTGACGGCAAAAAATTTTCAGCACAGGAAATCAGTGCCATGATCCTGCGCAAGCTTCGCATGGATGCTGAAGCCTATCTTGGAGAGCCTGTCACCGATGCCGTCATTACTGTTCCCGCGTATTTCAACGACATCCAGCGCCAGGCTACCAAGGATGCCGGAAAGATAGCAGGTTTTAATGTCAAGCGTATTATCAATGAGCCGACTTCAGCGGCACTGGCGTACGGATTGGATAACGGTTCAGCACAGAAGATCATGGTTTACGACCTTGGCGGCGGTACATTTGATGTTTCAATTATCGAAATCGGTGACGGCGTGATTGAAGTCCTGGCGACAAATGGGGATAACCACCTTGGCGGGGATGATTTCGATGAACGAATCATGAAATATGTGCTGGAAGATATCAAAAAGCGTTTCGGTGCGGATATCTCAAAAAACATGACCGCCATACAGCGTCTCAAGGAAGCAGCGGAACAGGCAAAAAAAGAGCTGTCTTCCGCAGCAATGACCTCCATCAATCTGCCTTATCTTGCAGAGGCCCGCGGTCAGATGATCCATTACGATACCACGCTTTCCCGGGCAAAGTTTGAGGAACTGGTCTATGACCTGATCGAACGGACCGCGGTTCCGGTGCAGAACGCTCTGGATGATGCCGGGATCGCTCCTTCCGAACTTGGTAAAGTTCTGCTTGTCGGCGGCTCGACACGTATCCCGGCGGTGCAGGATAAGGTCCGCATGATGACGGGGATCATTCCTTCGAAAAATATCAATCCGGATGAATGTGTTGCGCAGGGAGCTGCGATACAGGGTGATACGCTTTCAGGCGGAAAAATGGAACTTGCAGGAACAACCGGCGGCATCCTGCTCCTGGATGTCACCCCGCTGAGCCTTTCCATTGAAACCGTCGGTGGTGTCGCGACCCGTCTGGTTGAACGCAATTCGACCCTGCCGATCCATTATTCTCAGGTCTTTTCCACCGTTGCGCCTTTCCAGAGCTCTGTGGATATCCATGTGCTGCAGGGTGAACGTCCTATGGCTGCAGACAACAAAACGATCGGAAAATTCCGGCTCAACGGGATCAAACGCGCGCCTGCCGGTGTACCGCAGATCGAAGTGACTTTTGACATCGATACCAACGGCATCCTGACCGTTTCCGCAAGGGATCTGGATACGGGTAAACAGCAGTCTATTACGATCACCGCCAATGACCGTATGTCCGACGCAGAGATCAACGCGGCCATCCATGACGCTGAAATGTATGCGTCACAGGATCAATTCCGGAGAGATACATTTACCGTCCTTTCCGAAGCCGGAACGCTGATCGGAAAAGTGGATAATGCCTTGCACAATGCACCAAAGGATTTCGACAAGGATGAAAAGAAACGGGTCAAAACCGATCTGGATGAGCTCCGCAAACTGGTCACGAAATTGAAGCCTGAAAAGATGACGGATACTGATCTGAATGATGTCCGGAGCGCCATGAAGCGGCTGGAAGAATCTTCTGAGAATATCCGCACAGTTTCAGGAATCGGCTGATTTTTTGTAAAGACAGAACAGAGCCCGGAGACCGGTTATGCCGCGGCTGTTCAGGTACAGAGGATACCGGCTCCGCTCTGTGTCAGTGTGAATCATTATCCCTCCGGATAATCAGTGTCAAAATATGCTAAAATAGTAGCGATATGTATTTAAAAGGGTCTTCTTATAATTACAGCTCCAAACGGAAACGCTCCAGCCCGATCCGGATACTTATTCTGATGATTCTTGTCGGCGCGGGGTTGTATTATGCTATTAATATTGTACCCCAGACTGATCCGCTGTTCATCCCTACTTCCACACCCACGACCGCTCCGGAAGCATATCTGAACCAGGCTGAACAGCTTTATTCAGAAGGCCGTATTACCCGTGCTATTGAAATGTATCAGCAGGCTATCAATTCCGACCCGAAGAACATTAATACTTATATTGCCCTGGCCAAACTGCAGGTTTTTAACGGACAGTATTCGGAAGCATTGACCAACGCGGAAAATGCGATCCTTCTGAACCCAAATAACGCAGAAGCTCATGCGGTACGCGGATGGGCAATCGGAATGCAGGGTAATTATCTTGATGCGCAGACTGCCTTCAACCGTGCCAAGGAGCTTAATCCGAACCTGGCTTTGGCTTATGCTTATCAGACGGAGGTTCTGGTGGAGCAGATCAACGCAGGGGAAGACCGGCTGGATACGCTGACCCAGGCGACGGAAAACTCACGTCAGGCAATCAATCTCGGCAATACCCTGATGGAGACACATCGTGCCCGCGGTTTGCTGCTGGAGATAACCGGCAACTATGAAGAAGCTGTCACCGAATTTCAGATCGCTATCGCCATCAACCCGAATATTGCGGATCTTTATCTTGCGCTGGGCCGTGCCTACCGTGCCAATGGGATGGATACGGAAGCCATTACCGCGTTTGAACGTGCTTCTACGCTCAATCCGTATGATCCGTGGGCGC
This sequence comes from uncultured Chloroflexota bacterium, assembly GCA_902774215.1. GTDB lineage: Bacteria > Chloroflexota > Anaerolineae > Anaerolineales > Anaerolineaceae > Flexilinea. The sequence continues at coordinate 5,886 of CACYHU010000030.1, forward strand.
CTTATTATATTTCCAGAACCTATGCCAGCAATGGTGAATATACCAAGGCAATCCAGCAGGGTGAGGATGCTATTGAGCTCGATCCGACCGAAACCCGGTTTTACTGGAATCTGGGAACGCAGTATTATCGTTCCGGCGATTACGCAAAGGCACTGGACTATTTCCGGATATCAATCCAGGGGGGCGTCGGACAGGATGGCGCAATTGTACAGGGCATACCTCTGTCTTACGAGAACCGTGTTCCTGAATTGTATTACATGTATGGGTTGATCCTTGCGCGGTCCGGCCAGTGTCAGGAAGCTGCGGAAGTTGTCCGGCTGCTGACACAGGGCGTCCCGGATGATGCCACAGCGATATTAAACGCTGAATATATGACGGAAGTCTGTAAGGACGGAGATTTCGATATCGTCCTGATCTCCTCACCGACAGAAGCTCCCTCAACAGAGGAAGAGGATGAGGACGGTGATTTGATGATCGAGAATAATTACAGGGAATAATTATCGTGAAGGATAAAACGAATGGAATTTATCAAAGAAATTGATCTCAGCCTGCGCAGCAAAGCTACCCTGATCCTTATTATTTCAGCCGAAGAGGAACGCATTACAGATGACCTGAAAACCCTTTGCCGGAGTACAGAGCGCAGCTGTTTCGGGTGGGACCTCGCTGAAGGATTTACAACACTGGTCGGAAAATCAGCAATGACCGGCGGGCGTGATCCTTTGAGTGTACTTGAACAGATCGACAAAGCGGACGCAGATGAAGCTGCTTTATTTATTCTTCATGATTATCACGAATGCTGGGACAACCCCAATATCAAACGCAAGCTGCGCGGATTAGCGCGGAAGCTGAAATATACACGGAAATCGATCCTTATCACGGCTCCAGCGGCGGAAATTCCGGCGGAACTGGTCAATGATTGCGTGGTGATGGATTATCCGTTACCGAACATCAGAACTCTGGAGGCAGTACTTGACAAGCTCCGTCTTACGCCTGGTGTCAGTATCTCCCTCAGCCCTGAGGGAAAGGAAAAACTGCTTCAGGCAGCGCTCGGACTCACTGCTTCTCAGGCGCAGCGGGTTTTTGCCAAAGCGATCGTTTCTGACGGAAAACTCAGTGATGATGATATTGACTTCGTCATGCGTGAAAAGAAACAGCTTATTCGTGATATTGAAGCGTTGGAATTTACCGAAGCGTCGGAAACACCGGAAACTGTCGGCGGGCTTGGTGAATTGAAACACTGGCTGAATCTGCGTGAAAAGGCTTTCAGCCGGGAAGCCCAGGCTTACGGCCTGCCCGCCCCCAAGGGAATCGCCCTGATCGGGATACCCGGGACCGGGAAAAGCCTGACCGCAAAAATGATCAGCCGTCTCTGGCATCTGCCCCTGATCCGGCTGGATGTGGGAGCGCTCTTCGGTTCCCTTGTGGGTGAATCAGAGGAACGGGTCCGCAGGGCTCTTTCTGTTGTGGAGATCATTGCTCCCTGTATTTTGTGGATCGACGAACTGGAAAAGGCTCTTTCCCATGGCGGACTGGACAGCGGGACCAGCACAAGGGTATTCGGCAGCATTCTGACCTGGATGCAGGAAAAAACCGCACCGGTTTTTGTTGTGGCTACAGCCAACGATGTTACAGCATTGCCGCCGGAATTACTGCGGCGGGGGCGATTTGATGAAATATTCTTCCTTGATCTGCCGACAGAAAAGGAGCGGCGTGAGATTTTTGAAGTACATATTTTGAAACGTGCCCGTCTGCCTGAGATGTTTGACCTTGATAAACTGGCTAAGGCTTCCCGGGGATTTGTTGGTTCGGAAATAGAACAAGCCGTTATTGACGCCATGTATATAGGGTTCAATGACAAAGAACGGGAGTTTACGACAGAGGATATCCTTCATGCACTGAAGCATCAGGTCCCGATTTCTGTCTCCCAGCGGGAACAGATCGAAAAACTGCGCAGCTGGCTCCGCGAGGGACGTGCTCAATCCGCATCTTTCTCTGACGCAGCTGATGCTGAATCCCAGTTTGTCCCGATCCAGCTTGAAGTGTCCGGAAAATAAAAATGTCTCACATTTCTGTCATGAAAATCGCTTTTGCTGACAGGAACCTGCTATGGCAGGCTCTTGCTGATCTTGGCTATGAGATCGAAGAAGGAGATGACCTGAAAATCACCGACGGGACAAAATCTGTCAGGGTTGATTTTCTTGTAAAGGTCCCGTATACAGAATCTATCGGATTCCGCAAAGGAAAAAACGGCTGGCATCTGACCGCCGACTGGTTCCGCGTGAATCTCGACCGCAAAACATTTGAGAACCGGCTGAAGCAGCAATATGCTTACCGTTCCGTGATGAAGTCATTTGTCAGTCAGGGTTTCCTGGTGACTGAAGAGGCGAGAGATGAAAAGCAGCAGATCCATCTCGTCCTGCGGCGGACACAATTTTAGGAAGTGTCTATGTCTGTGAATTCATCTCAATGGACCGGTTTTCTGTGCCAGCCTGATATTCCGCTGCAATTTCCGAAGGAAGATCTTTATCATGCTGCCTGTATCGGGGCTGTTATGCTCCTTTATGAGGCATCCGATGCTGACGGACTCGCTGATGCGGTGCGGCATGCCTCTGCCCCGGAAAGCCGGGCCCGTGCTTTGCTGGCCCTGGAAAGTCTGACCAGAGCTGAAGGCAGTACCCGGGAAACCGCAGTCCGGCTGCTGCATGAGCTGGCTGTTCTGGACGGCATCCCTGATGCGGGAAATTTCCTGCGGAAGAGCAATCTTCAGGACAGCGATCCGGGATGGAACAGTGCGCGGATGCTTCTGCTGGAGCAAAAACATCAGCTGCTGAAAGCTGATCCCGGTCCGGAGCACCTGACAGAATTGTTTCTTTCATCAGAGGAACCGCTGCGTCTGCGTCTGCTGGCTCTTGGCGGGAAGCTTCTGCCCAACTGGACAGCTCTTATGCGGTTTATGGATGACCCATCAGAGGATAACCGGCTGATGATTTCAGATCGTTTTCATTTTTTTACACCGGAAGAGCGAAGACTGATCAGCCATTGCGCTGCGGCAGAGGTCAAAACTGTAAATTCACTTCCCGCAGATTTGTTTGTGCGATATGAAGATGAAACGCTTCAGAAGCTCTGTGTGACGCATCATCTGCTCCCGCTTGATCCTTCACAGCAGGCGCTGTTTTATTTTCTCAGCGGGCAGTGGGAACGGTATTATGCTTCTGACAGTGATTACCGCCGCATCCGCATCGCGTATGAGCAGAAAGACCCGGAACTTCAGCGCCGCCTGATCACAGTCAGCCGTGATTCCGGCAACAGTGCGTGGCTGAGAGAAATCAGCGGAAGTCTGGAAAGCGCACCGCATGGCGGGTCGCTCTCTGATCAGCATTTATTTGCTGCTTCCCTCATATCACAGAAGCAATGGGGAAAGCTGTGGGAAATTCTCCCGAGTCTGCCGCTTCTCTGTATGCCGCCTGTGATGAAGGCTCTGAAAGATGCCGGTTTTCAGCCGCGGCAGACGGATGAGAACATATTTTTTGAGGAACTCGCTAAAAATATAACAGCCTTCGAAGGTCTTTCGCCTGTTCCGGTAAAAAGGACATATCTGGAAAGCGGCGGGACCGGCATCAGCATATGCGGCAGTGATAATTATTTCGCTGTTATCTTTTCGGATAAACGGATCCTGGTCTGGGATAAACGCTCCGGTTCTGCCGAGCCGATCCGGATCACTTCCAGCCATCTGAGTTTTCGCAAAGCGGTTATCAGTCATGACGGGAAATACATTTGCGCGGATTGCGGGAAAGACGGCATTACTGTTTTCACACTTCCGGGCGGGCAGGCGGTTAAAACGATTCCCGTATCAGGATCAGGTTTGAGCGGTTTGTATCTTCAGCCGGATGACCGCAGATTGATCACAATGGGTACTGACGGAAAGGGAAAGGTTTATTCTTTCCCAGGCGGTATCGAGCTGAGAAATTTCGATACCGGTTTGAAAGAATGTGCCCTGACAGCTTATAATCCGTATGAAAACAGAATTTGCGCAGTTTCAGCGGGCGGCACCGGTATGCTGTATGATATTGCTGATCAAAGACTTGTGAGCGGAGTCCGCTTATCTGAAAATATTTTGTCCGCAGCTGAAACCCTGCCTTTCAACAAACTGGCGTTCATTGAAAAAAATGAATTGCTGTCTGTAATCAATATTTTAAGCGGAAAATTCATTATCGAAAAGACATCTTTGTCTCCCGTTTCTGTCAGAAGAATACTTCCGCTGGCTGAAAACAGCCTCTATGTTCTGGGTACGCTGGATGGCCAGGTAAGAATTTTTGATCCTGTTTTGAATAATTATCCTGTTGTTTTATCATTTGGCAGCAAATCAGCGGTGACGGGAATATGGCTGGATGAGAAAGAATCTGTCTTATATGGCTGCTGTGCATCAGGGATCGTACGCAGCTGGGATCTGGGGCTGTTTGGGGAGATGATCCGCAATTTACCGCTTCTGCAGCTGCCCGGATTCAACCGTATTGACGAATTTGTAAAAAAGTATCCTGAACCGGGTGTAAAAGCAGCTGCTGCCTGGCTCAAGTCCGTGACTGCCTGGCGCAGACGATTTGATATTGAGGTGGATTTTGACATTGAATAGTACAAAACGTGTATCCCTTTCTCCGGCGCAGATCAATGACCAGCTGCAGGTGATCCTGAACAGGACCGCGGCAGCGGAGAATTACCAGCTGGAAAAGGAAACAGTCAATACATTTAACCTGATCACACATATTGCCCAGAGTCTTCCCCGGGATGAAAACGGACTGAGTAATTATTACCTGCTCTTCAATGCATGGATCCGCTGGCTTTCAGACTGGAATAATTATTCGCTGAACCTGATGCACCGCAGAAGGCTGATCGGCCACCTGAACCGGCAGTTCGGCACAGGAAATTATACACTGCAGATCTATCCATACGCCGGAAGGCTTTATTATTTTAAATATAACCTGACCAAACCGCAGATCCAGATGCATGAAGCATTGGATTACCTGAGCGATTCAGAATGCGGCCTCCTTGTTCAATATCTGAAACGACAGCGCTGGAATGAATTGAAGTGTCTGATCGGGAATTACCAGGAACAAAATCCTCACTGGAAGGAACTCAGCCTTTATTTTCAGCAGACTAAAGCGAATCCATCTCATGAAAATCGTACCCGCGGACGATATTATGACCTGGAAGATGTCTTTAATACCTGTAATAAACGGAATTTCGGCGGAAAAATGACGCGTCCCAAAGTGTTGTACTGGTCGGCAAAGGTCAATCATTCCACTATGGGAAGCTATAATGTCAATGAAGATGTCCTGATGGTTAACCGGGGACTGGACCGGCCGGATGTACCGGCTTACGTTTTGGATTTTATTATGTACCATGAGCTGCTCCACAAAGCGCTCGGTATCAAAACCAGCGGTGCCAGGCGGATGGCTCACACAAAAGAATTCCGTGAACTGGAGAAAGAGCATCCTGATTACGAACGGGCTCAGTCATTTATTCAAAAAAACGCAAAACGGTTATAAGACCTTTCTAAAGAACCGTTGATAGCCCGAAAAGTGATACCTTTTTGAGAGTAAAATACCAATCCTGATAGTTTTTGATAGCTTTTTTCGCTATAATTCTTCAATGTTGGATATATAGAAAGGGAGCAAAAGAATGGAAGCACCTCGCCATTGGAGATTAAAAAAACAACGCTATTCACTGACCGGAGAAGTTTGCCCTCACTGCAGTGCGAAGATTTTCCCGCCCAGGGATGTCTGTCCGGTCTGTGGTCTTGAAGCGAAAACACAGTATCAGTTCAGCGGGAAAGGAGAGGTCTATTCCTATACATCGATCAATGATGCGCCGGCCGGTTTTCGGGAAAGCACACCATATTCGATCGCTCTGGTTAAACTGGAAGAAGGGCCTGTTGTTACTGCCCAGCTCACTGATCTTGGTGACGAGCCGGTAAGTATCGGTATGCCGGTGGAAATGGTCACACGCCGTCTGAAGGATGATGAAAACGAACGCGGCGTGATCCTTTATGGATATAAATTTCGTCCGATCCTCGTAAACTGATACAGTTCAAAGCAAAAGCTGAAACGGGAAGGTTCATTATATATGGGCCTTCTTTTTTTACAGGTATAATTGTTTGACAGATTCTTTGTAATAACGAGACTGATTCTGAGATATGAACACGGTATTTTTTATAGATGTAATCAAAAGGACAAAGCAGTATTGACCACGATAATTATGAATAAAACAAGGAGACTGGCAGTGAGAAGAATCAAGATTATTTTTATTTTTTCTTTCCTGATGCTGTTGGTTACAAACATTACCTGCAGCTCGGAGGATCCTTCCTATACAGAAAAGGATGTGCCTGTTATCCGTAATGCGGGAATGGAGGATGGCAGTGTGACGCTGCGGTTCTATGAATCCATGCCGAATGTTGCATACATTTCTGCCGCGGACTTTCTGGATATGTGGATACCAGGTGCGGTGATGCAGACGGAACAGACTGAACCCGGTGTATATGAATTGACAAGCCCTACCGGGAAAGCCGTTGTCAACACCAGAGACGACAGCTTTTTCTCTGAAGACTTTACTGCGTTTACCAATCTTATGGGGCTGGTGCAGGAGGGCATGTCTAATACCTATTACGACGGGATGCCGTTTGTGAAATTTGTCAGTATCGAAAGCGAACCGGTTTCTGTTCCTACTACATTCGATTTTAAAGCTTATGATATTGACCTGTTTGGTGAAGAGAATGCTGTATATTTCCCCTTTGCCCTGATTTCCGACATGTATTCCGACTTATTCTATCATCATGCGGGATTTAATGGCGAAAAAGTGGTCATGAACTACAGTAATTTTGACATGTTCCTGGATACGATCGATCCTGCCTATGTAACATCTTTATTACGGGAAGAACGTCCTGAAGATCTGGCGGCTTTTACCTATAAGGAACTCTGTTTTGTGCTGGATCACTTTTATGGGCGTCCCGGACGTGAGCCAATCAACGCGTCAATGTCAGAAAACGGACTGGATAAAGCCCTTGACAGCTATGGGGATGCCGGTGCTATGATCAAAAAATTTCTGCAGTCAACTGATTTGGCTGAATATTATGCCGGTTTCAGCTGCCTGAACTGGCTTTTCTATGACGGGGGGCATACCGGCCTCAACATTATGAATTTGAATGGCATTGCTTTCAGCGATAATATAGATGAGTTAAATACGGAATATGCTGAACTAATGACAAAAATGGAGAATCTTTTTCCTGAAATCTTTGCAGAAAAGAAAACGAATATTGCTTACTTTTCTGATTTGAATGGACTGAAGTCTCTGCGTAATCAAAGCTATGGTTCCGATGAGACTTATGTAAAAGCGGGAGATACAGCGGTTTGTGTGTTTGATTCTTTTAATGACAGAAACCAGGAAGCCTGGGATGCTTATTATGCCGGGAAATGGCCTCTGCCGACGATTGAAAATACCGGCGGAGATGCCATGGTCATCTTTTTGGATGCTCTGTATAAAGCTCAGGAAGATCCGGATGTTCGGAACCTCGTTATCGATATTTCAACCAATTTAGGCGGTTCTGCCGATGTCGTAATGGCAATGGTTTCTCTGATTACAGGAAGAAGCGAAATCAGCTATGAAAATGCCCTGACAGGTCAGAGGGTCATTGTTTCTTATGCTGTTGACCGCAATTTCGACGGAGTTTTTGATGATAAGGATGCGGAGGTCCGTTTTGATCTCAACTTTGCTGTACTTACCAGCAGGATCTCTTTCTCCTGCGCAAATCTCTTTTCTTCCATCATGCATGATTCCGGTATCCTGCTGCTGGGAGAGCGTTCCGGCGGCGGAGCTTGTGCTGTTTCCGTTATGAATACTGCTGATGGGTATGATTTCCTCTCATCCTCCTGGCGTATGCGTCTGACTAATGAAGCAGGAGAAATTATCGATTCCGGAATTCCGGTGGATGTCGATCTTGCCAATCATGGCAAAAGGATAGAAGTTCTGGTTTATGGTTATGACCAATACGGCAATCCGAGAAAAGAACCATATGTCATGGATGATTACCGTTCTTTTTATGATATAGAAACCCTGAGCCGGATCGTCAGTGAGGCATATACAGTTCCGATTGAATTAATACCGGCTGTAAACTGAGTGAGATCAGCCGGTATTTGACAGGTTTTTTTCTGTTTATTTTCCAACCTTCGCTTTGTTATGGGTATAATAGGAATAGCAGACAATGGAAAGGAAAAAATTATGGAATCATTCTCCATTGAAGGAGGTATTCCCCTTCGCGGGGAAGTGACCCCTTCCGGCAATAAAAACGCAGCTCTCCCGCTGCTTGCTGCAGCGATCCTGACCGATGAGCCGGTCATATTACGCAACATCCCGATGATCCGCGATGTATTGGCCATGCGGAAGCTTATTGAAAGCCTGGGGGTGACATTCGAAGAACTGGATGAACATACCTGGAAGATCCAGGCGAAAAATGTTGAAGCCGCAAAGCTGGATCCTAATCTGTGCCGGAGAGTCCGTGCGTCGATCCTGCTTGCAGGTCCGATGTGTGCACGGTGCGGTGGCCTGCTGCTTCCGCCTCCTGGCGGTGATGTGATCGGCAGACGCCGTGTTGACACACATATTCTTGCGCTGGTCAAGCTCGGTGCGAATGCTTATTATGACCGACAGTATCACTTTGAAGTAAAGGGGCGGCTGCATGGCTGCAACATCCTGATGGATGAAGCCTCTGTCACTGCTACGGAAAATGCTATTATGGCTGCTGCCACCGCGGAAGGTACCACTGTTCTGCGAAACGCGGCTTCCGAACCGCATATTCAGGAGTTATGCCACCTTCTTAACAAGATGGGGGCGAAGATCTCAAACATTGGCTCGAATATTCTCACAATTGAGGGCGTGGATTCATTGCATGGGGCAGATTATACGATCGGGCCGGACTATCTGGAAGTTGTCTCATATATTGGTGCGGCCGCAATGACCCGCGGTGAGGTACTGATCCACAATGCGGGGGTCGAGTATCTGGATATGGTCAGCCTGGTGTTCAAGCGCATGGGAGTTCATTGGGAAACCAATGGCGAAGATATCCTTGTCCCGGACAGCCAGCGAATGGCTGTGGAACCGGATCTCGGCGGTGCGATACCGGAGATCAGTGTTATGCCCTGGCCGGCGTTCCCTTCTGACCTGATGTCTATCGCGATTGTGATCGCGACGCAGGTTAAAGGATCTATCCTTTTCCATGACTGGATGTACCCCAGCCGTATGTATTTTACTGACAAGCTGGTGGGAATGGGAGCTCAGATCGTCCTGTGTGACCCGCATCGCTGTATCGTTCAGGGACCGACAAGACTCTATCCGGAAAATCTGGAGTCACCGGATATCCGTGCGGGTATGGCACTTCTGCTGGCAACCCTGGCGACCCCCGGAAAATCCACCATCCGAAATATCGGACAGATCGAGCGCGGATATGAACGTGTTGATGAAAAACTTGCAGCACTTGGTGCAAGAATTACAAGAATATAGGGCATAATCGTTCAGAAAATATATAAAATGGAGCTGTCGCAAATTATAATTTTGAAAAGCCATCGGGAGGGAGTGCTTCGCAGGGACGCGGAATAAGCGTCAGCAGCCTGCGAAAGAGATCCCCGCGTTCGCGTTATTTAAAAGCGCCAAAGCTGGCGGGTAACTGAAGGTCAGCTCGACCGGCCCCATCAATAATCACCATAGTGCGGGAAGTTCTCCCGCCGGCAAGACCTGCTGTCCGCCCACCATTGCGGAGCATTTCCTTTTGATGGTATTTCTGAAAAGGCTGTCGTACACCATATCAATGTGCGACAGCCTCTTGTTGAAATTATTCGCTTTTTTCAGATGCCTGATGTTTTCTCAAACATCTGATTTACTGACTGCCTCCGTCAAAATTCCGAAGAGACGGGCCATTGTACAGGGCGGGTTTTATTACCGCGTGCTCTGGTCGTAGGGAATACCTTCCGCTTTCGGCGCTGCATTGTTACCGGAGAAGAGCACTAGAACAACAAGAGAAATGATATAAGGCAGCATGTTGTAAACTGTGCTGGGAAGGTTGAGCGCCCGCAGGAAATCAAAGCCTGTGTACACGTTGCTCAGGGCACGGAAGAAACCGAACAGCAAAGCGGCCAGTGCAATTTTGAATGGCTTCCACTCACCGAAGATCATAACCGCCAAAGCAAGAAAACCGAAACCGGCCACACCGTTTTCAAACTTCCATTCAGAAACGCCGGCGGTAATATATACCAAACCGCCCAGACCGCCAAGCAGACCTGAAATCAGGACACCGGCATAGCGCATTTTGAAAACGTTGATACCAACAGAAGCTGCCGCCTGAGGATGTTCACCGCAAGCCATCATTCTCAACCCGAAACGGGTTTTGTAAAGAATAAACCATGACAGCACCAGCAGACAGAGTGCCAGCGGCATAAACCAGTTGAACTCATACCCGTCAACGAGAAGGAAAGCCTTTTTTGCACCGATATATTGAATGGTGGATGAGGGGTTGTCCGGATTGGATCTTGTGTTGATAGCCTTCACGATAACCGTGGCTCCGGCAGTACCGAGCAGATTCATGGCTGTACCAACCAGCGTCTGATCCGCTTTGAAATTGATGGCTGCCACTGCCAGCAGCAGGGAATAAATCATGCCGGTGATCATTGCGGCCAAAATTGACAGGAGGACAATAAGAAATGATGACGTACCATCAGGCAGGGAGCTCATCACAAGTGCTCCGCCCAATGCACCGAAAACCATAATGCCTTCCAAACCGATATTGATCACGCCGGAATGTTCTGAAAAACAACCGCCCAGAGCTACAAGCATCAGCACGGACGCAAAAACGATCATGTATTGAATCAGCAGGATCATGGTTATTTGCCTCCCTTCTTCGCAGCTTTTTCATCCAGGCTGTCCAGCCATTTGTTCAATGTGGATTTGAAGAACAGTACAAAACCGCAGAAATAGATGATCAGGCTGGAAATCATGTTTGAAATTTCCCCAGGATAAATCTGCTTGTTCAGCTGAGCTCCGCCATCCGTAATATGCTGAATGAAATAGGAAGAGAAAATGGTACCGATAGGATTCAGACCGCCGAGAAATGCAGCTGCGATTCCGTTGAAGCCCATAGCCGGGACAGATGCCTGCGTAACAGACCAGTCTTCAAACCCGGTCAGGTACAGCATGGAAGCGCCGATACCTGCCAGTCCGCCGGCGATCGCCATTGTCAAAATGATATTGCCGCGATCTGCCATACCTGCATATTTTGCAGCGTATTTGTTTAAACCTGTGGCCCGCAGTTCATAACCCAGCTTGGTTTTTGAAAGAAGGACCCAGCTGGCGATAGCCAACAGTATGGCCAGCGGAATTGCGATCCCGACATATTTATTGTTGTTGAACAGTGCATTGATTCCCAGGGTGGGCAGCAAGGCCTGCGGATGGGCAGCCGTGGATGTGACACCGTCAACAGTGACTAATTTCAGATTAATGGCGTAGGTATAGGGGCTGGTGGGATTCTTGACTTTGCTCAGCAGCGTATTTACCAGGTAAAGACAGATCCAGTTCAGCATAATACAGGAAATAACTTCATTCACGTTCCTGTAGGCTTTCAGCACACCGGAAATTGAACCAACGATCGCACCGGCAGCGATGGAGGCCAGCATACAAGGGAACCAACTCCAGCCGAGACCTACAGCACAGTAGATACAGGCACCGGCGCCGGCAACATACTGTCCGGCAGCACCGATATTGAACAGCCCGACTTTATATGCAAACAGTACGGAAAGACCGCACATCAGAAGCGGAGCAGTTTTGACCAGCGTATTTCCCAGGTTTTTCATCTGGGTCGTGTGTTTGGAGTAATTCCAGAAATTCTTCAGGATCTCCATCAAAGCATTCCAGGCACCGCTTGAATTGATTATCAGCAGGGCGATAAAACCAATCAGTACGCCCAACACAATGCAGACCAGTGAAGCCAAAATTGTCTGCACCGCGGGCTTTCTTAAAATAGAACTCTTCTGCATCAGGCTTTAACCTCCTCCCGCTTAGCACCGGCCATATACAAGCCCATTTCTTCCGGTGTCGTGGTTTTCGGATCCAACTGACCAACGATTTCACCTTCGTACATCACCAGGATCCGGTCTGAAACATCCAGTACCTCATCCATCTCCAGAGAAACCAACAGGACAGCTTTACCGGCGTCCCGCTGTGCGACGATCTGTTTATGGATGAACTCAATGGCTCCTACGTCCAACCCGCGAGTTGGCTGAACCGCAACCAGCAGTCCGGGTTCCTTTTCAATTTCCCGGGCAATGATCGCTTTCTGCTGATTACCGCCGGACATGCTCCTGGATGTGGTGATTGGTCCCTGCCCGGAACGGATATCATACTCCTCGATCATCTTTTCAGCCTGTTTCCGTATGTTATTCCTGCGAAGGAATCCGCTTTTGGTAAATTCAGGTTCAAAATAGCGCTGAAGTACGATATTGTCTTCCAGAGAATAATCCAGCACCAATCCGTGCTTGTGCCGGTCTTCCGGAATATGGCTCATACCAAGGATCGAGCGCTTCCGGATCGGCATCTTAGTTATATCCTGCCCCAACAGGGTAATCTTTCCGGAAACCAGTGGTTCCAGTCCTGTGAGCCCGTAGACAAATTCTGTCTGTCCGTTTCCGTCAATTCCGGCGATGCAGACGATTTCGCCTCCGCGAACCTTCAGTGAGACATTCTTCACCGCGTTATTTTTGTGTACTTTGGAGGCGACAGTCATGTTTTCAACATCAAGAATAACATCTCCCAGATGCTGTTCTTTCTTCTCTACATGGAAGTTTACATTTCGTCCGACCATCATAGAGGAGAGTTCTGCCATGGTAACGTCGGCAGTGTTGACGGTTCCGATGTATTTCCCTTTCCGCAGAACGCTGCAGCGGTCCGCGACTTCCATGATTTCTGCCAGCTTGTGGCTGATGAAGAGAATAGACATACCTTCGGCTGCCAGGTTTTTCATGATCTTCATCAGGTCATGGATTTCCTGAGGCGTCAGAACTGCTGTCGGTTCATCAAAAATCAGGATTTCATTGTCCCGGTACAGCATCTTCAGGATCTCAGTACGCTGCTGCATACCGACAGTAATATCCTGAATTTTAGCATCAGGATCAACCTGAAGACCGTACTTGTTGGAAAGGTCCATAATCTTTTTCCGGGCTTCCGCCTTTTTCAACACACCCATCGGGCCGGTAGGTTCATCTCCCAGGATGATGTTGTCCAGCACTGTAAAGCACTCCACCAGTTTGAAATGCTGGTGAACCATGCCGATACCCAGTGCGTTCGCATCGTTCGGACTGAGGATCTTAACTTCCTTTCCGTCCTTTTTGATGACTCCCTCTTCAGCCTGATACAAGCCGAAAAGGACACTCATCAGGGTGGATTTGCCTGCACCGTTTTCTCCCAGCAGCGCATGGATCTCTCCGTGTTTCAACTGCAGAGTGATGTCATCATTGGCGATGATGCCCGGAAAACGCTTTGTAATATGCAGCATTTCAATTGCATATTCGCTGTTGTGCTCGTTTCCCAATTTTCCCTCCTCTTTTATGCTAAAAAATCCCTTGTGAAAAGGAACAACCTTTCACGGTTTTTGAAAAAAGACCACGGAGTAATAAACAGTGCCGTGGACTTTTTTCAAAAACCGGGGATGAGATTCATCCCCGGAAAAGGTTTTGAAAATTATTTCACGGTGCCGAGATCATTCACGGTGATTTCAACTTCAGGCATTTCATCAATGCTGTTATTCACAGTGATTTCGCCGTTATACATTCTGGAAACCAGATTTGCGTAATCCTCTTCAGTGAAGCCTTCATCGAACTGAGTGGAAGGAGCGATCTGAACATAGTTCAGTTCCGGATCTTCACCAATCAGACCAAGGGTTTCAATTTTACCGGCGTATTCATCCCAGTTGCCGTCTTTGATTTCGGACAGCATTGTGAACACGGTTGCGCCCAGACCCTTCATTGCAGAGGTCACGGTCATGCCTTCACCGTAGTTGCCGTCGATCAGAGCAGCCTGGTCAACATCAACACCGATCACGTTTCCATCAACTTTTGCAGCTGCTTCAGCCGCGGAAGTGAAGATACCGCCGCCGCAGGCAAAGACAACTTCAACACCGAGGTTGGAGTACCAGTTATCCATGTAAGCAGTGATATCAGCATCGCCGTAGAACTGGTTGCCGTAAACATATTCGACAGTCACATCTTCATCACCAAGTTCAGCAGCTGCAGCATTGGCGCCCTGAACAAAGCCGTAACCGTAGCGGACGACAGCGGGGACAGCCATACCGCCAAGGAAGCCCAGGTGTTCATAACCCAGTTTTACAGCTGCGTAGCCGGCCATGTAACCGCAGAGTTCTTCCTGATATACTGCGCAGTAAACATTGCTCAGGTCAACATATTCGTCCAAATCCCAGTTGGCCGGATTGTAGTCATAGGTTTCACCATGCAGTGCAACAGCAGCTTCGAGCAGATCGCCTGCAGCAACGTCCAGAGCAACAAATTTGATATCCGGATATTCTGCTGCAACTTCAGCAATAGTGCCGCCGAAAGCATAGCCCGGCATTACGATAACATTGTATCCGTCATCGTCAGCTTTCTCAACCATCGCAACACGTTCCGCAGTGCTGTCACCGGCGGGTTTGTAGTAGGTGAAGTCGACTCCGTTGGCGTCACACCAGGCTTTGGCTGCTTCATAGGTAGTCTGGTTGAAGGACTGGTCTGTAATATCACCGTAGTCGGTGATCATGGCAACACGCATTTCATCGTCTGCAGAAGCTACAGCCATGACAGACAGAACCATAACGATGGTCAGAATAACAGCAAAAAGTTTTTTCATGGAAATATCCTCCTATAATGTATATCTTCTGAAAATATTTTAAAAACTTTTCAGTGAGATTAATTTGATTATACCAGAAATCTTATTTGTATAACAATCCTTTTGTAATAATTTTTATATTACATCAGCCCTGAATAGAGCGGCGGATCCGGAGCGGATCCAAAGACATCTGTACTCTGGATACTGTCCTGACCTTTCGGCTGTTTTGCTTATTGATCTGCTGCACATCAGCGAACGGCGCAGGTTCCATCGCTCCCTGTTCCTCTGCGCCCGAGGTTTGTCAGTTTACGCAGGCTTTCACTGTACAGCGGGAATATATCGCGGTAGAGTTGATAATACTCTTCGTAAATGGCTGCGTTTTGTGTAATCGGTGTGATGATCCGGTCCTGATAGCGGACAACGTCATCAACTGCTTCCGGAAGAGAATTCCAGAAACCGGCTCCAACCCCGGCGCTCAGTGCAGCACCCAGGCATGCCTGTTCTTCACCGATGATGCGTTTGACCGGTTTGTTGAAGATGTCAGCCATGATTTGCGTCCAATCCTCACTGCGTGCCGCACCGCCTGCCGCAAGGTAGGTTTCAGCGGAAAAGCCAAGCTTTTCACAGATCCCGGCACACTGACGGAGATTGAATACAACGCCTTCCATAACAGAACGGGTCATTTCCGCAAATCCGGTAGAGGCATTCACACCGATGAAGGAACTGCTGATATCAGACATCAGGTGCGGACACCGTTCACCGTTGAGATACGGATAAAAGAGAATACCTCCCGATCCCGGTCCGGTTTTTGAAACTGCTTCATGGATCGCATCATAAGATGGATTTCCTGCGATTTCCCGCCACCATTTCAGGCAAAGACCGGCACTCATCGTAGCTCCGTAAAGTATCCAGCGGTCGGAGTGGTAGGCTGAGAACATGTTGGTGTTCAATGCCGGGTTGATTACCGGGCGGTCGATCTGGAAAGAAACCTGCCCGCTGGTACCGATGTTGATGATGGCATCCCCATTGCGGACCATGCCGCTGCCGACGCTCATCATCGTCAGATCTCCGCCGCCGGAAGCAGCCATTGTTCCGGCTTTCAGTCCGGTAAGTGCAGCTGCTTCAGCCGTAACCTTTCCGACAATTTCTGTCGGTTCTGTGCATTCCGGGAAAATGCCGCGGGGAAGACCGACCCTTGAAATGATCTCATCGGACCAGCAGTTCTTTTCAATGTCGAAAAGCAAGGTGGCAGAGGCATCTGAATATTCGGAAGAAAAGACACCTGTGAGCTGAAAACGAATATAATCTTTCGGGGAGCAGACATGAGCAATACGCTCAAAGTTTTCAGGTTCGTTATCTCTTATCCACAGGAGTGAAGTAAGCATAAATCCGGGATAGACAGGGTTGCGGAAGAGCCGCTGCCTGTCCGGTAATGAGAACAAATTGTTGACCTGTTCCACCTGTTCACCGGAACGGGCATCGCAGTGCAAGATCGCGGGGCGGATGACCTGATAGTCTTTATCAAGGATAACGACACCATGCATCTGTCCGGAAAAACCGATAGCCGTGATATCCCCTGCACTGATATTGGCTTTGCGGACCGCGTTGATAACGGTGTTTAAACAGGCGTGCCACCAGACCTGCGGATCCTGTTCCGCATACCCCTGGACCGGGCTGTCAAACCGGTAATCAATGGCGTCTGAGGAGAGTATTTTTCCATCCCGTGAAAGGACGATGGTTTTCAGGCTGGAAGTGCCGAGATCAATTCCGAGTAAGTAATTCATCAGATTTCCCGTTTCCATTCATATAAATTGATATGTTCATCCGCCGGACCGAGCAGCTGGATCGCGCGGAGTCCGCCGAGCGGTTCATCTTTATCTTCGATTTCCTCTGAAAGGAATTTCATGCCCTTTGCTCTGAGCTGTGCAACGACGGAGTCGATGTCATGAACACCGAGCCCGATGTGTGTGATCGTCCCGCAGTCTCCGAAGTCTTCTGTTTTCGGGTGGTGGGGTTGGATCAGTTCCAGCCGCGACGATCCCAGCCGGAGCATGGCGTATTCTTCAACGGCACAGCTTTCTCTTCCGACAAGGCTGAAGCCGAAATTATCCCGATAGAAAGCGATGCTTTCATCGAGGTCTTTAGCGTGAATGCAGATATGATGAATTTCGTAAACCTCTCCCATGATAAATCTCCTGTTTGGTTTAAAAAACGGTTCCGCGTTTTGCGCGGAACCGTTCCTTTTTTACTATTTGATGATAAGATCCCGGCCGCCTTTTTCAGAATTGATGGCTACGGCTGCAATCAGGACGATACCGTAGACTACGTTTTTCCACAGCGGATTTACACCTGCCATGTTCATCCCTGAGGAAATAGCAGTAACTGTCAGTACTCCGACCAATGTGCGCAGGGCAGAACCTTTCCCGCCGGAGAAGAGTGTACCGCCCAGAGCTACTGAGGAAATCGCCATCATGTAGAGGTTATCCCCGATCGTCGGGACAGAACTCTTGAGTTTGTAGGTGTACATGATGCCGCCGATAGCTGCACCGACGCTGCAGAGGATGAAAGCACATAACTTCGTCAGTGTCACATTAACACCGGCCATGCGGGCTGCTTTTTCATTTGCGCCAATAGCAAAAATCGATTTGCCGATGGCGGTTTTGCGTTCGATGACGATGCAAATGATCAGAATAAGGACCGCGATCCAGAAGAGGATCGGCAGACCCAGCACTTTATTCGTTGCCCAGTTGACGACCACGCGCTGTTTGAGCGGGATATTCTTGGAACCGCCGCCATGAGGGTTGGAAAGGATGATCGCGATTGCGCGGTAGATGCTCTGGGCGCAGAGTGTGACGATAAAGGAAGGCAGCTTGCCCTTGGAAACCAGCAGACCGTTGATAAGGCCGATCATTACGCCGAAGAGCAGCATATACAGGATCATAATGTTGCCCTTTTCACCTACGTTCAGCCCGGTGATGACACAGACCGCGGAAGCTACTGCGCCGATGGAAAGGTCAATGGATCCGGCATAAAGGACAAATGCGATCCCGCAGGCCATGGGCAGCAGCGGTGCGAGCTCCGTTGTCATGTTCTGTATGGAGTACAGGGAAAGGAAACTGTTGTTAATGAGGAAAAAGACAACGATCACCAGGACGGCACTCAGAATGTAAATATTCTGAATGAAGAAAGTTTTGAATGATTTATTTTTTTGTTCCATGGTGCGCTCCTGTCTTATAACATTTTCTGTACAACTTCAACCTGATCCGGTTTGTTATCTGCCGGGCAGTCAAATTCCGCGGTGACAAGGCCATCTTTCATGACGATAATGCGGCTGGCAAGCCCCAGACATTCATCAAGCGTGTCGCCCATCAGCAGGACGGAGAAGCCTTTTTCGGTGATATCGCGGATCAGGCTGTAAATATCGCCCTTCGCGCCAATGTCGACACCACGTGTCGGATGATCCAGGATCAGTATCGGACATTCCGAATCCAGTACGCGGGCGAAGATGACCTTCTGTGCATTGCCACCGGAGAGGGCGTTGATGCGCTGCATCGGCCCCTCACATTTGATGCCGAGTTCTTTGATCCACCCGTTAGCGTTTTCGGTCTGTTTCTTGTTGGAGATCAGCCCCGCAGTTGCATTTTTTCCATAATTCGAAACAGAAATGTTTTCACTGATGGGAAGGATCCCAATGATACCTTCATCACGCCGGTCCCTCGGGACGGAAAGGATGCCGTGTTTACGGGCATCGCTGGGAGAACCGAAGCTGACTTCCTTCCCGTTGATACGGATGGTTCCGGCGGTTTTGCCTTCATCGCCGCTGATGACAGCGCAGACATCTTCTTTCCCGGAGCCTTCGACACCATAAAGTCCGAGAACTTCCCCTTTGTGAAGCTTGAAGGATACATCCTTGAAGGAGCCGAACATGGCAAGGTTTTCCACTTCCAGAACCACATCATCAGTCGGAACGGTCTGCCGCTGGGAGACATAATATTCCCCATTGGTTTCACGCCCTACCATCATTTCGTATAGCTTGTATTCATCCGCATCCTTCGTTTCCACTTCACCGGTGAGGTGTCCATCTTTGAAAACATAAATGCGGTCGGTGAGGTCCAGGACTTCCTGCAGACGGTGAGAGATGAAGATGATGCAGTTGCCCTTTTCCTTCATCAGCCGAACCTGTTCAAAAAGGATCTTCATTTCATCATCAGTGAGAACAGTCGTCGGTTCGTCCAGCAGTATCAGTGCCCGGTCATTGGCGGTTTCGGAAACGATGTCCAGTACTTTGGTGATTTCAACCATCTGCCGCATGGCAAAAGGCATGTCGCTGATTTTCTGAGCGGGAGAAATATTGGATAATCCCAGCTTATCCAGTGCAGCGCGGGCGGCCGCATTCATTTTCGCCCAGTTTACAAGGCCAAATGTTGAAAAATCTTTTTCCCGCCCGAGGTAAATATTCTGGGCAGCGGACAGGTTGGAGATCAGGGACTGTTCCTGGAAGACCATGCCGATGCCGTATTTGTTCGCATCCATCATTGAAGAAGCCTTGAAGGGCTTGCCGTTCATTTCCATAGTACCCATAGAGGCATCCGTTACACCAGCAATGATTTTCATCAGCGTGGATTTACCTGCCCCGTTTTCACCGATCAGTCCGACGATTTCGCCCCGGTGGAATTCCACGTTGATGCCCTGCAGTACGGTGTTCGAACCGTAAATCTTGCCGATATTGTTGGTTTTGAAAAGCAGTTCTTTTTCCATAGCAGCCCCCTTATTTTGCAATGACCTTGCGGCCGCGTGTAATGGTGAGGGCGACTGCGATGATGATGATCACGCCCTGAATTGCATTCTTATAGTCAGCGCTGACACCGATGATGGTCAGGAAGTTCAGGAGCTCCATGTAAATCAGAATACCAACCATGGTCTGCAGCATTCCGCCTTTTCCGCCGCTGAGCGATGTGCCGCCAACTACCAGAGCAGTGATGCAGGGGAACATCTGATTTTCACCAAGTGAAACCTGTCCGAGTTTGAGACGGATCAGGGCCACCAACCCGGCGAGGCTGGCGGCAAAACCGCTGAGAACAAAGACTTCGATCACGACTTTTTGTACATTGATGCCGGAAGCGACTGCGGCTGCTTCATTGTCGCCGATGGCATAAACTGCCCTTCCGAAAGCGGTATAGTTCAGAATAATGGCGCAGATAATATAAAAAATTATCGCGATCCAGGTGATAAGCGGTATTTTGAGAAAATAAGTTTGAGAAGCGTCAATGACCCATTGCGCTTTGACGGTTGCCGGCTGGCTGTTATAAAGAAGCACCGCCACACCGGAAACGATCGTGCTGATGGCATAGGTGATGATGAAGGAAGCGATCTTCAGCTTCACATGCAGGAACCCGGTGATGAAACCGCAGAGTGTACCCAGCACCAGCGGAAGGATCACACCCCATACGCCCCAGTCATTGCTGTTGCGGGAATTGAGCAGCAGCAGGGATATGGCAGAACCGACAAGTCCCATCACGCCTTCCACGGAAAGGTCAATGCGTCCCAGCAGCAGGACAAAAGTCAGTCCGGTTGCCAGGATCAAAGGGACTGCCATCTGCCCGAGAACGTTGACAAGGTTTTTCAGCGAAAAGAAGTGGCTGTCATAAATCGAAAAAACGATCGTCATTATAACCAGCAGGATCATCGGAGCGTATACCCGGATCTTATTGGAAAGGGCTTCCTGCTCGACTTTGGAGACAAACTGCTCCGCGATGGTCATGGATTTTACATCTTTTTTAGATAATAGATTCATTTAAGCTCCTTATTTCGGTCATTCACCGTTATACAGGAAAATCTTTCTAAAAATATCCGATAATTTTTATTCAAAAACTCAGATTTCTTACTGAACAAAAATTTCCGTGGGTCATCCCGGAAAAGAGTGACCCACGGAATTGCTCATATCATAAGCTCACGGAACCGGCCTTATTTGGCTTCTCCGCTCACGATTTCATTATACAGACCCTGCAGGAAATCAACGATTTCTTTGGCTTCAGCAGCGCCTTCTTCACCGTTTTCAATGCCTTTTTCGATTTCAGCATTGATCTTGTCAACGATTTCATTCCAGGCAACTTCTTCTTCTGCAGCTTCCACTACGGCTCCGGTAACGGCAACCGCTGCGGCTGTTCCAAGCTTTTCTTCCAGCTCGAGCTCAGCGAAGCTGGGATGTGCGGAAAGGACACAGAAGTTCAGATCGTCATAGTCGTATTCCGGGGTGCCGTCGATGAACATGGCTTTGTATTCAGCAACATTGTCGCTGGTGACGAGGACAGCCTGGGTCTTGATGACCGGATTTTCCGGGACAACGCCGTTCTTTGCAGCCTGGTAAGCATAGGAGGCACCGTAACCCATGAGCAGGTAACCGTTGTTGGCAACGGTGCAGGCCATGTCGCCGGCTTCGATGGCTTCATATGCGGCAGCAATACCGTCGCAGCCGCAGACCAGGATCTGACCATTCTTGCCTTCGAGCTTCAGGGCTTCGATGGCGCCCAGGCCCATGGTGTCGTTAGCTGCCCAGATGGCATCGATGTTATCGTATTTGGAGAGCCAGGTCTGAGTGAAGGTCATGGCCTGATCCTGGGACCAGGAAGCGACCTGCATATCCAGGCATTCGATTTCCGGATATTCTGCGAGAGCTGCCAGGAAACCGGCATAGCGGTTGGCAGCGGAGTCTTCACCCTGCTGACCGTAAAGAGCAACAACCTTACCCTTGCCGTCCATCTTTTCGAACAGATGTTTTGCGGTGTTATAACCGGCAACAAAGTCATCCGGGGACATGTGGACAACGAAGGAATCCCAATCGGCAGGTTCGAGTTCATCAGCGTGGTGCCAGAGGATGGCAACTTTTGCGCCGGCTTCTTCAGCGATTTCAACAACGTTGGCGGTGTTGGCCTTGGAGGCGGGATCGGTCACGAAGATGGCATGATCGCCGTACTGGGCGATGAAGTCACGCATAGCCTGCATTTCTTTGTTGTCATCGCCATCAGTGGCAAGAACCTGAGCAACTACATCATCCTTGGAGTCAGCGAAGAGTTCGCCGCCCTTGGCTTCCTGGGCCCAGAATTCATTGTCCAGTGAGTGGACCAGAATGCCCAGATGCCAGACTTCATCCTGTGCGAAAACAGCGGTGGAAACGAGTGCAAGCATTGCTAACACTACAAACAACAATAAAGCTTTTTTCATATTAAACTCCTTTATTTTTGTCAAATTTTATTGACGTCGTAATTATAACAGCTTTGTAAAGGTTTACATTCTGATTTTTCTCATGTTTTTTTTGCCATTTTGTAATAAATTTTAATTTTTTGACTCGAATTGAAAAAATCAGATTTTCTCTGGTAATTATTTGTTGAAGGAGCAACCGGATCCGGACATTAAAAAACCGCGATTCAATTGGAATCCCAGGAGAATCGCGGCTCTGTTTATTTTTTCAGAAGGGTGATGTTATTTCACTTCTTCTTTGTTTTTTTCTATGGCAGTTTTGATGATGTCCATCAGTTCACGGATTTGAGCGGCTCCTTCAGCATTCTTAATCTCCGTAAAAGCGTCACCATCGCCTTCTTGTGACCCATTTATGGCTGCCAGAATATCATCATAGAGTTTCCTCAATTCGGCGGCATTTTCGGCGCCGGCAGCTTCCTGTTCAGCAATGGTTTCATCGATGGCAGTCATCAGGTTCTGCAGGTTTGCTGTATTTTCCTCAGTATAGGGTTCCGCTTCGATTTCTTCAGCCAGGATCTCTTCAGCTTCGATTTCATATGCATCAATTTCTTCAGCTTCAATTTCTATGGCTTCGATTTCTTCAGCTAAAATTTCTTCCTGAATATCGGTATCAAGGATGATTCCTGCGGCTTCGGCCTTTTCTTTGAGCTGGGCTTCGTAGGCTTCAATTTCTTCGCCAAGTGACTCGAATTCTGCATCGAGTTCTGTGAAGGCTTTAGCTGCATCTTCTTCACTGATTTCACCGGTATCTAATTTATTCTGAATCTCTTCAGCTGAAGCGATAAGTTTATCGACTTTTGATTTATATTCTACATACTGTTCTTCTTTTTCTGCTTCAAGCTGGGCTTTGAGTTCTTCGGCTTTTTCATCAACAGCGGCTTTTGCATCGTCGGCAGCAGCTTTAGCGTCATCAACAGCGTCTTCTACTGTTTCTTTGACGTCATCAGCTTTTTCTTCAACAGCGGCCTTGGCATCGTCAGCAGCAGCTTTTGCGTCTTCAACGGCGTCTTCTACTGTTTCTTTGACATCATCAGCTTTTTCTTCAACGGCGTCTTTGGCATCATCGGCAGCAGCTTTGGCGTCATCAACAGCGTCTTCAACTGTTTCTTTGACGTCATCGGCTTTTTCTTCAACAGCGGCTTTTGCATCGTCAACAGCAGCTTTTGCATCGTCAACGGCATCTTCTACTGTTTCTTTGACGTCATCGGCTTTTTCTTCAACGGTGACTTTGGCATCGTCAACAGCAGCTTTGGCGTCATCAACGGCGTCTTCTACTGTTTCTTTGACGTCATCAGCTTTTTCTTCAACGGCGTCTTTGGCATCGTCGACAGCGGATTTGGCGTCTTCAACAGCGTCTTCTGCTGCGGCTTTGACATCATCAGCTTTT
>CACYHU010000030.1:29461-56523 GCA_902774215.1 uncultured Chloroflexota bacterium
CTTCTGCTGCGGCTTTGACATCATCAGCTTTTTCTTCAACGGCGGCTTTGGCATCGTCGGCAGCAGCTTTTGCGTCTTCAACAGCATCTTCTACTGTTTTTTTGACATCATCAGTTTTTTCTTCGACGGCGGCTTTGGCATCGTCGGCAGCAGCTTTGGCGTCATCAACGGCGTCTTCTACTGCGGCTTTAGCGTCGTCTACTTTTTCTTCAACAGCGGCCTTGGCATCGTCGGCAGCAGCTTTGGCGTCATCAACGGCGTCTTCTACTGCGGCTTTAGCGTCATCAGCTTTTTCTTCAACGGCGGCTTTGGCATCGTCGGCAGCGGCTTTTGCGTCTTCAACGGCGTCTTCTGCTGCGGCTTTGACGTCATCAGCTTTTTCTTCAACAGCGGCTTTTGCATCGTCGGCAGCAGCTTTAGCGTCTTCAACAGCGTCTTCTACTGTTTCTTTGACGTCATCAGCTTTTTCTTCAACAGCGGCTTTTGCATCGTCGGCAGCAGCTTTAGCGTCTTCAACAGCGTCTTCGACTGTTTCTTTGACGTCATCGGCTTTTTCTTCAACAGCAGCCTTGGCATCGTCGGCAGCAGTTTTGGCGTCATCAACAGCGTCTTCGACTGTTTCTTTGACGTCATCGGCTTTTTCTTCAACAGCGGCCTTGGCATCGTCGGCAGCTGTTTTGGCGTCATCAACAGCATCTTCTACTGTTTCTTTGACGTCATCGGCTTTTTCTTCGACGGCGGCTTTGGCATCGTCGGCAGCAGCTTTTGCGTCTTCAACAGCATCTTCTACTGTTTCTTTGACGTCATCAGCTTTTTCCTCAACGACGGCTTTGGCATCGTCGGCAGCAGTTTTGGCGTCATCAACAGCGTCTTCGACTGTTTCTTTGACGTCATCGGCTTTTTCTTCAACAGTGGCCTTGGCATCGTCGGCAGCGGCTTTCGCGTCGTCAACGGCGTCTTCTACTGCAGCTTTTGCGTCATCAGCTTTTTCTTCAACAGCGGCCTTGGCATCGTCGGCAGCAGCTTTAGCGTCTTCAACAGCGTCTTCTGCTGCGGCTTTGACGTCATCGGCTTTTTCCTCAACGGCGGCTTTGGCATCGTCGGCAGCAGCTTTGGCGTCTTCAATGGCGTCTTCTGCTGCGGCTTTGACGTCATCAGCTTTTTCTTCAACAGCGGCTTTGGCATCGTCGGCAGCTGCTTTGGCGTCTTCAACGGCGTCTTCTACTGTTTCTTTGACGTCATCAGCTTTTTCCTCAACGACGGCTTTGGCATCGTCGGCAGCAGCTTTTGCGTCTTCAACGGCGTCTTCTACTGCGGCTTTGACGTCATCAGCTTTTTCTTCAACAGCGGCTTTGGCATCGTCGGCAGCTGCTTTCGCGTCTTCAACAGCGTCTTCTGCTGCGGCTTTGACGTCATCAGCTTTTTCTTCAACATCGGCCTTGGCATTGTCGGCAGCAGCTTTTGCGTCTTCAACGGCGTCTTCTACTGCGGCTTTAGCGTCATCTACTTTTTCTTCAACAGCGGCCTTGGCATCGTCGGCAGCAGCTTTTGCGTCGTCAACAGCGTCTTCTGCTGCGGCTTTAGCGTCATCTACTTTTTCTTCAACAGCGGCCTTGGCATCGTCGGCAGCAGCTTTTGCGTCGTCAACGGCGTCTTCTGCTGTTTCTTTGACGTCATCGGCTTTTTCTTCAACGGCGGCTTTGGCATCGTCGGCAGCGGCTTTTGCGTCGTCAACAGCGTCTTCTGCTGTTTCTTTGACGTCATCGGCTTTTTCTTCAACGGCGGCTTTGGCATCGTCGGCAGCAGCTTTTGCGTCGTCAACAGCGTCTTCTGCTGTTTCTTTGACATCATCAGCTTTTTCCTCAACAGCGGCTTTAGTGTCTACTACTGCGGTCTCAACTGTTTCTTTTCCTTCATTTACGGTTTCTGCAGCGGTTGCAACAGCGGCAGGTGCTTCCGTTTCTGCCTGCTGCTTGTTTGTATCGCATGCAGTCAGCGTCAAGCTGAGAACAAACATGATGGTAAGTAATATGGACAGACTTTTTTTCATTTTATCTCCTTCAGTGATCCCGCATTTTTTATTTTTATCAGCGGTCGGTAATATTTTAATCCCTTTTAGGAAAAAATAAAAAATCTGCTCCAAAAACGGTAATATCCATCTATTTTCGCCGAGTTCATTTATAATAAATACAGGGAAGATAAGTATGGATAAACAAAGATCAACAGTGACCTGTGCCGGCGGGGCAAATATTGATGTTCAGGGTTTTTCTAACGCTCCCGTGAATATGAAAGATTCGAATCCGGGAGTGATCCGGCTGTGTCCCGGAGGTGTTGGACGGAATATTGCGGAAAACCTTGCCCGGTTAGGAGCTGATGTCCGTATGGTCTCTGCAGTCGGCATGGATCCATTTGGGGATATCATATTGAGAAGCTGCAAAGATGCCGGCATTGATGTTTCGCACATTGAGATCATTCCCGGCGCACGATCCTCGTCTTATCTGGTTTTGACCGACAGCGACGGAGATATGCTCGCGGCGGTTTCGGATATGCACATTATTAAAAATATGAATGCAGATTTTATTTTCAGACATGCGGAAGCATTCGACAGTGCTGATGTGATCGTTTTGGATCCGAATCTTTCTCCTGAATGTCTTGACGTGCTGACTTCCAAATGGGCTCATAAACCGCTTTTTTCAGATCCGATCTCAACTACATATGCCGGAACGCTGAAACAGTTCTTACCGAGACTCCGGATGATCAAATGCAACCGTCAGGAAGCGGAAGTTTTTGCCGGGATGGAAATCATAGATGATAAGGATGTCGAAAAAGCTGCGGATCGTATTCTTTCTGTCGGAACCGGCTGTGCTGTGATCACCCTGGGCAGCAACGGTGTTTTTTATAAGGATAAGGACGGCCTGCGCCTGCGCAAGTATCATAAACCATTGGAACCGGTAAGTGCGACCGGTGCAGGGGATTCCTTTACCGCGGCTATGGTATATGGTTTTCTGAACAGGATGAGCCCTGAGGAGTCTTTGGAGCTTGCCATGAGAGCAGCTGAAATTACGATAATGGATGTGCTGACCGTATCCCCCCGGATCAAGTCAGCTATTCTTTAATTATTTATTGAAAGGATCGAAATGTACAAAGATTATTTAGAAGTTTTACCGGAAATACAGGATGCATTGCATGAGGGAAAACCAGTGGTGGCACTGGAGTCGACGATTATTTCCCATGGAATGCCGTATCCTGAGAATGAAAAGTTTGCCAATGACGTAGAGAACCTGATCCGTGCGGAAGGTGCAGTACCTGCCACGATCGCGGTCATAAATGGAAAATTGAAGGTGGGCTTGACTCCGGATGATTTGAGCCTGATGGCAAGCGGTAAAGATATTGCCAAGGTCTCCCGCCGTGATCTGCCTTATCTTGCGGCGATGAAGCAGACCGGTGCGACGACAGTCACAACGACCATGATCATCGCAGCCATGGCAGGAATTAAAGTGTTTGCTACCGGCGGTATTGGCGGTGTTCACCGCGGTGCTCAGAAAACCTTTGATATTTCAGCAGACCTTCAGGAACTGGCTCATACGAATGTCGCTGTAGTCTGTGCCGGATGCAAATCCATTCTGGATATTGGTTTGACTCTGGAATATCTTGAAACCTTTGGCGTTCCGGTTTTATGCATGGGAACTAAAAAATTCCCTGCATTTTACTGCAAGGAAAGCGGTTTTGAAGGGGATTATGAATGTGATACCCCTGAAGAGGCAGCTGCAGTGATCCGTACCAAATGGGATCTCGGTTTGAACGGCGGAGTTTTGATCGCTAATCCTATCCCGGATGAATGGGCAATGGATCCCGCCCGGATGAATAAAGTTATCGATGAAGCAGTTGCTGAAGCGGAGCGTCAGCATATACACGGGAAGAATATCACCCCCTTCCTGCTTGCCCGCATCAAGGATGTGACCGGCGGAGACAGCCTCGCTTCCAATATTCAGCTGGCTTTCAATAATGCCAAAATGGCGGCAAAGATCGCATCCGCGCTGTGATTTGCTGTAAAAGACAGTCAAGTCTTATTACAATTAAATCTTTCTGGATTGAAATCACTGGCAGTCAATTTCCTGTCAGTGATTTTTTTATTGTGTTAATTGCCGAGCTGCCATGATGAATGAACTCGTGAAGATAGTAAACCATAGAGATAAAATTATTGTCTATTTTCGAAATGAAAACTCACACGAAAGGAGTGATATCGGGTAAACTAATAAATGTGTGATTTATGGATATGGTAACAACAACTATGATTTATACGGATAATCTGCGATGATATTTTTATTTCTTCTTCCTCATTTGATTCTGATCAGCGGACCGGATTGGATTTCTGCTGCTGTTGCTTTTATTTTATATCTTGGAGCAGGTGCGGCTGTTGTTTATTATCATAAATCACATGCGCCAAAACCCTTTTTTCAGTTTCAATACCCGATCATAACCGCTTTCAGTACGCTGCTGCTGGGTGTTCTCTTTTATTTACGCTGGCAGCATTCTTTTTTATTTCATAATTGGGAATCGCTGCCGCTGATGCCGGGAAAGCGGATTTGCGGAGCGGCAGGTGCCGGATTATGTGTTTTGGCCCTTTTTGGTACGGATTGGCTGGTAACTATCCTTGCCTCCATCATAAATGGAAATAACGATGGATCAGATTCCAGGTATGAATCTGCTTTTATCGGTTTGACCGCGGCTGTTATGATGACGCTGGCTTCCAAGTGTTCCCCATTTTATGCCTTTAATGACTGGGTTGACCCTCATACGATGTTTACTGTCGGGAAGTCAGTTTTGCATGGGCTTCTGCCTTACCGGGATGTTTATGAACAAAAAGGTCCGCTGCTGCTGCTTTTGCATTCTGCAGGTGCTTTGATTTCTTATGATTCCCTGACCGGAATGTGGGTGCTTGAGATAATCAGCTGTTTTTTCTTCCTGTTTTTCAGTTTTAAAATAATGAGAATGCGCCATGGAAGCAGTGCGCTGCCATTAGTTCCGGTATTAGCGCTGATCGTTTATACAGCGATTTCTTTTGATCAGGGGGATAGTGCGGAGGAATTTTGTCTGCCGTTGATCACCTATGCACTGTGGACAGCTTATCATCGGCTGAAGAAAAATATGCTGCCGAGACGGGGCGAATGGATACTGATTGGTGTTACATCAGGGTGTATGCTGTGGATGAAATATTCCATGCTCGGATTTTATCTCGGATGGATCCTTTCGCTTTATCTGTTTGCCCGTGAAAAGGATATGCGTCTGGAAATTCTGAAGGGGATTGGATTTATCGCGGTGGGTGTGATGATCCCAACGATTCTGATCGTTGCCTGGTTCGCAATCGCAGGCGGATTAGAGGATCTCTTTACGGTATATTTTTATCAGAATATTTTTCTTTATCCAAAGACAGCAGACCTCTATGGCCGGTTTGCTGTATTTCAAAACCTTTTCAGTGGATTTTTGAATATGCTTGTTTTCAGTACTTCATCAGTTATATCTCTGATCATCGGTCTGATCTGGTGTAAAAGTGAAGAAAACAAACATCTCTCCCGGCTGGTGATCCTGACTTTTCTGATGATGTATCTGCTGATTTATTTCAGCGGCCGTTTTTATTCCTATTATCCCCAGATTTTCGGTGCTTTTGTGCCGTTTGGTTTGATCGCCATTGCGGATATTTATGAGCGGAACGTAAGGATTCACTGGCTGCAGCGTTATGATCTTAATTTAAATATTTCGATCTCGTTAGTGTTATGTGTGTTGGGAATGTTTTTCTTTGCGGGCAACATGCGCTCACTGGCTTTTGAGAAGGAGGATTATCCTCAATATCAGGCCAGAGATTATATAAGAGCTGCCGGAATTGAAAATCCGACGCTGATGAACTATAATTTTTTGGATATGGGCGTAACAACAACTGCGGGATTGCTGCCGAATCAGCGGTTTTTCTGCAGTTTCAATCTGCCTTTGAAAGATATCGCTGAGGAACAGAATGCATGCCTTGAAACCGGATGTGTGGATTATGTTTTGACATTTCTTCAGACGATCGATTCACCTAACTATGAGCTTGCGGAAAAATTTGACGCTACCTATAGCTTTGGTCCCATCCAGCCAACGTATAACCTGTATAAAAGGATTGAAGACAGCAGTGAGAAGTGATCAGTCTTCAGACGTGACCTGACTGCAGTTTTTTATACTCTAAACTCAAAAATCTAAACTCAAAAATCTGAAATCTAAAATAAACCATTTACGCCGGTCACCGTTACCTCCAGGGAGTGTTTGTCGGCAGTGGTGTCAGGGTTGGACGCAGTGTGTCTGTGGGGCGAGGTGTGTTTGTTGGCCATGGCGTCTTAGATGGTGTGTTTGTAAATGTGGGTACGCGCGTGTCTGTCGGACGCGGCGTACGTGATGGCGTAGGCGTGAAGGTGTCCGTCGGAGATGGTGTGATGGTGGGCGTGCTGCTGGGTGTCAGCGTATTTGTCGGAGTGCGCGTGATAGTTGGCGTCGGGGTTATCGACGGTGTCCATGTGATCGTAGGTGTCCGGGTGATCGTCGGCGTCATCGTAATGGTCGGCGTCCAGGTAGGCGTCGGGGTGTTTGTTGAGGTTGGCGTAAATGTATTGGTGGCAGTAGGCGTGAAGGTCCGCGTCGGGGATGGTGTGATGGTAGGGGATAAGGTAATGGTCGGTGTATGTGTCGGCGGCATACCTACCACGGTGAACCGACCGGAGTTGATCCATTCTTCATTGACAAAGAGCTGCAGTTCATATTCTCCCGGCAGCCAGCGATCCGGTGTTTCTGTACTGCAGGTGGTGCGGTAATAACCTCCGGTGCTGCCATCATATACAGATGCACTGGAGCACATCGTTACCCAATCATCCACTCTGTACCAGACAAACGCAATGTGGGAACCGCTTACCATTTGATCATAACTGAAGAAAGCAGTAATCTCCCTGATCGGATTGTCAAACTCTTCCTGTGTTTCTACCGGCATCCCGTTGCTGCCGATCTCCAGCGTGAAGGTAATAGGACTGACTATGACGTTTGTTCCCATCAAGGCACCATCTTTATGCAGATGAAGATCATCCGGCAGTGACGGTGTATTGGTGATTGACGGTGTGTTGGTGATAGTCGGGGAAAGCGTGAGCGTTTCGGTCGGCGTGATGGTGGGTGTAAGTGTGATGGTTGGTGTCAAGGTTGCCGTGGGTGTGGGAACCACGATTGAATAGATCGTCTGTTCTCCATACCGGTTCAGCAGAAATGCAAAGATTCCCATCAGAATGCCAAAGAAAACCAAACGCCAGCCTCGCGAAACCATTTGCTGGCGTTTTTGGAAGAAGGTGATGTTGACGCCTTTATGAATCGTGCGGATCCCTATGACGAGTGTTATAACTGCGACGAGAGCAGAGAGTATAAAACCTGTCTGCACTCCGGATGTGAAATCCATGTGCAGAGATTCTCCATTTAATGGAAAAATATTCAGGCTTCCCACCTAATCACCCATTATTTCAGAAACTGATGCTTGTCCAGTCTACATTAAATACGATTTTCAAAACGAGTGCAATAAAAATCAGAAAAAAAACAACGCCCATAAAGCAGCCGCAGCAGCCGCCCCGTCCGGCACCAAAATGGTCCTGTCCCCAGTCATAAATATTTTTGAGGAAAAATAATTCCAATAATCCTGTGAGGCATCCCGGATTATTATCTCTTCTGTTCATATTGCCTCTTTTTTTATTTAGAAAAACTGATCAGGAAGGCGCAGAAGCGCCTTCCCATATTTAATTATATCTTTCAGCGGACATCTACGGTCAGCTGATAATTGGATGGCTGATCCATAGAAATGACCTCAATCAGGTAATCCTGAGTGGTTGGAACGACAGAATACCAGCTTGGTGAGTACATGTTGTAATCCATATAAACCATACCGGTCTGCATACCTGAAATACGCAGGAAAGAGTTTGGCTGTGCTCCGGAGTAATCATCAATACGGGCTGTCTGTCCGGCGTACATATAGGCAGTGTAGCTGACCACACTGTACGGAGATAATGTACCCCGCATCACTGTGGATGTTTGTCCCTGCGGAATTGTTACTCGGGCAGGGATGAAAATCTGAATCGTGACATTTTCAGAGTAACCCTGTGAATGTACATTTATATAATAGGTAGTTGTGCGCGGCAGATACATGGAAAAGCTGCTCTGCTGCTGGCCGGCATCCAGAAAGACATTTCCGTAATTGTCACTGATACTCAAAACAGATGTGCCGCTGTCAGAGGAAAGCAGAACAAGAAAATTTTGATTTGCGAAAGCATAAAAATTATAGCTCAAGGTGCTTCCCGCATTTACGTATCCTCTGACAACTGCAGAAGTTGCACCGGGTGCGAAGGATATTGACTGATTGTTTCCAAGCGTTTGCGGCGGAATATAGCTCAGCGGTTCAAGCTGACCGCTTGGGACGCTTTTCTGAATGATGGATGGCTGTTCCGGATAGGTGATCGTGTGATCATTGACGATTATCAGGTTATCGTTCGGGTCTTTAGTCGGTCGTTGTATTTGTGCATTCACATCAGATAAGGTAGATGATGAAAGGAAAGACAGTGAGGCTGTTTTTGGAAAATCAATTGATGAACGGCCCGGATTGGTGATCATGGGAGGTTCTTCATCATTTTGCGGCACCGGGGTATTCGATGAATTCGAATTGTTCTGAATCATGGTGCCTTCTCCGGAATCGGGGGAGCCTTCAAAATTATTCTGGATCATCGTGCCGTCCTCACCGGATCCGGAAGGACCTTCGAAGTTATTTTGAATCATTGGTTCTTCTTCGGTTCCCGGCCGGTTTTCGTTTACAGCGGGCGGTTGTGTCGGAGCTGTTTTTTCTCCAACTTTCGGGAAATGACATCCCGAAAGAATCAGACAGCATAATGACAGACAAAGGATCATAACAATCAGATTATGGTTGCGTTTCATTGTTCACTCCTTTTAGTATTGTACTTTCCGTTGATGAAATATCGGAAAGATGATTTACAGAATCTACTTCGGCGATAATGCTGCCGATCTGTTCCCATATATCAGCTATGTCTTCAGGTTTTGCTGACGGATTGAAGATATAGGCAAAACCGTCAGAAAGGATCAGCTGATCTGTCAGCCAATTTCCTCCGTTGTCACTGTTGGCGAGATATTGACGGAAGGAAAGAGTCTGATATAGTTTGTCTTCGCCGCTGTTTCGGTAAAGCTTTGTCACGGCATCATTATCCTGTACAGGCCAGCCGAGGGCTGCGAGAGACAGTTCAGCGGCATGCTCATTCCGGAAAAGCCAGCGGATGAAATGCCACGCTGCGTTTGCTGCTTTAGCATCGCTTCTGTCCGGAATCGCGATCGAAACGATATCCGCATAAATTCGCGGATCGGTTTTCTCTTTGCCCGATCGGGAAGGATACAGAATCAAATCCCAATTATCGAACGAATGCTCTTCGGACTGATCGAATGCATTAAATTGACGTTCTGCATCGGAATAAGTTCCCGAATAAACCAGTGAATACCGGTTTGCAAAATAATCATAAGGTTCTTTTACACGGCTGATCCAGGCACATCCATTGTCGTAAAGGTTCCGCAGCCATGCCGCGGTATCTTCAAACAAATTTCCTGTGCTGCTGCGCATAATGTCCCCCGGAGTTTCTCCGTTCTGTGTGAATGCAAGGAGCCAGCTCATCACATCCTCCGGATCAGAGCTGACGATCCAGCCACCGGTTCCGTGCTTGCTCTCATCTTTATCCTGGTAATTGGCTTTTCCGGCAGCGCAGACCTGCTCTGCGAATGATGCGAGATCAAACGGTGTATCCGGAAAACCGAGCTCGATGGCCCATGTTTTATTGTAAAACAAAAAAGCGGGATCAGCCCATAAAGGCAGTGCATAATAACTTTCTTTCTGTTTTTCCGTTTCCAGCATGACAGGCATCAGCGGTTGTATATCTTCTTTGCTGAGTGAAAGATTTTGATCATTCAGAAAAGCGGAGAGATCCAGATATAAGCCGCCTTCCGTATTCAGGCTTCGCAGCCATGAGGAATCGGCAATAACTATGTCTGTCCGGTTTGAAACGACCTGTTCGCCGAGTTCATCAACAGAAAGAATGTTTTCCGCCTGAACAGTGATCCCTTCAGGGTTTTCTTCATTGAAAGCCTCTACCAGTTTTTCAAGTGTGCTCTTTTCCTTTCCATCCAGACAAAATTTCAATGAAAGCTTTGTCCCGGCGAGGTCTTCCGAATCGATTTCCAGAAATTCCGGTACAGGTGTCGGTGTTGCCGTGGGAAAAGGTGTCGCGGTCGCAGTCGGCTGAACAGGTGTTGCAGTCCAATCCGGTGTCGGGGTAACTGTTGGAACCGGATCAGGAATGTTGCAGGAACACAATAAGGCCGGCACAAGTAAAAGAATCAGACCGAAGGATATTCTGTATCCGGATTTCATCAATAAAAAACCTCTTCGTCCCGAACACGGGTGTATTCTTCGTGACCGGGAAAGATGATCGTATCTGGCGGGAGAGTAAGGACCTTTTCCTTTATACTTTTTTTCAGTGTTTGTAGGTTTCCTCCTGGCAGGTCGAATCGCCCGTAGCTGTGATAAAAAATCAGATCTCCGGAAAACAGCCATCCGGCCTGTTCACAATAAAAACAACAATGTCCGGGTGCGTGTCCGGGTGTAAAAATGGTCTGGAATCTATAATTTCCAAGGTTCAGCATCAATCCATCAGCAAGATCTAAAACAGGGCGCGGACAATCTGTGATGAAAGGTATCTGCCTGCGCATGGTCTGAAGTGCTTCATCAAAAAGAATCTCGTCAAGCGGATGAAGATGAGATTTGATTCCCAGGTCTCTGGATTCAGAATAAGCAGTCCCGACAATATGGTCAAAATGTGCATGTGTCAGCCATATTTCACCGGGTGTGTAACCCAAATCATTGAGGTGCCTGAGAACCCGATCGAAGGAAAAGGATGGATCTATTACAACGCAGTCCCTGCTGTCTTCATCAAAAAGAGCATAGGTATTATTTGCAATGGGACCGCAAATAAACGGCAGTGCATGGAGCGTTTCAAAAACCATTTCCTGAACGATCATAATATCCTCAGTTCCCGCGGAAAGTCGCTGATGGATCGGCCGGCATCTGCGGTTACGGTTATATCATCTTCAATACGGACACCGCCCCATTCAGGCAGATAAATACCCGGTTCATCAGAAAAGCACATTCCTTCTTCCAAAATGACGGTATTGCCGGCAAACATATAGGGCTCTTCATGCTCTTCCAGACCCAGACCGTGTCCTATTCGATGTGTAAAGTATTCTCCGTATCCTCGTGCGGTAATAACGCTGCGCCCCGCATCGTCGATTGATCCGGCTGTTACACCCGGCCGGACAGCATTCAGGGCTGCACGATTTGCGTCAAGGACTGTGTTATAGATTTCAATTTGTTTATCAGAAGCTTCCCCGATGACGAATGTGCGGGTGATATCCGAGCAATAACCTTTATAACGGGCTCCCCAGTCAAAAAGCAAAAAGTCTCCTCTTTGAATCTGACGGTCGGACACCTCTGCATGCGGGTTTGCGGAATTAGGACCCGAACCGACAATAGGATCGAATGGTAGTTTCGGGTCGCTTCCTCTGCGGAGTAACTGGGCAACCAGCTCGGATCCCAATTCGCGTTCCGTCACACCCGGTTTGGCAAGTCTGAGTGTTTCCTCAAGCGCATCCTGGGCAATGACAGCGGCTTTGCGCATATATTCAAGCTCCTGTTCTGTTTTTTTCAATCGGAGCTCATTGAAAAGCGGCTGTGCAGCGCAGATTTCACACCCTGGAACAGCATTTTTTATCATCTGATATTCGAAGAAACGAAAATGGAGCGGTTCAACAGCAATTTTTTTTCCTCTCAGTTCAAGGTAGTCGCCTGCTTTTTGAAAGGCTTCTCCCCATTCAGTCGGAACATCAGAAAAAGTGAAGGTCTCAACCGGAATATCCATCTCCGGTGCTGCGTCAACTTCGAAACCGGCTATAATCAGAGCCGCCTTCTTCCCCGGGCGAAAAACTAATGTCGTGGGGCGTTCCATGAGAATTTTACTCTGACCGGTCAGCCAGGTCATGTTTGGGCTGGGAATAAATACCGCTGCATCGTATCCGTATTTTTCAATCAGGTTTTCCAACATTGTTGATTTTGTGCTCATTTTTGCTCCAATAGAATGCAATATATTAAAATTATAAAGCAAATCCTGTAAACAGAAGTAAAAATCGTAATTTGTGAAGAAAACCTGAAGGACGAACCTGAAAACAGTTGATTTCTGATGTGAGTATTGATTTTTTATGAAGTTTTTTTGTTGACAAAATTAAGGCTGATTTACCTTATTTCCAGAAATTCTGATATAATTTACTGTTAACAATGGTTAGATTTTGCTGTTGATTATGCACTGGAGAGAGACATGCAGATCACGAAGTATTTATTTACTCCTGCTCCGTTAAGGAAAATTATTTTTATTGCTGCAGCCATGATTTCTTTGCTGATGGCGGTTTTGTCCGTTCAGGCACAGATATGGGAGGATTTTACTGTCTGGTATGATGGAAATGGTGCAGACAGTGGCCATATCAATGAGGTATATTATAAATCCGGTTCAAATGACGTTACATTGAAGGAAAACGCTGCTGCTTCAGACAGCGAGGATGTTCCTTATGTAAAACAAGGCTGTACCTTCCTTGGCTGGAGTCTGGAACCGGAAAATGGTTCGGTAATAACACCGATCATGCCCGGCGGTACTGTCTGGGATCCGGTGGATGTACCTGTTACCTGGACGGAAGATCGTCAGGGTTTTGTTTTTTATGCGAGATGGGAGTGTGACTCTTCTGTAATGCCCTCGCCGCAGGCTCCAACTGCAGCTCCTGTGATTACCGCAACACCGTTTCCGACATCTACACCTGCTTCTGCAGTTTCCGTGTATACAGCAACACCGTCCCCAACATCCATGTCTGCTTCAACCGCTGTGCCAACGATGACAAAAACCGCTGAACCGAACTTATTGATTGCTCCGGATATTAATCCAGTTCCTTCTTCGTCAGCGCCGGAGTATCAGGGCCCCACACCTACTCCTGTTCTGCTTATCTATCCTGATATTCGCTCCAGAATGGTCGGAAAAGACGGATCAGATATGGAAAAAGATGATGGTATGGGAATGTCAGATGATTCCGGACTTTTGATTTCCCCTTTGGAGCAGAAGGCTTCCGGGAATAGTGATACGGATCCGGTGCGTAAGCTGCCGGTGTTATTCACTCCTGAAAATGGTGAACTGCCTGCGCTTCCTGCAACGGGAATTACCACAATGGAAGGTTACAAACGTTCGCATATGCCTGCCTCGGTTTCATATGCGCCGACTCATTTGGAACTGCAGATACCGACGTTAGATATAAACAGCAAAATTGTTTATGTTGAGAATGATGAGAGCGGTTATCCTGTTCAATGGCTTGAAATGGAGACCGGGCTGCTTGCTGATTCTTCTCTTCCCGGGGAAGGTTTTTCTATACTTGCAGGTCATAATACTTTGAATGCGGAAGACTTTGGTCCTTTCGCAATGATCCACGCTTTGAGATCCGGAGATCGTCTGTTTATCCGGACTGACAGAAATGATTTGATGATTTTTGAGGTCTATTCCAACGAAAAAATCAACGAATATGATTATGAAGCTCTTTATCAGGCAGGTTCACTGTATGATAATACGATCACCCTTCTTACCTGTGAAGATGAGCGGCCTGAAGGCGGTTATATAAACCGCAGAATTGTTTCAGCGAGGAAGCTAAACTGATCATTCGGGTGTAGAAATCGAAGTTAAATGGAGTTGCCGCAAATTATAAATTTGAAAAGCCATCGGGAAGGATTGCTTCGCAGGGACGCGGAATAAACGTCATCTGACTGCGAAAGTGATCCCCGCGTCCCGGATAATTCAGTCGGGGGACACGCGCTGAGCAAGCTCACGCGTGTCCCCCGACACCCCTGTATAAGCTGCTGAATCACTCCGTTGATGATACGATTATACAGATGATTCCCTCAAAACAAAAGATGAGCCGTTTCGCGATATTTAAAGGCGCCAAAGCCGGTGGGTGACTGAAGGTCAGCCCGACCAGCTCCGGCAATATCTCCATGGCGCGGGAAGTTCTCTTGCCGGCAAGACCTGCTGCCCGACCGCCATTGCGAAGCATTTGCTTTTGATGGTATTTCTGAAAAAGGCTGTCGTACACTATAAAAGATGAGCGCCTGCCCCGTTAGATAAATGTTTTTTTCAAAATATGGTGCAGTATTTTGACGTCTGACCGGTGAATGCAAAATTTAATTGGCCGAATTGCGGAATGCAATTATAATGAAATAATGGAATTGTCTGATGATGCTTTAGTGTTGGTGGCAATCATGCCGAAACCCCGGGATATGGATATAGCCCGGCTGCTTGGCTGGTATCGTATTCCGTTAAAAAGTGCGCCAAAGATCCTTCATCCGGATGTGATTGCCTTTTATCAGACATCCTCTTTCCCTAAAGGACATCGCAGTCAGATTGAGTATTATTCTGAAGTCGCAGGGGTTGAGCTTACCACCAGAGCCGAGCTGTTTCGTGATGAGCCGGACCACCCGAGAGCTCATGAAGAATACTTCAAGATACAGCTGAGAAGTATGGAAAGACTTCCGAATCCTGTTCTGGCGGATGAATGGAAGCGTTTTACCTTCTTTTATACGACCGGCAGCCGTCTTTATACTGCGGAGACTATCCGCGGATTGGCGATGAATGCAAGGGAAAGGGGCGATGTCTGGCGTGTCCTTCGGGAACGTGAAGAAATTTTTGGACGGACTTCCGACATAACTGCAGAAGAATCTCCGGAGGTTTTGCCTCAGGATTTACTATTTTTACTTGGAAATTTGTCCCTGTCCGGTCTGGATCTGGGAACTAAACATGATGCTTAAGGAGGGTGAGTATGTTAAAAATCATTAAAGGCGGAATGATCGTTACCGATTCTGCTATGTTTGAAGCTGATATTCTGATCGATGGTGAAAAAATTGCCGCAATCGGCGGTAATTTTGACGGTCTTTCCGATGCTGAAGTTATTGATGCTGCCGGAATGCTTGTTCTCCCCGGCGGTGTGGATGCGCATGTTCATCTGGATCTGCCTATGCCGAATACAACTTCTTCTGATGATCATTATACCGGTACAAAAGCAGCTGCTTTTGGAGGAACGACTACGGTCATTGATTTCGCAAATCACGATTTACCTTCACTGATTGACAGTTTCCATGTCTGGGAGGAAAATTCACAGGGAAAAGCGGCGGTGGATTATGCGGTGCACATGAATTACACACGTTTTTCACCTGAATCTCTGGCTGAAATTTCTAAACTGCCCTCGTTGGGTGTGAATTCCATCAAAATGTTCACCGCTTATAACGGCCGTATGCGGCTGCAGGATGGCGAAATATTTCAGGCTATGCGTAAAGCCAATGAGCAGGGCATTATATCTATGTTCCATGTGGAGAATGGCGATTTGATTGACCTGCAAATTGCTGAGGCGCTTGCAGCAGGTCATACAGATCCTGTCTGGCATGCCCGTACACGTTCTAAAGATGGCACCGCAGGGGAATTCCTGAATGTCTGCATGCTTTCCAAAACAGCCGGATATGCACCGATCTATGTGGTTCATATGAATACCGCTGTGGAAGCGGACATTCTTGCTTATGCCAAGGATCTCGGTATAAATGTCTGGGGCGAAACCTGCCCGCAGTATATGATGTTCACTGAAAAGGATATGGAAGGCTGGCAGGGCGCGAAATTTGTGTGTTCGCCTCCAATGCGTGATGAAGAGGACAATGAAGGGTTGTGGCTTGCTCTCGAAGACGGAACAATGGATGTTGTTGCTACGGATCATTGCCCGTTCATGTTTGACGGAACGAAAGAAATTATCTATGAAGGAAAGCCTTTTAAACGACCCGGAAAAGAACTTGGAAGAGGTGATTTTACAAAGATCCCGAATGGTCAGCCCGGGGTGGGCGACCGGCTGCCTGTAATGTGGACAGAGGGTGTTGTAAACGGACGTATTTCCCCGACGCGTTTCGTGGAATTGATGTGCACAAATCCGGCAAAAATATTTAATATTTACCCTCAGAAAGGTGCTATTCTGCCAGGGTCTGATGCAGATCTTGCCCTTTGGGATCCAATGAAAAAAATCACTTACGGGGTGAATGTTGCCCAACATCGTACTGATTACAATCTCTACGAAGGAAAAGATCTGACAGGTTTCCCGGTGAAGGTGATGCTGCGCGGTGAGGTGATCGTTGATAACGGGGAATGGAAAGGTAAACGTGGAGCCGGACGTTTTCTTCACTGTGCTCCTCTCAGTGAGTAAGTTATCTGCAGTTATCTGTTGAGAAAAACTGTCTGTTTATTTACTGTTAATTAACCTCTGTGGAATATTTAATTAAGTCAAAGAAATCGTCTTCTCTGACTTGTGATTGATTTTATATGAGTTTGATCTGGTCCGTCCCTGTTGGTGTTATGCTGACTGCCGCTGTTTTGATTTATATAATAAACCGCGGTCACTTCAATATTGGAGCTGCCTGGTTTACCGCAATTGCAGCAGGATTGTTTGTTTTGGGATGGACCATTTCTCTTTATTTTCGTCCCGATATCCAAATCAGACCGATTGCAGAATCTGTCCCCGGAATACTGGAGGAGTCCGGCGTTTTTATCGGTGACCAGAACAGTTATTTTATTCTTGATGGTATCTCTTATCCTTATATGCTGGCAATTTCGGCACTTTTAGTGATTTTACTGATGACAGCGCCTTCTTATATGGAACCTGAGACTGCTCCGCGCTTATGGTTATTCTACCTTCTTATTGAAATTATCGGATTTTTGTCGGTTTCAGCAGATAATGTTGCTTTAATTATTTATGGCTGGGTCATTTTTGATGCTGTTGACATCATTACACAGTATATACAGGTAAAAGAGATCAGACGTGGATTTCTGACTGCCATCGGGGTACGGTTTGCCGGCACATTACTGGCAGCAGCCAGTCTTGCCCTTTCCAACGCTGAACTTGGCAGAGACTCCGGTGCATTCGTCAGCCTGCGGGCGGGTTCTTATTTACTGACAGCCTGCGCTTTTCGAATGGGTGTTTTCCCGATTTCTCAGCCGTATACAGAAATGCCTGAAAATCGAGTCGGGTTAGGAACCATGCTTCGGCTGGTATCTGTATTGACTGTTATGCCGGTCCTGAGCAGAATTCCATTGGGAGGATTGCGTCCGGATATGCGTTTTATTCTTGGGTTGGCAAGTGCCGGTGCAGCGCTTACAGGAGCTGTAGGCTGGCTGCTTTCAAATAATTCGTTTTCCGGGATATCATATGCTGCCCTGGGAATTTGCGGGATGGTTTTCAATTGTGCATTAAGCAGAGAACAATCCGTCTTGATCGTTTGGGGTGTTTCGATTGCACTGGTCTGTGCTCCTTTATCGTTATATCAGCTGCGTAACCGTTATATGAATCTGCTGGTATTTTTGGTTATCCTGTGTTTTTCAGGGCTGCCTTATACACCAAATGCGTTTGGCTGGTTTGGTCTTGTGCGTTCTCCGAATCCTGTTCAGAATGGCTTATTTGTCCTGACAATGATGATCCTTATTACAGGTGCTTTTATTCATGTTCTCCGGATCGAGGGACGAAAATTTTCTGAACTTGAACCATGGATGAGGTCTGTTTATCCTTTGGGATTTGTAATTGCATCAGGAACGCATATTTTTATCGGAGCAACTTCCTTTGATATGCCATTCAGTTTGGGCGTTATACCGGCTTCATGTATTGCTTTTGGCGGTGGTGTTGTGCTGACACTGCTCTTTCGGTTTATGCCTGAAAACAACAGGTCTCAGAACGCAGCTGCCTGGGGACGAGCCGGTATGTCTTTGTTCTGGCAGAGTATGCAGAGACTGATGGATATGGATTGGCTGATATCATTTATTCAGCGGATCAGTCGGGTTACGGAACGTATCTTTTTGACGGTAAGCAGCGTTTTGGAAGATAACGGCGGTATTATCTGGGAATTCCTGATAATGGCGCTGCTGATCGCTGCTGCCTTCAGCGGAGGGTTCCTGTGATTACACCGGCATTTCTTCCTGTAATTGGATTATTGGTATGTATTCTGGGAGAATTGTTTATGAACCTGATGAGTAAGCCTGTTCTCAGATTATCCGGCCTGGTCCTGCTGTATCTTGGAGGAAGCATTTTACTTCTCAGCGTTTGTTCATTTCAAATGTGTGGTGCATTGTTTGTCTGCGGAATAGGATGTACTGTTCTGATGGGGACCGCACTGCGGGAGAATCCGGTTATTATAAAATCTGAAAACAATTCAAGGTTAAGGTTTGTTTTCCGTTTGCTTTTTTGTTTGATCCCCGGAATTCTGGCATATACTGCTTCAGAGCTGCTTCGTTATTGGCTTCCTGTCCATTTTCTGATACTTACAATTTCTTTGTGGGCCGGTATTATGTGCCTGTTCAATCTGGCTATTGAAGATGAATTGTTTTATCGTTGTATCTGGCTGCAATCTTTTTGTTTCGCTTTTACGCTTTGTTATGTTTATATGGAAAATTCCGTTCTGATTGTGGCATTTCTGGCAGCGATCAATTTATTGATTTCCTTTGGGTGTACGATCCTTTCGATGGGTAATGTGAAAGATAATAAGGAAGAAACCATATGAGTGCGGCGGTACTTTGGATCTATGTTCCCTTTTTGACGGGGTTGATTCTGATGTTTTTTCCTGAGAATAAACAGTTTACCCGTATCGTCAGTCTGGTCCTGACAGCTTTTCTGGCGGTGGTCGCTCTGCGTATTCCTGTGAACAGTATGATCGTTTTCAACCGTTCCTCATTGATTTTTTCCGCAACATCAAGGCTTTTCGGAAGGACGATTACCATCAACAGGGCAGATCAAACCATTGTCTCCTTTTTTTATGTATTTGCGTTTCTTTGGATTTTCGGCAGTATGTTTGCAAATATCTACCGGTTTTTCATCCCCATCACTCTAATGGGAACCGCTTTAGTGATTTGTGTGATTGCGGTTCAGCCTTTCATTTACGGTATTTTTCTTGTAATGCTTTGTGCTTTATTATTTCTTCCAATGCTGCGTGACACTAACCGTCATAATGAAGATGCAATTTTCCGCTTTTTGCTTTATCAACTGGCAGGAATGATCTGTCTTGCCTTCAGCGGGAAGCTGACAGGAACAGTTGATATTAATCCTCAGGACAGTTATCTGCTCAAACGAACAGTGATCCTGATTTTTACCGGTTTATCTTTGTGGCTGGCTGTTTTTCCTTTCTTCAGCTGGATCGCTTCGTTGATGGAGCGGGGCTGTCCTTTTGTCTGCGGGTTTGTGGTAAGCCTTCTGCAGTTTCTTTCGCTGTTTATTCTGCTGCAGTTTTTGAATGATTACATTTGGCTGAGATCATATTCACCATTGTTTAAAGGACTACGTATAGTTGGAATTACAACGATGATGATCGGAGCCGTGATGGCGCTTTTTCAGAAAAACCTTCAGCGAATGATGGCATTTGTAATTGCTGCTGAAAATGGAGCATCTGTTCTGCTTATCGGTACAAATTCAAGGGAAAGTATCAGTGCCTTCCTTTCAGCGCTTTTTATTCATAGTGTTGTGTGGCTGATTTGGGCAACTTCAGTAAAATTTATAAGCACCGATTATGATCTTTCCCTTCAGGATGTGAGGGGATTATGGCATAATCATCCGGTAGTTTGTTCAGCACTGCTGCTGGCTCATTTTACGGTTTCCGGAATGCCGCTGCTTGCCGGGTT
This sequence comes from uncultured Chloroflexota bacterium, assembly GCA_902774215.1. Taxonomy (GTDB): domain Bacteria; phylum Chloroflexota; class Anaerolineae; order Anaerolineales; family Anaerolineaceae; genus Flexilinea. The sequence goes on from CACYHU010000030.1 coordinate 49,333, forward strand.
TAATCTGCGTCTGGATCTGTTTTCTTCATGTTTTGCGATAGGGGAGCCGCTTGGATGGATTGCTGCTATTGCTTCAGGTATTTTGATTTTCAGTGGGATCCGTCTGCTTTTTATTTTTCTTTCACCATTACCGGAGAATTCTGTCAAAAATAAAAATCTTGATGAGAGGACCCGCTATGATATAATCATGCGCAGAGGATTACTGATCGTTTTAATGTTTCTTCTTGTAATGATCAGTTTCTTTCCTTCTATAATGGAAATATTCGTCAGTGGTATACGTTCTCAGTATGCCATGATATTTGGATAACAAAACAGATGTATGATGGAAAAAGGATTCATTAATAAATTAATTCTGCATGACAGGGGAAGAAAAAACACTTCGAAATGGGGCCTGGTGTTGTCCGGCGGAGGTACAAAGGGAGCCTACGAAATTGGTGTTTGGAAAGCACTGCAAAAAATAGGTATTCCTCTCAATGGAATTTCCGGTACTTCTATCGGAGCTCTGAATGCGGCTTTGTTTTTGTGCTGTGATTTAAAGAAAATCGAAGAAATCTATCGAAACATAAAGCTGACTGACGTGCTGCCTGTTGCGGGAAATATTGATGCCGATAAAAATATATTTGATCCGTCAAATCTTCTTGTGATTACAAGGGAGTTTTTATCCCAGCATGGTTTGGATAATGCTCCTTTGCGTAACATGCTGAGTAAGTATCTGGACATTGAAAAAATTTATACTTCACCGCTTGATCTCGGGATCGTTACCTATAACGTAAAAACCCGTGAAGCATTTGAGTTGTTTAAAGAAGATATAGAGAAAGAAAAATTGCTTGATTATCTGCTCGCATCCGCGAATTTTCCGATTTACAAAACGCATAATGTGGATGGAAAACGTTTTTGGGATGGAGGACTTTATGACAATATGCCGTTCAATCCGCTTATTGAACGCGGTTATACTCATTTGGTCGTTGTTGATATCAATGGGATCGGGCAGACCAGAAGAATCGAAAACGCCGATAAAGTTTTCCTGAAGATGATCAACTGCAGTGAGCCGCTCGGCGGGACATTCGAATTTAACCGGGATCGAATCGAAAGGAACATGAAACTCGGGTATCTGGATACATTAAAAGCATTTCATAAGCTCTTTGGCAGTTACTTTTTCTTCCGCCGTCCGGCTTTTAATGATCTGCTTCTCAGGTTTGATCTTGACACGATCTGGGGGTTGGAAACCGCTGCAAAAATCTATGGATTAGATCGCTGTCGTATTTATAAAGCGGATGAATTTCTTGATGAGCTGGAACATTCTTATGATGAAACGAAACGAAAATATATGAATGATTCCGCTGTCGTTTTGTGGAGAAAAGCGGGGATCAACCACTGGAAAAACATCCTGGCTGAGTTTGGTATGACTGCCCTGATCCATTCATTTATGGAAAATCCGGTCAGACGAACCGGTTCGCTTGCAAAAACTTTCACCGATGCTGCCGATGCGGCAAATGCTATAATTGCGCTTAAAAATTACCGAAAGCTCTAAAGCGTGTAATTTAGGGAAACTGCTGTACACCGGATAGTGTAAGAGTTTAAGAATCTGAATGCGTTGTTCTTTGCGGTACAATTAGAAGTAATGAAAAGGTTATTTCACGATATTTTTTACGCTTTTCCACCGATTGTGTTTTTCTTTTCTTTTCTGCTGATCCTGACCGATCACTCAGAGGAAAAGCATGCACTGATTTTCGGTTTATCCGGATTGCGATTGGCAATGGCTTCTGTGGCTTTGCTGTTTGTGCTATTCTCCGTTGTAATATTTCTAAATCGTCGGAAGCGGATGCAGTTCTTGTATTATTTTAGCAGTTTTGCGGGAATTTTAAGTGCTGAAATCCTTTTATTCTCCCGTTTTCCGAGTGATAACACGCGCAATATGATCCCGCTGATTGCAGACAGGGCGAAACCATTGCTGTTTGCGATGTTTATCAGCGCATTTTTCTGGCTGACAGGTCTTTTTTTATCCGGTGAAAAGCACTCGAGCAGCTTCAACCTTTTTTCATTTATCACTTCAATTGTAATATATTGGGCTGTGTCTTCGCATATTGACCGATATGTATGGAAGATTGATTTGAAAGGCAATACAATAATGTGCCTTTCGCTGATTCTGACAGGACTTTTGTGGTTTTTATTGTTTCACAGTGAAGCTGATCGGAAAATCATAACCGCAGCCGGATGTGTTTTTTTTGCCGTTCTTGGCTATTGTGTAACTCGTTCTACAGGAATGTGGATGGGCAGGGGGGGGACTCCTGCAAAAGCTTATTGGAATGAACTGGCTGAGGCTATGGTTCACGGTCGTTTATATTTAGAGCATCCGTCAGGAACACACGACCTGACACTTTACAATGGACGATGGTATGTCCCTAATCCGCCAATGCCGGGGATTCTTTTAATTCCATGGGTAGTTTTATCGGGAAGTGCAGAATCGGTCAATATGACGGTTTACAGTGCCGGAATTGCAGCTGTGAACGCAGCTTTGTTGTATCTGATGCTGATACTTGCCTTTACACATAAGGATGGGCCACTCTTTTTATCTTCTTCTGATGGATCATCCTATCCGGGGAACAGTGCTTCCATAGCCGGTTGGGTTTGCACACTTTTTATCTTCGGGACAGACCATCTTTGGCTGGGAACCACCGGGCAGATGTGGTTCGTCAGTCAGTTGCTGGTGGTTACCTTTACTTTGCTGGCCTGTATTTGTGTGATCTGCAGGTTTTCACCGGTACTTACAGGCATTTCGTTAGGCCTTGGAATGCTGTGCCGTCCGAATATTTTTCCTGTCTGGCTATGTCTGCTGGGATTATATCTGCAGCAGAAACGTGAATTTCCCCGGCTTGACTTGAAAGAAACTTTTATCTGGTGTTTGAAAAGCGGTATTCCTGTTGCTGCTGCTGTCGGACTTCAGCTGTTATATAATAAAGTGCGCTTTAATGATTGGATGGATTTCGGTTACGTGACGATCAATGGAGCAGACTGGATAATGGAATCTGTAAAAAAATATGGAATGTTCCATCCGCACTTTTTAAAAATTAATGCTGATGTGATGATTTTCGGGCTTCCGCGTCTGGATTTTTCGGGAGAACGATTTTTCTTTCAGCCATATATAATCGGTTATTCAATTTTTTTGATGACGCCGCCTTTGTTTTATGTTTTCCGGGCAATCAGGAAAAGCTGGTTTTCAATTGGTGCCTGGGCTTCGGTAGTTTTGAGTGTGGCATTATTACTGCTCTATCACAATACAGGGGCTGAACAGATCGGATATCGGTATCTGCTGGATATAACAGCTCCTCTGGCTCTGCTTATCGCTGACGGATTGAGAGGAAAAACAGACTTTCTCTTTAAGCTGCTGACAATATTTTCCATTATGCTTTCATTTATCGCCATTTACTGGTGGTATTTAGGACGTGTTTAAAACAGGGAAACTTTAGAAATGCGTAATAATAAACAAAAATTGTTGATCATTTCTGCAATAATCGTTATTGGCTGTCTTTTATATATTCCACAGATGCATGGATTGGGGTTGTACCGGGATGCCTGGAATTATTTTTACAACCTGACTGTGCGCGGGCCTGAAATGCTTGTTAAAGCCTTTCAGGCTGACCGTCCAGCCGATGGTTATCTTATTGCCGGATTATATAAAATCTTTGGAACAAATATAAATGCATATTTAATATACTGCCTGTGCTGCAGGATACTGAGTTCTGTTTTTATAGCTTTGACTGTGGCGGTCATCTGGGAAAAATCGCCGAAAATGGCTGCTCTGGCGGGAATTTTTGCAGCGGCATTTCCTGGCTTTCTTCAACAGGTCGATGCTATTACTTATATTCCCCATCAGACAGCGATGTTTTGTTTCATGCTTTCCTTATGGCTGACAGCACTGTCCTGTGATTTCCGGTATAAGAATTTGAGAGTCCTGTTGACAATTATTTCTGTCCTTTTATCCTTCATAAACGTAATGCTGATGGAATATTATGTCGGAATGGAAATCTACCGGCTGGGAGTGATTTACCTGATGAACCGGGGGCAAGCCGGAAAAGAAAAATCTCAGTCCTTCTTCCGGACTCTCATTGTTTATCTGCCTTACCTGCTGCCTGTTGCAGGATTTGTGGTGTGGCGTGGGTTTTTCTTTCATGCTACCCGTTCCGGAACTGATTTTATGACTGAAATCATTACTCCTTTCCTGACTCATCCGCGTCATGAAGTAGCTGATTTGGGCGTCCGGATATTGAAAAATGTATGGAAGCTTTTTGCGGGCTCCTGGACTTTACCTGCTTCCGGACTGATTAATGGATTGGATATGAAAGATTTTCTCAAAGCTTTTATACCGTCAGTTATCGTTCTTGCGGTGTGTATTATGTTCCTGTTTCTGCTGCACGGGGAAAAAACTGATGGATCCGGCTCTGAGTCCGATAATAGTTATTTACAATGGTTCTGGTTTGGACTTATCGGTGGATCTGCGGCGATCCTGCCGCTTGTGGTTTCGGGAAGGGATATCAATTTTACATCCAGCCTTGACCGCTTTGCCTGGCCGGGAATGTTTGGTGCGGTCCTTTTCCTGTTCGGTTTGTTCGGTGCAATGCAAAATCGTGCGGTACGTAATTTTCTGACGATATCCGTTTTACTGCTGTCATTTTTTGTACAGTGGCAGAATCAGACAAATTATACCGGTATATGGAAAAACACATTGGAATACTGGCAGCAGTTAATTTGGCGTATTCCATCACTGCAAATGGGAACGACAATCGTTACTGCAGGAAGTCTCCTGACAGAGGAGGATTATGAAATTTTTGCTCCGGCATCAATGATCTATTATCCGGAAATACAGGACTGGGCACCTGTCTCTGCAGAGGTGCTCAGTGAGAACACGGTGCGTGATATCCGTTTGGGTGAAAAAATTTATCGAAATGTACGTGAAATTTATACGGAAAAGGATTATCAGCAGCTGCTTGCGATTTCGAAACCGGATGCTGCAGCCTGTCTTCATGTGGTAAACGGGGAAAGTCCGGTCTATTCCCTTCGGGATTATTCAAAGATACCTTCGATAGGATCTTATTCGAAGCTTGAACAAATCATATTGGATCCGGAAACGCCTGTTGATTATCCGTTCTTTCTTACGAAAGAGCAGGATCACGATTGGTGTTATTATTATGAAAAAATGGAACTGGCACTTCAGCAGGATGATCCGCAAACAGCAGCATCTCTTGCTGATGAGGCCTTTGATAAGAAATTGAGCGCCGGCGACAGTGTTGAGCTGATCCCTGTGATCGAGGCTTACGGTAAAACAGGCCGTATGGAAGACGCGCGTCTTTTTGCTGATGATCTTATGAAAAATGAGTATATGGCATTAATGGCTGATGAATATTTTAGAACCAGGTTTGATGATGAACTTTATCATGAGCTTTTTGTTTCAGCGGCAGAGTGACCCGTACAGCCGCATAATATAGAATCAGGGTGAAACAGGATGCATAAGACGAGAAATATTGTTATTATCATTTTGGCGATCATAATCGTCGGTTGTTTGTTGTATATTCCCCAAATGAAGGATCTCGGTCTTTATCGGGATGACTGGAATAATTTTTACAACCTGACGGTGCGCGGTACGCATATGCTGATCAGTGCATATAATGCAGACAGGCCTGCGGATGGATACCTGATATCAATCCTTTTTTTGTTTTTCGGCACAAATTTCAGGTCTTATATGATCTGGAATCTTTGCTGCAGGATTCTCGGGTCTGTGTTTTTTGCTTTGTCACTGCTGAAGGTCTGGCCAAAAACTCCGAAAATGGCAGGACTTGCCGGACTGCTGGCAGTTGCCTTTCCCGGATTTCTGCAGCAGGTTGACGGTATTGCTTATGTGCCTCATCAGACGGCTATGATGTGTTTTATGCTTTCGCTGTGGCTTACAGCGCTGGCTTGTGAACCCGGTCAAAAGAGCTGGAATGTTTTGTTTACATTTCTTTCTCTTCTGTTTTCCTTCGCCTGTATGATGCTGATGGAATATTACATCGGGATGGAAATCTACCGCTTTGGATTGATTTACCTGATAAACCGTGAACAGGCCGGAAAAGGGAAACCGGGTTCATTTTTTCAGAGTATACTCTCCTATCTGCCCTATCTGCTCCCGGTTCTTGGTTTTGTAGCATGGCGTGTGTTTTTCTTCCAGGCAGAGCGGGCCGGTACAGACCTGATCGATGTACTGCAGCCATACAGGAGAACCCCGTTCCATGCCCTGAAGGAGCTTGGTGTCCGGACGATAAAAAGTGTCTGGAAACTGTTTGCCGGATCCTGGACGATTCCATTTTATAACCTAGCTAACGGTTTGGGAACAGATGCGTTTTTCAGATCACTGATCCCTGCACTTATCATTTTTGCGGTTGGGCAATTCTGTTTATTCTTGCTGCATCGCAAAAAGACTGATGAATCCCTGACGGATGCGGGTAATGAATCTGCTCAGTGGCTGTGTTATGGACTGGTCTGCGGTGCAATTGCTGTTTTTCCCTTGATCGTAGCCGGAAGAGATATAAATTTCAGTTCCAGCCTGGACCGTTTTTCATGGCCCGGTATGATCGGCGCGATCCTGTTTCTTATCGGGCTGATCGGACCTGTTCGGAACAGGTTTCTTCGCAACATATTGACGATGATGGTTTTGATTGTATCTGTTTTTGTACAATGGCAGAACCAGGTTAATTATGCTGATCAATGGACCATGTCAAAGGATTACTGGCAGCAGATGATGTGGCGTGCCCCGGTTTTGAAGGAGGGAACAACGATCGTCACGGGAGGTTCTCTTCTTGTTGAAGAAGATTACGATGTCTTTGCTCCGGCGTCAATGATATATTTCCCCGGTGAGATCGACTGGGCGCCGGTCGGAGCCGAAGTGCTGAATTCCAATACAGTTGCTGATATACTTCTTGGCAATAATTCCGGCAGATATGTTCGTGAAATATTCGTTAAGAAGGATTATGATCATCTTCTTGCTGTTTCCAAACCTATAGCAGAAGGCTGCTTGAGAGTGATCGACGGTAATAATCCTTTATATTCTCCAAAGGATTGGACAAAGATTCCGAGTATAGGAAAACATTCCAGATTATCGCAAATCATTACAGCACCTGAGCAATTACCGGACTATCCCTTCTTCCTTGAAAAGGAGCT
>CACYHU010000031.1 GCA_902774215.1 uncultured Chloroflexota bacterium
GTTCCCAAAAGCTGAGCAAGATCTTCCCTGTACCAGCTGCTTTTGGGAAAATGTCGGGACTCTTCCATGCTTTCCCTGGAATAGGATTCTGCCCATATGTAATTTTTCTGTCCGCCCTTCCTCATATCTTCCTCCTTAACTCAGATTTTAGCGGATGAGAAATACACCGAAACCGATTTGTTTTGGCTCAGAAAATATCAATAAGTATTTCTAACTAGAGTATTTCCAAGAAAGTTTCCGAAAACAAAGAAAAAAAACGGATGCCGAGACAATTTCGGCACCCGGTTTCTTCGATTTTTAAAAAGATTCCCGTCTGCTACCACCTGATATTTTTCATCAGGTCGGACTGTGAAAGACGGTCTGTAACTTCGGCCGCCGCGTCACCGTAATTCCGATCCTCCCCTGTGTGGCTTTCCATGAACTCGCCCGCGATCAGGATTCCCTGCTCATAATAGGAAGCTCCCTCATTTCGGCGGTATGCGTCGATCCCGGGACGCTGCCCTTCAGGAATATTCCTCAAAAATTCCTGGGCGTGTCCATTATATTCCGCATGCATTTGTACACCCCTTGCGATACCGAAGTCCAGAATGTTTCCTGCTCCCTGCTCCATAGTGTCGCCCTGATAACCGTTCATCGGATCCAGCCCGGCATTTCTTGCTCCCTGATAAGCGACTGTCAGCATCTTGGAAGTACTGTCCGCGGCATTGTGGACTTCCTTTTCGGTGAGCGTATGATTTGTATCCATCTTTCGGATCCGCTCTTCAATAGCGTGAACATCTGAGACATCCACGGAGTTGTTGTATTTCTTGAAGAAGGATCTTTCCAGGGCGTTTTCATCGTCCGTTTCACTGGTGACCGTCGATTTTACATAGCCTTTTCTCTCATTGTACATCTTAAGCCTGTTCGCGGCAGCCACACCCCCTCCAAGCCTTGTTCCAGCCAGAAGTGTGGAGAAAAGATTCTGTCCGGAATCCTTTCCCGTGGATCTGGAAGAACCCGGATTTACCGGTTTTGACTGTCCTCCCATCGAGCTCCCGGGGACACCGACTGTTGGAGCCCCGGCAGGAGATGAGCTGGAAGTTCCTGACTTCATGCCGGTGGATCCCTGTCCTCCTGTTCCATTTTCAGTTGCGGATTCGCCTGCATTGCCATGAGAGACCGCGGTTCCTAACGCTCCGAATCCGCCCGCCGCGGCAAAACCGGCAAGATTCAATCCTCCGGCTCCGGTAAAACCTCCCCTTACGAAATCAGCGCTTTTTGACGCGACCATAGCCGCGCTGCTCAGCACCTGTTTCGCGACAGAACTGTTGATCGCGATCAGGATCGACGCGCAGCCGATATACATGGCACTTGCGAGAAGGACTCCGGATGCTCCCCCATCCCATGAAATATGATTGAGCAGGTTGATGATCAGGGCATTGGCCGGTGCAAGCACAACAGCCTGCAGGAGCATTTTCAGCCACTGACCTCTCAGCCATTCCAGCGGTTTGAACGCGGACAGAACAATGAAAATCGGCCCAAGTGCCGCCAGCAGCGCGTACATAACCTGCAGCGACATCGCGGCAAGATAGAATTCGATCAGCAGCGCGATGATGATGAAGATGAATACGAATGTGAACAGCATGATCAGGATCGCTGACCCAAAGGTCAGTGATGTCAGCATGCTGTCCGAGAACAGGATCGCACTTTTCCCAATCTCAGTTGCGATGCTGTAGGAAATGGCAGCGATCTTACCAAGCAGCCAGCGGCTGGAGAAAGCAAGTCCGATGCAGAAAAGCAGGTTAATGGCCATGGATCTCGCTTCGGCAATACCGGTCACGGAACTCGCTCCGGCTCTCATCGCGGAAGCAATCGACAGCAGGATCACCAGCGGAACCAGGGCGACCGCAAGTTTCCGGGTGATATCGAACCCCCGGTTCATGATCTGCACGGTTTCTTCTGTCGGCTTATACAATCTGTCGACAATTCCAAGCAGCGCGTTGTTCGCGATGCTGATGATCCCGAGTGTTCCCGGATCCCGTGAATCCACAACGCATGAGCCGCTGGTGGTATCCATATAGAGGCATCCGCTGCCGCTGTCCCCCACGTATTTGATCGTCCCGTTCCTCAGCCCTTCCGCCAGTTCTTCATCAGAAATGGACTGAACAGCACTTCCGTCTTCGATTTTGCTGTCAATGTCTTCGATGATATCGTCAATTTCAGACTCGGTATTTTCCTTCCCGAAGCCCATATATTCCCGGGATGGAAAAGAAGTTACGGTGTCATTCGCCGGCTCAATCACGGGACGATCCACATTTTTGATGTTCCCATACCAGTCTGTTTCAACCGTGCGCCAGACATACGGCATTTTCGGATCACCTGTTTCAACGATATATCCTTCATTTACGCCTTCCCGGATATCTGCCAGGCTCATATGCCAGATATAGTCAGTGCTCATGCCGGTGAAATCGAACTCACCGGCACCGTAGACTTCTCTCATGTCCCCGAAATAGTAGAAAAGATCATCATCGGAATAACCTTTTCCCGGGTCATATTCATGGACACCGCCTCCCGTATAAGGAGGAAGATCCTCCGATCCGCCTCCTCTGCCGCTTCCCGTAAGACGGTAGAAATCATTTTCATTGGCATTGCCTCCGAAAACCGTCTGCGCGGTAAAGTATTTCGAAGTGTCCATCATGGCATCAACCCAGGAGACATAGGAATATCCCGGTCCTGAGGAATAGGTTTCCTGCTGCATATCTTCACCGTTGGGATCAGTTTCGCTGTTCTCCGGTTCCGGAGTCTGGACAGGTTCGTCTTCAGGAACACCGCCGGTGTACTGGGGATTTCCTCCATATACGACAATTCTTTTCGTATGAGGCTGGGAAGACTCATCGATCCCGCCGCCAGTGCCTTCCGGTTCTCCTTTGGCTTGTGCTGTCAGGTATTTAGCCGTCTGGATCAGAGCGCTTTTCAGGTTCCGCCAGGGAAAATCAATATCCACTTCTACATACAGGGTGCCGCCTCCGGGAAGACCAGGTTCTTCACCGGGATCTTCTCCGGGGTTCTCATCACCCGCGGCATTTTCCGCAGAAGCGGACATTGTTACGGGAATGTTTTCATTTACCTGTGACAGAATTCTTTCTACACGGTCTTCATCGTAATTTGGAACAGCCTGACAGACTTCAGGAATCAATACAGAAAGAATAAGGACAATGATAATAAAGTACTTTCTTCTCATGATGATCTCCCGAATCAGAAGTCCAGATGCAGCCCGGAAACATTACCGAAGCCTGCTGATCCAATCACTGTGTTGATGATCTTCTCAGCAATCGGATAGGAAAGGACTCCAAAGATAAATACGACAATACCCAGTGCGAAATTGGCGATTTCATTTGAAACCTTCTTGGGCAGGTTCAAAGTCTGCGCGGCTTGTGCGCCGAGACCGGACTTCACGGTTCCCACGACAAATACAAGAATCATGGTTCCATAAGCGATTTTGATATAGAGATTCGTCATATCCTTCAGTATTTCGAAAATCGAATTGATATGACCTGATCCCCAGGTTTCAGCATGAACCGGGAGTGTATTCAGTAAAAACAGCGTCAAGGCTGCCGCTTGAACGGCAGCCTGACAAAGAAAGGATAACTTATGATCATTTTTATTCATCCCGGCCTCCTGCTCCCGGCATGACAACATGGAAAAATGCCGGGAGCACCAATCTTACCCGTCATCCGCCGATGCCGGGAAGCTGGAGAGAATCTGTAGTAAAACCACCCGTTGCCCCGCCGCCTGAAAGAACGGCATTGATAACCTTTTCCGCGATCGGATAGGATAGAATACCGAAAACGAAAATCACCACGCCTCCAAGCACATTCATGAGCTCTCCGGACACCTTGCCGGCGGCACCGAACTGCTGCGCTGCCTGCGCGGTCAGACCGGATTTGACCATACCGACCGCAAAGATCAGAACCATGGCTCCGTAGGCAAACTTGATGAACAGATTGGACAGTCCCTTGAAGACACCGAACATCTTTCCGAGCTCTTCGCCCGCAATTTCTTCCGCCGCGAAAACCGTCCCTGAACGGATGCTGAAAAACATCAGTAGGGAAATGAGCACGGCAATAGCTGTACCTATATACGGGCTGTACAGATATCCTTTTTCTTCAATAAATGTTTTCTGCATGCTGCACCTCACTTTTATTCATAATTACCTGAAAATATACAAAATTTATTTCCTGCCTTCCTGATGCCTCAAACAAAAACTGCCGGAGATAACCCGGCAGAAATAAGAAATAAACGTGAAAATAGAATGCTTACGGTTGAATCAGAAGCGGCTGAGACTGGTAAAATGATATGGGATACGGATCGGTGTGAAGTTTTCCTGAAAGATCTACCCATCCTTCGATCTCAATACATTTTTTGCAGTCTTCCGAACATTCTCCGCCGGAGTATCCTGAAAACCCATCTGTACATGCCCAAATATCTTTCCACTGATTGCATTGAGGGACCATCGTGGTATGTGTTTCATTATTGCAATTGCAGTACGTTCCGCAATTATCCGGTGTGGTGCATGATGTATAGCAGTCACCACATTCCTGTGTAGTCCATGTAAATGGAAAATATGATACATTTACGCAGCACTCTCCAAGATATGTGGAATTTACATTATTATAGATATAATACTCATCCCAGGAAGCATGCATATAGATGCAGAAAGTGCTCTTGAATTTAAATGCAAATGCCGGTTCTCCGTGATCATCTATTACCGAAGCTCCATGACAACCGTGACTGCTTGTTTCGGAATATACACCAAGAATCGTCGGGTTGCCATTGCCAAGCCAGTAATTTCCCCTGTATTTTTCAAAATCGATTCCTTTCAGGGCTCTTTCACAATCCTTACTCGATGCAGAAAACCTGCACATAGCATCAACAAATTTATCGTAGGATGTCCAGGGACGTTCACCGAAGTTTTTCCCGGCAAGTACCGTGTACGCTTGAACGTACTTGCTTTTTGATTTATAAGCGTCATAAATATCTTTCGCTGTAAGTATTTTTACATTTGGATTTCCGCCTGTTATGGCAAACTCAATATTGTCACGCGAGTGTTCTTCTGTTCCCTTTACAATAGCCAGTGCCTTTTCCACATCCCATTTCACGCCTGTATCGACTGTTGAAATGACGATATCAAGATTAAATCCGCCGAAATCTTCAGTTCCATATCCCTCAGGGTTATTTCCGCTGACTGTACTGTATCGGAGCCTGTGAGGACTTACAACCTTGTCTCCGACACGCCATTCTATCAGCACGCCGGTAAGCATTTTAACCAGCGGATATTTCGGATCAGCACCGGCCACAGTAGGACATGGAATATCAATAGTAACGATAGTAGCATCGTCATCTTCCAAATCACAGCTTACAGTTATATTGCAGCCGTCAATTTTATAAACAGGTTCAGAAGGACATCCGCATTTTCCGGAGAATATATCACGATATTTTTGAGGAGGATTCTGCCCCGGACACGGATTGCCTCCACCATCGGAATAAGCCATTCCACAGGTTTTGAATTGACTTCCTCCCAGCATATCTTTGAGATTTTGAGGAGGCGTCTGCATCACTCCGCTGATATTTCCCCATGAATCACCGCATCCCTCGTCCATTTGATTTATGTTTTTCACATACCATGACGCATTAGGATAGCAGTTTCCCGAACAAGCCGGTTGAGCAGCGTGATCCGGAGGACATGTTACACACTCACAGCCATTGATACAGCCTGTTTTACCATGATCCAATCCGCCTCCTGCTCCATCAGCTTCTGCGAAGGACGGTGTGCTAATCATGAGGAATAAAAACAAAGAAATAAAAATTGAGAAAATACTGTTACGGTTGACTTTCAGCATTATTTCAGCTCCCTTCAATTTGTATTTGAGCGGAAGGATACAAAAAATCGTCTGCAAGAGACTGTATCTGCAGACGATTTTTTAGAAAGATTTTGATTTTCAAACATAAGGATTAATCAAGAATATAAGTTACACCAGTTTTAGGATCATACAGGTATTCATGACACCCCGGCAAGGGTTCGAATCCACCATAAACCGGTTCTTCAGCAAGAGATTCTGTAAGTCCATCCGTCATCACGTAGCGGATCGGTTCTTTATGCATTGTTGTGTAGCTTTCTGTAACAAAATGAATCATTTCCAAAGGTGAAACTTCATCTGCAATAGATTTTGCACAAATAATTTTTCCCACATTGACATAAGAAAGATTAATAAATGGCTGCCAGTGTATTTTGCTTTCCGGATTATTGACCGCATATTTTTCGGAAAGTTTAGAGAAAATTCTTACTGCTCCGTTTTGTTTATGCCATTCATTCAGGCTGGTCAGATCCAAAATCTTCTCATACTCTGTCGGTGCACAGCTTTCTTCCTCAAAAGCACAAAATGAATCAACATCGAGGCTTTCGTATCCCGTAAGTGTATGTGTGTCAAAATTCGCCTGCTTATAGTAAGAATCCCGGACATATTTTGTGAAAAATAATTCACCTTCTTCCTTATTCACATCATAATCTTCAGGCTGTTCAACAACAATAAGCCGTACCAGATCCATCCTGTTCTTATTCGGGGCGTTATATCCTGAAAATTCAAGATTCGCACCGAAGAGAAACAGATTCATCATGGGAATCATTTGATTGCTGTGCAGTTTTTCATATCCTGTTTTCAATTTGAAAACACTGTTTTTATTGTTATTTCCGAGAATATGAGCCATTTTTATCTGTACATGATCCAGCGAAAGTTCTTTTGTTACTCCGTCTATTTCAGATGTATAGGTTCTGATAACAGGTCTTTCATTTTCTTCGAATAATGAAGTACTGAAAAGCCTCATTGACGGAGAGTAGTCAAACATGAAAGAGACAAGGCTGTTTTTTTCAAAGGAAATTGACGGAACCAGAGAACCATGGTCAAAATTATTGGAAAAGATTTTTTCAATGTAAAGGTTTTCCAGTGATAATCCCGCATAACCGTCCAATCCTTCCATGTCGGAAAAATAATTTGTCCATAAATGGATTGTTTGAATTCTGTTGTAATATCTATGATTTTCCGGGACGCCTTCCACATAAATCTTTCCTTTTTCATCTCCATATGGCACCGCAAACAGAGCATAGAGCGGCATGTGATTAGCATTTTCATTTCCGTCAACCAACAAATGACATTGGTGAGAAGAAGCACAAATCAAATCCATATTCCAGATATCAGTTCCGTGTCGTAGTTCTATGTAATGATCTTTTTTATCCATGCCGCCGTTATAAATTAGAGTATCTTTTACCTTTACATTATTCAATACGATCTTATCTCCACATCCTTCAACATCAAGATACAGGGTGTCATAGATCTTACCGGTCAACATGGATGGATCGGAATTACAGGTGTAATGGGCTTCCTCAGCAGCAACAGGAAACACACTGCAGATTACAGCCAATAACAAGACAAAAAAGGGTATATTAGTTTTCTTTTTCATGATATTTTTCTCCTTATCTTCTTTGTTCTTTCTCTTGTATTTGAATAATTATGTAAAAATCAGGCATCATTCAAAAAACAAAAACGAATCTTGAATATATAATGCCTGATTTTGCTGTAATCGAAACCGACTTTCAACAATTTATCCAAACCTGTTTGTATGGAATGGAGATGATCAGAGACTTATGAAAAATGTCTCACAGCGGTTTGACGAAAATTATATTTTTCATACCGAATTGATCAAAGATCTCATAATAAAAATGATCGCAATAATATTCATAGGAGCTGATGTTTACGATTAGCAGATCTTCAATTTGTCCAACCGTTACACCTGAACCTGGAAAGCGGAAGACGTTACGGTAAACGGCTTTGGGCGTCATAATCGTGTGGACATATTTTTCGATTTCATATTCCACTGTGTAATTACTCGAATAACTTTTCATTCTCAGCTTTTCAGAAAGACTATCAATGTAATTATCAATATTGTTGTATCTCTGGTAATGATTCTGAAGCAGTGGATGGTAAACAATGAATTCAATCGCGTCAAGCGAGGAATTACTCTCTTTCCCGAAACTGAAAATGATTCGATAATCTCCCTCAAACGCATCATCGTTACTGTCGCAGATCATCCGGTAATCGCTGCCTTTATACAAGATTTTCTGGCAGGTAAACTTTTTGAAGGCGCTCTTTGAGAAGGTAAGATCCGTTATCTTTAATTCCCAGGGATTCCGTCCATTTTCATAAAACAGATCTATCCAGTCCGATACAATTTCAAAATTTTCTGAAAATGCCGGAGTTACTGAAATTGCCAACAAAAATATTGTAATGGTTAATAATATTTTTCTCATGATTGAAACGTAACCTTTCATATTCCGCGGTCTGTATTTTTTCAGTATTTTTCCCTCTTCTGACTGTAAAGCAATTCTTTTCAAGATCTCACTTTACTGTTTCTGATTATTGATGCCAATTGAATAGCCAGATATTTTAGACCGGTCCACCGATACCTGTGGCCGCTTCTGCGGTCGTTGTGGCGGTGGTCTGAAGAGGAACATTTCCGAGCAGTTTCGACCATATCGGATGGTAAATCCCGGTAACAGTCGCTGTAGCCTTTTTTCCGGATATGGAAACACTCAGAGAAAAATCTGTTCTTCCGGCACTCATAAATCGCGGCTGATTTCCGTTGATTGTTTCGCGGAAAACTTCTTCTGCACGAACTTCAGCCCAACGGGCGTTCAGCGTATAATTACTTCCTTTTGAAGTTCCGCTGCTTGTTCCGTCATTTCCACCCATATCGACCGCGCCGGCAGCTGCAAGAGCGCAGGAATCAGCAAGCGACCTGGCCATACTCCGCATGGTGAGAAAGTTGCCGAAATCCACGACGACAACCATCATCAGAAGAAATACCGGAACCGCAAGTGTCATGAATGCCAGGTAAAACTGACCTTTAAAATGTTTTTTCATTTGACCGCCTTTCCTTATTTCAAAAAAACTGAGATAAACGGAGATACAGGGTATGCGACTGTATACCGGAGAGAATCCATTTCTCCCAGATTGGTCCATCTGGAATTGTGCGGATCCACCTGATTCGTCAGGATGTATCCTCCCCAGCCTGTTATCCATGTTTTATCTGTGATTCCCAGTGAAATACCAAGTGAACTTGCCGTTTGTGTCGCAGCGCTGTTGTTTCGGTTCAATACGTAGTTGGACGCGTTTATATCTGCATGTGTATCGGTCTGGGAACGGACAATTGCAATACCGTCTGAATAGTTGGTATTGGCTGCAGTCAGTACAGTATGCAGACGAATACCGTTCAGATAAAGGACATAGATGAAGAAGATCATCACGGGTGCGATGATCATCAGTTCAATTGAGCCCTGTGCTTTCATCTTTCTTTTCATATATGAATCCTCCATTATTTACATGCTGAATCACAGGGAATGAAATTCCAGCTTCCCGGTGCCTGCACATATCCTTTTGTTTCCGGATTGCCCAGATCGATTTTTGCCGGATTCGAAATCAGCTGTACTGCTGTTCCGCTGGATGTGAATCCAACGATTTTTGAAAAATCGGATTCAATTACATATTTTCCCGGCTTCGCGTCTCCTGTTTTATGAACTTCAATATCCGCATACGGCGCTTCCCCGGATGCCGCTGCGGCTCCCATTTTTAGTCCTAAGCTCGCAGATTCCAATGCTCCCTGGGCTGTGACATGAAATGCGTGCCACTGGAGAGCAAGGGAGATCAGCACCAGCACGAGCAGGATGAACATAGGAAAGAGTGCCATAAATTCAATGGACGCCTGTCCTTTGATTTTCTTTTTGTTCAGTTTCATAACCCGTTCCTTTCTATACATTGTTTTGCTGAAGTGTACAAAGTGAAGTTTTGTATACTGTTCCGCAAAGGCAGAAAAGCCTTATATCTGCGCAGAAAGGATTGGATGCTTATGCTTGAATCAATTTGTCGTGACGGAATTCTCGGCGACCAGGATGGTCAGGGGTCTATTGAATACATGATCCTTGCGGTCGCCGCGGTCGTACTCGGGTTTCTCGTGTTCACCCTGATCAAGAACGTGGTCCAGGGACACCAGGGCGACCTCAACAGCGCATGGCCTTCCTAAAGAAGACATGCAGGAGGCGGGGAGAACTCAAAAACTCCCCGCCTGGGAAAGCGGGATATTTCATGGAGGTAATTCGCAAGGGAATACTTGGTGACGACTCAGGGCAGGGTTCGATTGAATATCTGCTTATCAGTATCGGTGCGCTTGTAATCGCCGGAATCTTCTTCTATGCAATTCGAGATTCGGTGCAGGCGCACACACTTTCGATTTCAAATCATTACTCATAAAAGGAAAGAAACTGCCGGTATTATTTCGGCAGTTTTTTTATGCAGTACATTCTTCCTCTCTGTTATTATACTGAACAGCTTATCAGAATGAGAAAAGAAATATATAATATAGGCGTTTGGGATACTGGTCCCGATTGAGAAAATAAAGAGGAAGAACAATATGTTCAATCATCATGACATTACACGGAATGCCTTTATGCTGCATGGCCCCCTTGCTCATCACGGCTATGACTGGTGGTGGCACTCCTTTACCGCGCAGGACGCTGAGACAGGTGAAGATAAATCATTTTTTATTGAATTCTTCGTATGCAATCCGGCCTTGGCGGAAGAGCACCCCGTTTTAGGGCAGCTCCCGGAAAATAAAGCGGTTGGGAAGCACCCCTCATACCTTATGGTCAAAGCCGGTACCTGGGGAGAGGATCACTGCCAGCTTCACAGGTTTTTTGCCTGGAAAGATGTAGAACTGTATGGAGATGCGCCCTATCAAATCAGCGCGGTGGATTGCCTCGCCTGTGAAACCGCACTGAAGGGAAGTATTTCCATTACTGAAGAAGAAGCAAAAGCTCATCCGGAATGGATGTGTGATTCGGGGAACCTCAGATGGGACCTTGAAATCGACAAACAGATCGCTTTCAATGTGGGATATGGGGCAAGCAAACCGCTGCGTGACACAGAGGCTTTTGCCATGTATTGGCATGCAGAGGGTATGAAGAGCACATACAGCGGGACCGTAGTGTTCGACGGACGGAAATATACTGTTACGCCGGAGAAGAGTTACGGATACGCAGACAAGAACTGGGGACGGGATTTTACGAGTCCCTGGGTATGGCTGTCTTCCAATTGCCTGACGAGCAATATTACAGGGAAACAACTGAAAAACAGCGTTTTTGATATCGGCGGCGGACGTCCCAAAATATATTTCGTACCGTTGGACCGTAGGCTGTTAGGCGTATTCTATTACGAAGGAAAGGAATACGACTTCAACTTTTCACATGTCTGGCTGCAGGTAAAAACAGAGTTTTCTTTTGACGAGAATGGAACAGAAGTAATCTGGCATGTGCGGCAGGAAAATATCCACGCCGTTATGGAGACGGAGATACATTGCATGAAGAAAGATATGCTTCTGATAAATTACGAGGCACCGGACGGTTCAAAGAAACACAACCGGCTATGGAATGGCGGAAACGGGTATGGTACAATTCGTCTTTACGATAAAGAAGGAGAAAAGCTCTTACTCGTTGATGAAGTCAGTGCATCCCATGTCGGCTGCGAATACGGTGAATATAATCATGAATAGCGGAATATAGCTGATCATGATTATTCAATTTAATTTAAAAAAAACCGCCAGCGTTCCATATTGCTGACGGGTTTCTTTTTTCGAAATTTGCTTATTTCTTGGGGGCTTCCATGCCTTCATGCAGTTCAGTACGGCCAATACGGTAGATCTTGGTGCCGCATTCAGGGCATGTACCATAAACGACAGCGCTGCCGCGCTTGTTGAAATCGGCGACGGGATTCTGGATCTCACGCTTCGCCTTACACTTTACACAATATCCTTCCATTTTTCCTCCATCATTGTTGATATCTGTGAGCACTGCTCATGTCTCATTTTACCATCAGTTTTCTGTTTTGTCCTTTTTGCTATATTCTGTCCGCAACAGCGATAATACTGAAAAATGTCAACCCGCCTTAAGGTCATAAGGCGGGTGACAAATAGGAGTAGATATATGGAGATCTAAGAAATAATTACAAGATGTTATGCTCTTCGAAGGAATCCATTATTCCAGCCTGTTCAAAGTTTACATCTGTTGTAAAGGAAGAAACTGTTACAGTATATTCACTGCTGCCCTGAACATAGACTGTTCCGTCTGTCCCGGCAATCGTAACAATGTTGCCTGCCGCATCCGTAATGGTTCCCGCACATTCCAAATAAGTTACTTCGCTGTTTCCGGTAACGATCCATGAAGATGTACTGTCGATAACGACACGGGCATAGCCGCTGCCGCCGTCTCCGGCCCAGCTTTCATTATCAACAACCGCTCCGGTCAGAACAGAACCTTCAGTAAGATACAGATCCAGGGTGGAAATACTGTCCCAGATCACATCCCCATTCATCTCCTGAGCAATGGCAGTAAAATCGCAGTCTGAGCCGTTCGCTCCGCTTTTACCCCAGCCGCGCTGATTGGCATTCCCGGTCACACGGAGGAAGTATTCGGAATCTTCAGAACTTTCGATTTCAACATTGCGGATCACGAAGACACTTTCCGTATTGGTAGTGTAAAAGATTCCGCCGTTCTTACTGACGAGCTTTCCGCCATCCATAGTGAAGGATCCCTGACCGATCTGGCTGTCGCCGCTCATGGACTGATAAAGGATCACGGTCCAGGTGTTGTCGTTCTGTTCCAGGTCAGGCATATTTCCAGTCAGGACACTGTCGTAAAGCCGGACGGTATTCAGACCCTCTAGGCAGAGCGCTTCGGAACCGGTTGCGGTCAGATCCGCGTTATGAATGGTGATATCAGCTGTGACATAAACTGCCGGAGAACCGGAACCGTTGGATGTATAAGAACCGCCGTCAACGATCATCGTGCCGGATCCGCGGTCGCTGCGGATCGCCGCGGCAGATCCGCCGTTTGTGTTGATCGTCAGGTTCGCGGCATAAAGCTTTCCGCCGCCGGCGACATGGATGCCTCCGGATGTATTCTGTTCCGTATTGATGGTGCTGTTGCTGATATAAACTACGCCGTCTCCGTAAGAGAAGACACCTGCACCACCGGCTGAATCCGTCGTAATATTCACATTATCGATCGTCAGGGTGCCGCCTGTTGCAAGCAGTGCCGCTCCAACACCATAGAAGCTGGAGTTGTCTCCACCGGTTGAGTCTGAAGAAACGCGGGTTACTGTTACATCATTCAAGCTGACTTTTCCATCAGTAACCAGCAGCGCATTTTCGTCTGTACCAGTTGAAGTAAGATCCTGATTCAGAACAGTATCACTTTCAATCGTCAGGACAGAATCATATTCTCCGGTAAAACTGGATCTGCCGCCGGGCATACCACCCGGACCTCTCTGACCGCCGCCAAAACCGTCCGGAGGGGTTCCCATAGGAGCGCCGCCCGGACCTCCCTGACCGCCTCCGAAACCATCCGGAGGAGTTCCCATCGGAGCCTCGCCTGAAGGGGGTTCAGGAGGATTACTCTGCTGTGCATAAGCTGACACATTTGCCAGTAATAAACAAAAGATCAATAATAAGGTCAAAGACTTTTTCATTCAATATTTTCCTTCTTAATAATCACTCAAATTTTTATTTCAGGGTTCATTTTCATTCCCTTATTATTGATTTTATACCGCCAAACTTTAATCAACCTTAGTATTTTTAGAAACCGGTATTCTGCATGATGATGAAGATCGGGCCGATCAGAACGAACAGCGAAGACATCATGACAAACGCGGATGTCAGCATTGTCACAGTGACCTTTGCCTTGCCGCCCGCTTCAATGATCTCATTTTCAAGCCGGTCACGCTGAAGCATAGCCATTACACGGAAAGGCTCGACAAGATTCTGCCCTTTGCTCTCCATACGGACCAGTTCAAGAAACTCGTTCATGACGGAAATCTCAGGCAATTCAGCCTTGATTTCTTCAATAATATCTCCTATCGTCCGGTTTGTTGCCTTCCCAACAGCGATGTGTTCACAGATCTGGCCGAACTCTCCGGTTTTCTTTGCTGATGACAGAGCCTTTTCCAGTTGTTCACCGGAAGTCAGCATCAGAGAAATCTGCTCAAGACCGAAGCCCATCTCCCGCTGGATCGTCTTTTTTCGGGCGTTCGTCGCGCTGACGATCTTACGATCCGGTGTAATGAATCCAAAGACAGCCGCTCCGGTCGCCAGGAGAGCAACCGTAAGAAAGCTTCCTTTCAGAATCATTCCCAAAGCAACAGGAACAATAAAGAAAAAGATTGCCAGTGTCATGCGTTTGGCATGGTATTCCATTGCCCCCTGGTAAACCCATCCGGATTTCCGCAGACGTGTCTCCAGATTTCCATCCACTGGACGGATCCTATTGGAAAGATCCGCAAGCATGGAAGTGAAAACAGTGGATTCATTGGCTGCGACAGGCCGGAGATATCCGTTTTCATCTTCTTGGAGCACTTTTCTGCCGGCGGTCTTTCCGCTCAGAATACCGATCATGATCAGAGCAATACCGGCTGCTGCCGCAAAAGCAAAAACGATGTAATTCATAGAACCTCCTTATTCTCCGCCGATTTCAAGTACTTTGCCAGCAGAATTCAGAATCTTGTTCCCGACAATATACCCGACACACGCTGTCGCAATGGACAGGATCAGGAAGAAAGTTCCCAGCGGTGTCTGATAGGCTTCCCGTGAATCCGGGAAGAACAGGCGCATTGCGATCATGAATACAAAGGGTGAAGCTGTAATAATGTACAGTGTGCTCTTCTGTGTCTGCAGATCCGCGTTGACTTTCTGCCGGGCCCTCATACGGGAGCGGATCGTTTCCGTCAGCGGATGCAGAACGTCCGCGAGCGGTACTGCGCTGCCTTTGTATTCCCAGGTTTCAAGCGTGTCCAAAAGCAGATTCAGGGATGTGGAATGACGTTTCTTCTTCACTTCCTGAGTTGCTTCCTCAAATTTAGCACCCTGGTTGAGATTGGTCAGGATCAGTTCAAAGTCTGTTTTTACAATCGCCGGAGCCATCCGAATCGCGTGATCCAGCGTATCGCGGATAACCGTATGAATGGCTGCACCTGAGGCCATACGATCAGCCATATCAGCAAGTGCTTCCTCGTATTCCAACCCCTGCTTGTCGCGGCGCTCGAACAGCCACATAATGTAGGCGAACCAGGAAATCCCGCCAAGCGTCAGCATCACAACAATGTTGTTGGATGCGATCCATCCGGCTGCCATGAGGACGGCCATAATGATCATCCCGTCACGGATAAAGACTGCTTTGGTTACATTCAGGTTAGCCTGTCCGATCGCAGTCTCAAGACCGAACTTCCGAGCCGTTTTAATGAAGTTCTGCTGCTTATAGCTCAACTTGTCTGCATCGAGCAAAGCGGAAACACGGTCCAGATCTGTTTGCTCAACTTTCTTTTCCCGGTATGTAAGCCCTGTCCAGATCAGGAAAGCACCGAGAGCTCCGACAATAGCAAAAAGCAGGTTGGTATCGATAATAGCGTTATTCATCCGCAGTTCCTTTCTCCGCTGGCTGTCCCGGCAGCGGCTGTGTTGTGTAGGTATATTCCGGCATTCCCGCGTCTTCAAATTTCTGAGCAAAACAGGACCCGCGGAGCATTGGGCCGAGATCTCCGTATCTTCCACCTTCATTCAAGAAGATCGGCACGATCTCAGGTTCCGGCGTCGTATTTTCATTAACAAGTTTTCCGGAATACTCGACAATGGAATGCACAGACCGTCTGCTGCCGTGGATCTGAAGCGTGACAAGAATATTCAGTGTTCCGGCAGCAAGATTAGCTGCACGGTAACGGTCCAGATGGCGTCCTTGTTCGGACTGGGAAAGCATCATGAAGATACGGCCGAAGACTTCATGCGGACCTTCAGCGTGAAGTGAGGTTAGTCCATTCTTATGGCCGGTATTCAACGCGTTTAATAAATCGAAAACTTCCTTGCCGCGGGCTTCCCCAAGCGTCAGAGCATCCGGACGCTGGCGCAGAGCCAGTTTGACCAGGTCAGCCTGCTCGACAGCCGCTACGTTGCCGTCCAGACTGGCTGCGCGGGTACGCAGATAGATGACATTGTTCGGAGTTTTCGCTCCCGGATTCAGATCTATTTCAGGCGTGTCTTCGATAATCAGGATACGTTTTCCCGGAGGGATGCATTTGCCGAGGGCGGTAAGCATCGTGGTTTTTCCGCATCCGGTAGGTCCGACCATTACGATATTAAGCCCTGCAAGGACAGCGGCGTGAAGATAAGCTGCTGCCTTTGCAGAAAGCATCCCGCCTGTATCCGTCTTTGTATAGTCCGGGAGGTATTTTGTCAGGTCGAAACGGTCCGAATCATTGTTCTTCGCTTCATATTTTTTCGTAAAATCCGACAGCTGGATATCCTTTGATCGGTGAGCACGAATACAGATCGTTGGCCAGGCATCTGTCACAGGATAGGTAACGATGCTGACACGTTCCCCGCCCGGAAGGATCGCGTCAACAATCGGTGTGACAGGATTGGCTTTCTTTCCGGATTTTGAAATGCCTCGGTTGATCATCTCCAGCAGGCGTTCGCTGCTTTCAAATTTCATTTCCTGGTGATTCCAGGCGCCGGAACTGTAGGTCATGATCTCCCCCGGACCGTTGACGGTGATATCCTCAATGGACTGGTCCGCGAGAAGCGGAGTGAGTTCGCCCATGCCGAGGATCTCGTCTACGACCTTCTGGACGAATTCCTCCCGGGGCATGTCGATGGTGAGGCAGCCCTTTTCACCCGCGAAAGTGTTATAGGTTGAGAACACATTTCTTGCCGAAAGGCGGGCGTCCATTTCAATCTTCGGGCCGGCATTGGTAAAGTCCTGTGCGCTGTACCCAAGCCTGGTCAGCTCATTGCGGACGCGGGCGAGGCCTTCCAGAAAAGGAGATCCTTCCTTGCTTTTATCCAGTGTAAGTCCGGAGACGGACCTGTATTCGAATCCGTCCTCCCCGGTTTCATCAAAATAATCGAAATCGTTCATATGCATTAGTCTTTACCGAAAAGACGGGCAAAGAATCCTTTCTTTTTCTTCTGAGTCTTGTTCATTGCTTCAGCAGCCCCATTCCCAAAGCTGATCTTTGATTTGTCAATTCCTTTGACACTTTCCGCCCTTGCAGCCCAGACCGGGGTGATCGGAGGATAGAAGGTAGCCGCAAGTGAGACAAAGCCCTGCATGCAGCGTTCTGTGATCAGCGGATTGTCCGGTTTCCTGTTGTTGGAGACAACGTAGGAACATCCTGTGTTTCCTGCTTTTACGACACCGCCCAGATGGTCATTCTGGATCAGGCCGCGGACAGGAATACCCATCCTTCCTGCAACATCCTGCATGCTGATACCGGTATTCTCCTGCCAGCGGTTCAGGACAAGGGCAAATTTATCAAGCGGGAACTGGGATGACAGAATCTTGGTAACCGTCTTCTGCGTATCGGCGATACAGGCCGCGTCCGCGTCACAGACGACCAGGATCACATCCGAATTTTTGAAGGATTCCCGGTGCAGCGGCACATTGATGGACGAACCTACATCGATCACGACGAAATCGAAGCGCTGCTTGAGATAATCGATAAGGGAGCGCATGAATTCCCCGCAGGCTTCCGCCTTCAGGTATGGGCTGCGGGCCTGTTCCTGGTTGGTGATGCCCGGAATACAGAAAAAGTTGTATCTTCCGTTGACATCGCTGCTGCCGGGAACGGGGATCAGAAATTTCTCCATCTCCTGGTGGATCTCCCTTTGGGCTGAAGACCAGTCGCTGTTGTTGTTCTTCGCGCCCGCGTACATGGACGCGACAGAAACGATGCTGTGCTCGGACATCACATTCAGACGCAGGCGGACATGGCCGCCGTTCAGGTTTGTGTCCAGAAGGCAGACATTTCTGCCGCCAACACCGGCAAGGATACTGGCAAGCTCCACAGCTACGGTTGTTTTCCCTACACCACCCTTTGGTGACCAGACCGAGATCACCGATTTCTGCCAGTTTCCGGCAGCGGACTGTGACACGGCATCACGGATCTCCTGTGTGGAAATGGAATCCCATGCACCTTTTTTCCAGTCTTTTGATACAGCTTCCAGTTTACGGGGAAGTTCCGCGTTCATTTTTGCCATGACCGCTTCATTCAGCGGGAGCGTGTAACACATATCCATCCCGCTGCGGGAAAACTGCTCCATATCCGCTCCCGCGTATGCCAGCCCGACAAGAAGCATCGGGTGATCCGCTTTCTGGCGGAGAGACAGGAAATCCGTAATGCTGAAACGGTCCACATGCGGCTCCGCGATGATGATGTCGACATCATTCGTTGCGATGAACTGAGACGCGTTCAGCAGATCGAAATTCGGAAACTGCATCACAAGATTCAGACCGGCGTTTTCGGAGGAATAGAAGTATTTCGCAAAGTCCCCATAGAGTGAAGGGCTTGCGTAAGCCAGTACATTCAGACGAGTTTTTTCTTTATCTTCCATATCTTCTTTCCTGTGATTTCTCACGGGAACACATTGTGTGTCCCCGTGAGAGATGATGATGGTCAGCGGCTGGACGGGATGACCGAGTATTCGGTTTTATCGCCGCGGTCGCTGACAAAGGATTCGATGAAGTCCTGCATGGACGCGCCTTCTGTCGGACCGGAACCGTTCGGGTTGGCATTGGCGGAGAGAATAGCAACCCGGAGAGTGCCGCCTTCTTCAGCCATGGCGACCCATTCGATGGCGTCACGCGGAACCAGTACATCCAGAGAATCCACACCTGCGGCATAGCTGTCTTCCGTGCGGTTCACGTTGACGACCTTCGCGCCGTTTACGAGCACTTTGGAAATAGGAGCCATATAGTATCCGGCTTCAAGCATTTCGGAAAGTTTCACAGGATCCGTGGTTCCCCAGAGATCCACAAATTCCTTCCATTCAGCAAGCATCTCAGAAAGTTCATCCGTCTTCTCCTGAAGCAGATCCGCCTTTTCCATGATCTCATCGGTAATGGAGGGCGTGGTTACAGAGAAGACATTGGTTTCTGTTTGAGGGCTTCCAAAGCCGCCGGAAATAGCGTCATAATAAGCATCTCCGAAAGACACATCGTCAGCATATCCGAAATCCGCGTCAGAGATCTTCTTTGAAAGATCATTCACGTCGATTTCCGCCAGTGCCTTCTTACGGGCATCCGTCAGGATGTTGGCGAGGGAGTTTGCATAGGCATCTTCGGTATCATAGTTGGAAACAGTGCCGATGATATCAATGTAATCACCTTCCCGGATGCCCACAGGCGCATACCCTGACACATTGATGGTCATGACGACCTTGCTCGGATCATCCTGGCCGAGCGAAACGATCCTGGATGAGAGCGGATTGGCGGAGGACATGATGTCGGTATATTTCACCGGCTCATTGCGGGAGACCAGGTTGATGAATTGTCCGCCTGCGTTCTGCATTTTTGCAAAGTCAGAAGGCGTCACGAATGTCCCGACCATTGCGGCGTTCGATGAAATATCCACAATATTGAAATTCTCCTGGGTGAGCGAAACAAGGCTGGTTCCCTGATTGATATCAGATTTCGCGGTAAGGATATATACCGGATCCGGATTCATCAGTCTGCCGTACGCCAGAATCCCGAAGAATGTAACGACCAGCAGCAGAATGCCGGCCACGATCACGATTTTGTTGCTCTTCATATAAATTCCTTTCGTATTTTCTGCCGGTTTTCCGGCGCAGTGGAAAGGATACAAAGTACAGTCTTTTATTCGATATTCTGAACTTTTCTATATTTGAGGGAGAAAGATTTTGAAAAGTGAATTTTTCTTAGGGTTCAGGAATTTTGGTATAGAATCCTGAAAATCAAAATGGAGGAATGATGAATTTGAGACCTTATCAGGAAGCTGCAAAAAATGCAATTCTTGGAGAGTGGGAGCATGGAAACAGAAAAACGGTTGCAGTGCTCCCTACCGGTACCGGAAAGACGATATTGTTCGCATCTGTCATTGAACATCAGGTAAAGCAGGATGGCCGGCGGGCACTGATCCTTGCCCACAGAGGTGAACTGCTGGATCAGGCCGCGGACAAACTGATGAAAAACACCGGGATTGAATCCGCACTGGGAAGAGCAGAAAATACGGCTATCGGTTCCATGTTCCCGGTAACGGTCGGCAGTGTTCAAAGCATGATGCAGCCCAAACGGCTGGCAATGTTTCCAAATGATTATTACAGTGACATCATTGTCGATGAAGCGCATCATGTGCTCAGTGACAGTTACCAGCGAGTCCTGGAGCACTTTCCCAACGCAAACATTCTGGGTGTTACAGCTACACCGGATCGTGGCGATAAAAAGAACCTGGGAACGTTTTTTGACAGTCAGGCATTTGAGTACACGATGAGGGAAGCGATCCGGGACGGATATCTGGTGCCCATCAAGGCGCAGATGATCCCGCTTGAATTGGACATCAACGACGTCAGTATTTCCAATGGTGATTATTCAGCAGGTGAGATAAGCAGCGCATTGGATCCATTTCTGGAACTGATCGCAAAGGAAATGGTCTATTACTGCGCAGGAAGGAAGACTGTGGTTTTCCTCCCGATGATCGCCACCAGCCAGAAATTCTGCCGAATTCTGACCGATACCGGAATGAAGGCCTGTGAAGTAAACGGGAAAAGCAAAGACCGGGAAGAGATCATCCGGGATTTTGAGAGCGGCAAATATGATGTCTTATGCAACTCAATGTTGCTTACTGAAGGTTGGGACTGTCCGGCGGTAGACTGCATCGTCGTTTTGAGACCTACTGAGAACCGGGCATTGTATCAACAGATGGTTGGCCGCGGCATGCGGCTTTTTCCTGGGAAAGATCATTTGCTGATACTGGATTTTCTTTGGTTAACAGAGCGTCACGATCTGTGCCGCCCGTCTTCTCTGATAAGCAAGGACGAAAAAATTGCGGCAAGGATTAACGAAAAACTGTGGCAAGATGACCAAATATACGACCTGCTTGAAGTAGAAGAAGCGGCGGAAAAAGAAGTTATTGTAGAGCGGGAAAATGCCCTCGCAAAGCAGCTGAGTGAGATGAGAAACCGACAGAAGAAACTGGTAGACCCCATGCAGTTCGCGCAATCAATCATGTCGCTTGAATTGCTGAATTATGAACCGATGTATCTTTCTGAAATGGCGCCGGCAACGCAGAAACAATTGGATTTATTAGAGAAATTTGGGATATCAGCATCTGAAGTACAGAATAAAGGAATGGCAAAAATGATTCTCGACCAGCTTATTAGCAGACGATCTCAAGGGCTCACTACCCCAAAACAGATCAGGACCCTTGAAAAGTTCGGATTTCAGCATGTCGGGACCTGGAAATTTTCAGAAGCCAGCAGACTTCTTGACATCATTTCTCTGAACGGATGGAAGGTACCGCAGGAAATGACTCCGGCATATTATTTGCCGACAGGAGCTTGAAACAGGCAAGTAAATGTTCTCTTCGTAAATCCCCCGAGCGTGTTTTTCCGGGGATTTACGAAGATCCAAACGTGAAAAAATAAGAATGTCTGAATAGGGTTACTGCAAATAATGTTAGTGTGACAGCTATCGGGTCAATTGTTTGCGCTTAGTATTCGAAAGCGACCTAAAAATTTGGCATATGGAAGTCGCCTCCCAGCATTGTTGATTGGGATCCTGCTTTAGAGATGGCTATTCTCATGATTTTTTTGAGGACCGGAAGTGCGATAATTGCCAAAACGAAAATCGTAACCGTCTCCAGTACCATGATTATTTCCCTTGACAATCCATATTTCTTCTGAAACTGTGTGCTGATCTGCGCAGATAATCCGCTCCTGACCAGAGATATGACTGTAATCAGGACGATCAGGCCGAGAAGAATGGTCACAATAGCATCCGAAACATTTGATACAGCTTTCAGGACCTGTTTAGCGAGCTCACTTTCGGCATAAACAGGCAGCGGAAACGCCAGGATGGATGCTGCCCATACTGCAGGATATAAATACTTCTCAAGTTTTTTTGTTCGGATCATTTCATTCCCCTTTTCAAGTTATTGGGTCAGATCATACAAAAAAATACAATCAAACAGGATGTGAAAATAACAATAAGTATTTCTAACTAGAGTATTTCCAAGACAGTTTCGGAAAATTTCTCACTTCAGGCTTCTTTTTGTATCATGTCCCAATCAAAAAAGAAAGGAAAAAGACATGAGAAAAAGAATTTCTGTATTTACAATTCTGTTTGTCCTGACCCTGCTCCTGACAGCGCTTGCTCCATTCGCTCAGTCACAATCTGAAACGATGGACTTGACATCGGAGACGGCAGTATCTGGAGCATTTGCCGGAACAGAGCCTGCCTCCGCAGCCAATGATGAATCGGATTCCGAGGCGGAGCAGAAGTCAGATGATTTAGATGTCCCGAAAATTACCGGTACTGAAGAATACAAATGTGAGGCTCCAGATGGCTCCTGCGGGACAGAAAACCTGGGATCCGAAGAGGAAGAACAGCAGCCGGATCTGAACGAGCCTGTTAGTGAAGAGAAAAAGGACTCAAAAGCCGACAGCCAACCTGAAAAAGATAAGAAACAGACCGGGAACCGTCTGCTGGGCGAACAGTCCGTTTCCTGGCATATGAATTTCAATGTTGACTGTGTTTCTTCCGGATGCATCGCACTCAGCGACAGATCCGCGGGAATGTATGTATCCGCCTGTAATGACGGTGGCGGAGATTATAACAGCGTGACTTATTCGCCGGTAAACCATACCGGTAAATTCGTCAGTTATTTTGTTACTTCCGGAAGAACACCAACCCTCGGCAGTTCCAATTCAACGCCGATCCAGAATCCATCCTCCTCATTTTCATACGGTCCGGTGCCTGTTAACACCTGTGTTACCGCGGTTTTTGAGTCAGAATTCGATAATCCGCCTGCTGACTATACTCAATACAAGCGATTCGAGTTCAAGCTTACAGCCGATAACGGGATCCAGGTTCAATCTACCAATGCTTATGCAGACAAATATGGATGCTACGCACCCACTGGCGAAACTGGTGTCAGCGCGACAGTAAAACCGAATTCTTCATGTGTAAAACGCAATGCGGAAAAAGCAGTTTATGAGATCCGTATTGATAACACCGGAAGCACAGACATTTGCAAGACTACTGTATCCGCGGATAGACCGGGGACATTTCATTTGAAGAACAGCACAGCATCTTCCGCTCCGTTTGTTTATAACCAGACGATTTATACTGAGGACTATATCACTGTGATCTTTGAGGAAGATCTCTCAAACGCAAGCCTTTCAGCGGGCAGCTCTCACAGGGTAAACTTCACGGTTTCATCCAATTCCTGCGCATCCAACGGCGGTTCCGCGCATGCTACCGCATTCGGTCAGATCGAGATATGCTCTGAACCGACGCCAACTCCTACCAAAGTGCCCACTAAAACGCCAACGCGTACTCCCGCACCTACTTTCACTCCAACTGTTACCCAGACACCACTTCCTTCGTTTACACCGACTGTTACCCGTACGCCTGTAACACCTACATCCACTTTCACACCTACAGCCACGAAAACATCTGTGCCTACTGCTACGAAAACATCTATACCTACTTCTACGCCTACCATGACTCCGACGCCTAACCCTAGTATTGATCTGAGCATCGAAATGCCATCCGACTGCTCCGATCCTGATACTGAGGAGCTAGACGAATTTACTGTGATCGTTGAAAACACGGGAGATACGGACTTCTGTAAGGTCGAAGTTGAAGGTCCCACAGGAAGTGTTGTAATTTCCGCCAATTCCTCATACACATCAACGGGAAACAAGGCGGTTTTATCTGAATTGAAGAAAGGTCAGACTGTCCGAATCATTTTTGACTACAAACCGGAATCTCTTACAGGGGAATCCTATTCCGTGAATTTCACCGCAATAGGATTTACAGATCAGAATGGCAGATGCGTTGAAGCGATTCAGACAGAATCAACCGCTGATATGGACATCTGTGACAAGACCCCAGGCCTTGATCTTGATTTTACGATCCCGTCACAGTGTTCTGATCCACAGTCGGATACTCCTGATGAATTTCCAATTACCGTGACCAATTCCGGAAACACAGATTTCTGCAAAATAGTGATCACCGGTCCATCCGGAGCTGTTTTCAAGTACAACGGAATCACAACTGACGGAAATATCCTTACTATCAATGGTCTCCAATCCGGACAGTCCGCATTGGTCACGGCATTCTATAAGGGCAGAGCAAACGGCAGGTTTTATCCGGTAAGCTTCAGTGCGGAAGGTTATATTCAGAATGGAAATGTCTGTTCGGAAGAACCGGCTGCTGGAGCCGGCCAAGAGACGCTGGTTCTGGTCTGTGTCGAGGAGCCTGCTATCAATGCTGACATTAACACCGCGGGAGAATGCCATGTTTACTCGGGCGATCCTGTTCCTGACCGGTTTGATTATGTTATTTCAAATCCTGGCTCTGCCGCTTATTGCAATGTCAGCGTGAAGTTTGATGTAATTGTCAATGGCAAGGTTGTCCGGTCGGAAACCATTGATGTTAATCCGCAAAGCATCCCCGTTGGCGGCAGTCTTCAGGGTGTTTATGAGGTAATTCCCGAAGATATCCCGGAAATTCTGCCGGGAGGAACATATGCCGTACTGATTACTGCAAGCGCAAGAACATTCTCCGAATCCTCCGGATGTCCTGCTCAGCCTGCTGTGACGGATTCCGATATTGCGGAAAAGCCTGTTTGTCCGGATGTAAACCCTGTTATAACTGCTGCGAACCTGAATCCGGCCTGTATTGATGCCGGAGACACGCTGAAGTTCAGGGGAATGATCGATATTGACAGCCATTCCGCTGCAAAAAAGATCACCGTCACTACAGGGAAGATCTCCTGGGGCGGAACTTCATATGACTGTGAGATTACTTCTGTCAAAAAATCTGCTAATACAGAATTTGCGAATATTCCGGCAGAACAGAGGGGTACTTCATATGAGTTTGAAAACTTCGGCCATGGAGCGGGAGCGATCGGGTTCATCTGTGAAGCGAAAACCGCTGATAATGATCAGAAACGCAATGGTCAGACACTGTCCTTCAGTGCCTCAGCGACTGTAAATTCTGCCGGTAATATCCCGGCGTATCAGATCGAGTCCAATACGGTTACAGGCTCCCAGCAATGTGTTTATACTCATACCACCCAGCTCCCATATACGGGCGATGACACCAATATGCCTGTCCTGATTGGCTTGTTCTCTCTGTTTATCATCTGCGGTGGTGCAAGTTCTTTTGTCCTGTTTCGTAAAAGGAGAACAGGTGCAGAGCAGAAAAAATCTGAAGAGTGATTTGTATAATAATCTCTGATTCTCCTTTTTATTTGGTTATCCCGACACATTTGATGTGCCGGGATTTTTTTTCGAGCTTCGTAAATCCGGATTTGTAAACTGATGGTTGAAAAGGACTGACAATGTCGAAAAAGATAATTCACACCGCGAAACAAATTCTCCGGATACTTCCGGATGTTATTTATGGTATCTGCTTTACCGGAGCATTCCTCTGTATGTGCTGGTACCTTTTCGGTGTGTGCGACCTCGCCTATGTCAATTTTTAGTCCGGGGAGATTACTATGAAAAGATTCTTTTTTTCCAGAAACACGGTTCATCAGAAAGACGCTATATCAGGCGTTATGTCCGGATTGGGGGCACTCGCGGTTGAAATAACATACATTGTTTTCATGGTTCTTCTTGGGATAAACCTTTTCAGAAGAGGCGCGTATTATGAGCTTTTTACTAGAGCCGGGGAAGGGAACAAGATCAGCAGGCAGGCAGCTAATGTTATCGGATCACTGATTTTTTTTGTGCTGGCTGTGGTATTGCTGCCGGTTGTCAAGATTGTTGGAAAGAAGATTTTCGGAGGCTGATGATATGGAAGAAAAGAGTTCTCACGAGGTCTTGATCGACCGTTATAAAAATGCTTCAGAAGAAGAAAAGAAACAAATTGAGAAAATAGTCTGCGAGGCTTTTGCGCCTCTGGTTTCCGGGATCGCTCAAAAATGTAATTATTACTCCAGAAATTCCGTCTTGACTCAGGAAGATATGGTTCAGAATGGGTATCAGGGTCTGCTGAAAGCGCTGCAGACTTATGATCCATCCAAAAATACAAAGTTCCTTACATATGCCTTTTGCTGTGTTCAGAAGGCTATTTTGTCAGGAATCCGTGATGTCAATATCGGAGGAAGATCCAAATCCTATAGTAATGGGAAACTTCAAAAATACAGGAAAATGAAAAAAGAACTCACTCAGAAACTGGGAAGGAATCCTTCTGTTGGGGAGTTGGCTATTGAGTTAGGATGGAGAATCAATACTGTTCTTTCTTATGAAAGGCAGCTTTATGATGTTATTTCGTTTGAAAATGAAGAGTAACATAAGCGAATGTAAAAAATCAGCATCATATTGCATTTTGCGGAGGCGAGCGGCCACTGGAGCGTTTTCCAGCGGCCACTCGGCGCTGCTCAGCGGCCAGCAATTACTAAGCTACTTTCCGTTCAATAAA
>CACYHU010000032.1 GCA_902774215.1 uncultured Chloroflexota bacterium
CCTAAAGCTCCGCTTTGCAGTTATCGCCGAGGAACAGCTTGCGGTCGGTGGCGGTAACGTCCACATCCGCGCCCAGCATCGTTTCATGGGCGACGAGGCCGGAGATGCTGGTGCGTTTGTCGAGAATCGTATCCTGCAGCACGCAGTTGACTACTTTACACCCGGCAGCGATGGAGACATACGGACCGATTACGGAGCGTTCCACAACAGCGGTGGGATCCACATAAACCGGCGGGATGATGACGACGCCTTCACGCTTTGCGGCTTCAGCGGAGTTATCATTGCCCTGTTCGAGGAAGAAGCGGTTTGTGGAGATCACGGTTCCCGGGACGCCGGCATCCACCCAGGCGTTGGTTTCCTGAATACCGAAATCATCTCCGCGTTCCAGCATGATGTTGATACCGTCGGCAATGTAGAATTCGTTCTTCAGGGAGATATTCTTTTCGATCTGTTCTTCAATGGCACTGATGAGCCTGCGGCCGTCCTTGAAATAGTAGAAGCCGACGATGACCATCTTGTGTTCCATCGTGGGCGGTTTTTCGATGAAATGCTTCACACGGCCGGTCTCATCCAGAACGGCAGCGCCGAAGCGGCGGGGATCTTCGGTATACTGGCACCAGGCAAGACCATCGCGCTGTTCATTTTTCAGGACGGAAAGGTCTACATGGATCAGGGTATCAGCGAAGGTCATGATCATCGGGCTGTCGATCAGATCCTTTGCACAGTAAATGGCGTGGGACTGGCCTTTCATTTCTTCCTGAACGACGTATTTGCAGTTCAGATCCGGATAATTTTCTTCCATGTATGTCTTGATGGACCAGCCATTGGGAGAGATCACGAAGATGTATTCGGGTTCCCAGTCATTGCTCAGGTCTTTAAATTCATCCAGCAGATAATCCAGGGAAGTTCTCCCGGCAATAGCGACGAGCGGTTTCGGTTTGGACCAGGTCAGCGGGCGCAGGCGGGAGCCATAACCGGCGGTAAGGATAACGATTTGAATTTTTTGTTTCATGAGAAAGGACCTCTTTAATTTTTTACCAGATTTGCTTTAATTTTACTATAAAAAAAGGGTTGAAAATACAAATGATTTTGAATTCTGTGCGAAAATACAATATATATTCTGCTTAATCGGCTGGGAAAAGCTGTTTGAGACAGCCGGTTAATTATCAGATTGAGGTATCGGTGTTTCTTCCAATTGCATCAGCAGATATTCTTTTCGAATCAGATCATATTTCCCTTCATAAAACACCTGGTGCGGGCCAAGGCCTTTGGTGTAGGGTTTCCCGGTGATCAGCTCTCCGACTTCCGCATATCTGTATCTGTAATTGTCGCTCCAATCACGTGTTTTATGAACATTGATCTTTTTTATAAATAAAAAAATACAGCAAATGCAGAGAAATACCGAGAGGAACACCTTCCCGTATTTCCAAATGCCGCCCATCCGGTTCTTTGAGAATTGGGAGATAGCTGTAGAAAAGGTTTCTGCGGCTGCGAGAACCATAAAGGCATAAAAGGGCAGCAGAATTCTGCTTACGATATACCCTTTATGGAAAATTGCCTGTAAAACGAGATTTGTGATGATAAAAATGATCATCATCAGGGTGAAATCGGCGTTTTTAAGCTTTTTTCCGGAGATGAATACAGCAAGAAAAAAGCAAACGGTACAGACAATGGCTGATATTGTCAGAAATCTCTCCTTTGAGATAAACATGCCCAGGTAGCCTTTGACGAAACATTCAAAGAAAC
Organism: uncultured Chloroflexota bacterium; assembly: GCA_902774215.1. GTDB lineage: Bacteria > Chloroflexota > Anaerolineae > Anaerolineales > Anaerolineaceae > Flexilinea. The sequence continues at coordinate 1,747 of CACYHU010000032.1, forward strand.
CGGCGCTGTATCCTGTTACGAGGGGTTTCCCTTCGGCTGTCACACAAAAATGGTAATAAGTCATTAATGCGGAGAAGAGAAGAAATATGATAAAAACGATCCCGCTTTTTTTTATAAAGCTCCGGAATTGTTTGTTCTCAATCAGCCTGTAAAGGCACAATAGTCCGACAGCCGGATAAAGGAGCAGAACGATCGTGTTGGAGAATATACCTGCCATAGCACAGAACATAGCCAGGTTCAGATATTTCATTTCACGATACGCCGATTTTTCCCAATGGATCATGTTCATGCAGAGCAGGAAGACAAAGGTATTTGCCATCCCATAGCCTCTTGCCAATCCATAAAACTCATTCAGGTAATAGTTTCCTATGAGGAAAATCATGACAGGGAATGGATAAAAGCCCTTTTTGTAATATTTACAAACAGCGGTCAGGTAGACTGCATAAAAAAACAGGGATGGGATCCGGATGATGAACTCATTGAAATAATCATTGGCAAAACGGTCAATGAAAAAGATCAAAAAAGTGTTCAGCCAGTGATTGTTCGCGATAGCCCAGCTGCCGCTGAACAATTCTTTGAGAAAATGAGGATCCAGCATATTCCCGGAGGTAATGGCAATATAGGTATAGGCTTCATCATAGGTGATGCCGGTCGCTGTGCTGCGGATCACAGCTATGAGAAAAACAATAATACTGAAAAGGACGGCGACTTGTGCTGTTATCTCATTTATGGCCTGTGTGCCCGTCTTTTTTAAACGGTCATGTAATAAATTCATTGCAATCGATCCTGTAGTGTAATAATTTCTGAAATATGCTGTCTCAAAAATCTTTGTAATCGGTCTCGTTCATATCCAGACTGATGACAGGCTGTATGAACCATTCAGAATTACGGAACAGCCATAACCATATTCTCCAGCAGCCAGCTGTATGATACGGCGGCCTCGAACTGGTAATTAGGATCACCACGGTCAAAGGTGGTGAAGGTCAGCCAGGATTCTTCCGGAATAAGCATTACATCAAGTTCACCTCTGTCCGCAATCTCAAAATGGACAGGCTGCGAAAAGTCGATCATGTCCTCGTTGAAATAAATTTTGAAATCTCCATCGAGATCTTCCGGTGCGAGCAGGATGAAATTGCTGTCCCGATAGACCTGGATAAGTCCCTGTGTGTCTTTGTCCGCTGAAAGGTAATAGAAGGCATCCGTTTCCCGCAGGTCCGCGCGGGTCCCAAGATCCCAGCGGATCGACTCGGGGAGTGGGTTCCTGACATGGTCATCAAGCCAATCCGGTGCGTAGCTGTTCACCTGCTCCGTGCCGGTGTTTTCTCCGGAAAGATAGCCGTAGATATCGGAATACACTTCAACAGGTTCCCGGTCATAGTCCTCATAATTATGTCCCCGGTCCCTGTGGATCAGTGTCCGGTGTTCATAGCCGTCCGGATATTCCGACTGCAGTTCGTCCAGCAGCATCCCGTATTCCGCTGTGACAGTGTTCCGATCGTAGTCTGTATCATATTCTCCGGCCTGCAGCTGGATAGGCAGATGGTAAAAATTCACCATGCTGATGCCATTCGGATGGCCTGAAGACATATTGACCGCGGCAAAACGGTCCGCCATCCTGGCTCCGACCGCATAGACTCCGTCACCGCCGGCGGAGAAACCTGTAAGGTATACTCTGTTGGGATCCACGTACGCATTAAGGATCATGTCTTCGATCAGCCGGTCGTAAAGCGGGTAGGATTCCGGATTGAAATGTGTATCCCAGGTGTCCCGTATACCGCGGACTGCCACATAAACAGCGTTTTCCAGGTACTCTGTGTAGTAGGTCTGCATGTCTTCCCATTGGGAATCATTCGTTTCTCCCGTGTCATCGTAACCGCCGCCGTGCAGGGCGATGTAGAGCGGATAACCGTCTTCCGGTGTTTCACCGAAGATCTGTACCGTGAAGCGCATCGCCACATCATCATAGGAAAAGGCATATATATCATCTTCGATTTGCAGTGCTTCTTCAGAAGCCATGCTCTCCGCCCATGCGTCCCATGCCATTCCGCGGTATTCCTGCAGCTTATCTATCTCCAGCCCGTCACCTTCTTCCAGCATGGGTGCGGTGAGCGTCTGCGCGCAGACGGCAGCAGCTGCGGTGACAAAGACGATGATTAGCATCATAAGTTCAAAAATTCTTCTCATTATATTTCTCCTTTGTCTGTCTGAATTCCTTTGAATTCTGAAAGTCCCTGATTTTTGATTATTGCCAAGTTAATTAATAACGATTATAATAAATGTAATGATTGTCAATCCCATTTCCGGGATTTTTTGTTCACTTTTTGAAAGGAGTCGTTTATATGAAATATATCCATAAGTCTTTGATTCTGTTACTGGCTGTTGCCATGCTGGCCGCATTAATTCCGGCGATGGCCTTTGCGGATGATGATGACATCCATGTCGTGATTCTCGCGACCTCCGATTTACACGGTAATGTCTGGAGTTACTCCTACGAGGATAATGCTGAAACCGCCAACAATGGCATGGCCCGGCTGTATACCTATATCAAACAGGTCCGTGAAGAGAATCCGATCGTTTTCCTGGTTGATGCGGGTGATGATATCCAGGGTACTATCATGACAGATGACCTTGCCAACAAAAACCCGGATGAACCGCATCCGGTTATTGATGCCATGAATTACATGGGATTTGACACGATGACCGTCGGTAACCATGAATTCAACTGGGGCATTGACACCATGAATAAAATCCTCGGTCAGGCTAAATTCCCGGTGCTGGGACAGAATGTCCTGAATGCGGACGGCAGTTATGTGACCGGAGCAGGCTGGACCATCATCGAGCGCGGCGGCGTTAAACTGGCTGTCATCGGTGTCTGCACTCCTGATATTCCGATTTGGGATGGCGGCAAACAGGGTATTGATGAAACCATTTTTGAAGCCGGCAGTGATGCTGTGGAAAAGGCCATTGAAGAGATCGGCGATCAGGCTGACATCATCCTGGTTTCCGCTCATATGGGTCAGTATGCCGAATTTGATGAGGACGGCGGTTCTGACGCGGGTGAAACGATCGTTGAAGAAAATCCGGAAGTCGATATTCTGCAGGTTGCCCACATGCACATCACAGTCAATGATGAGATCGATGGAACGCCCATTGTCGGTGTCCGGAACTCCGGCCGTGAAATTGCCCGTATTGATGTTACTCTTAACTCGGATCATGAAATCGAGGATATTAAAACCACCGTCGTTGACATGGCTGACTACGAACCCAGCGAAGAGATCCGCGAGATCCCGTCCGTGAAAGACCTGCATGAAAAGACCATCGCCTTTATCTTTGGCGGCGGCAGCGGTGCAGATGCTGAAGATTATGAACCGCTTGGCGTAACCACCGCAAAGTTCCAGCCGGAAAACGAGATCCTCGGTCTGCCGGAAGGCAAGCTGCAGGATACCCCGGTCATGGACCTGATCCTGGATATCCAGCTGGCCGAGTCCGGTGCTGATGTGACTGCCTGCGCGCTCTTTAAGGACACCAGCGACCTGCCGGAAGGGAACATCAACTATGGGAACATCTTCGATATCTACAAATTCGATAATACCCTTTACCGCATGACCGTCACCGGTGAGGAACTGAAGGGGTACATGGAATGGGCAGCCGAGTGCTATAACCAGTGGGAGCCGGGCGATATCAACATCTCCTTCGATCCGGAATATCCGGGCTATCTCTATGATATGTTCCAGGGCGTCGATTACGAGATCAACCTCTCCATGCCGAAGGGTGAACGTATCGAAAACGTCATGTTCCATGGCGAGCCGCTTGCTGATGACCAGATCCTGACGCTGGCTGTCAACAATTACCGCTATTCCTCCGGTATTAAGGCTCAGAACCTGGCGGAAGGCAAGCGTGAATGGGAATCCTCCAATTCCATCCGTGACATGATCGTGGCTTACTTCAGCGAGAATTCCCCGGTGGAACCGACGGTCAACAACAACTGGAAGATCACCGGTGTTGACCTGAGTGAGGATGATCCGCGCCGTGCCGAGATCATTGAATACATCAATGAAGGCCTGCTGCCGACACCTTACAACGAGAGCTATAACCTGGCTGATTACGAAGAGCTGGTTGCCGAAGCGGAAGCCAACCGTGCCGCCGGTACAGTATTGGAAAGCGATAAGTCGCATTGATGATTCTAATTCCGGTCAGCGGCTGACCGGTAAGAAATAGTTTGAAGAGAAAGGGGCTCTTTCCGGAGAGCTCCTTTTTTATGCCTCTGCTTTTGCCTTACACGTGAGTTTGGGCAGGTTTTTCCCAAATGCGTTATAATACTTTCAGGAGTGTTATCGGGGCAGTATCCCGCTGACACGTCATGAAATCGAAAAGAAGGAGCAAACAATGTCAACTACACCGACCCCGCATAACAGCGCGAAAAAGGGCGAAATTGCAAAGACTGTCCTGATGCCGGGCGATCCGCTGCGCGCAAAATATATTGCAGAAAATTTCCTGGAAAATCCAAAGCTGGTCAACAAAGTCCGCAACATGTTTTGTTATACCGGTACCTATAACGGGAAAGAGGTTTCCGTAATGGGTTCCGGAATGGGTATGCCTTCTATCGGCATCTACAGCTATGAATTGTTCAATTTCTATGATGTGGATCAGATCATCCGCATTGGTTCCGCGGGAGCTTTTGCCGATGATTTGCAGCTTTATGATATTGTGATCGCACAGGCAGCAGCGACCAATTCCAATTACCCCGGTTTTCTGCATCTGCCGGGCACTCCGGCGCTTTGCGGAGACTATGAACTGATCGAGAAGTCCGTTGCCTACGCAAAAGAACATCAGCTGCGCTATCGTGTCGGTCCGATCCTTTCAAGCGATCCTTTTTACGGGAACCCTGATGATTCAAAGAAATGGAGAGACTTCGGTATTCTGGCTGTTGAAATGGAAGCCGCGGCTCTTTATACCAATGCCATCGTTGCGGGAAAGAAAGCACTGGCAATTCTCACTATTTCCGATATTGTGTTCGGTGAAAACCCGGCAATTACCACCGCGGAAGAACGGGAAACCAAGTTCACGGATATGATGGGAATGGCGCTGTCATTGATTTAGCCGCAGGCTGATCGTTATTATTACAATGAAGTATCTGTTCAGGACCGGGTGACACATCACGGATGACAGGCCTTTCGTGCGGGCTTTGCCGCTGCAAAGTGCCGGTCAACGTGTGCTCAGTTCTGAACAGGTACCGGTAGAATAAGGATAAAATGAGCGATTGTAATCATGATTGTTCGAGCTGCAGTAAAAACTGCGGTTCACGAACGGAACCACAGAATCTGCTGGTTCCGCAGAATGAAGCATCCGACATCAAAAAGGTGATCGGTATTGTCAGCGGCAAGGGCGGCGTCGGGAAGTCCATGGTGACATCTTTGCTGGCCTGTGCGGCGAACCGTGCCGGTAAAAAGACCGCCCTGATGGATGCGGATATTACCGGACCTTCGATCCCGAAGATGTTCGGTCTGACTGAGCGCGCGGTGGCGGATGACAAGTACATGTATCCGGTGGAAACCACAGGCGGCATCAAGGTGATGTCCCTGAACCTGCTCGTGGAAAAAGAAACGGATCCGGTTATCTGGCGCGGTCCTGTTGTGGCGGGGCTGATCCAGCAATTCTGGAAGGATGTCAAATGGGGCGATGTGGACTTTATGTTTATTGATATGCCCCCGGGAACCGGTGATGTGCCGCTGACGGTATTCCAGTCCATCAAACTGGATGGCATCATTATTGCCACGACCCCGCAGGATCTGGTTTCGATGATCGTTACCAAGGCAATCAATATGGCAAAGATGATGAATGTCCCGATCATCGGGATCATTGAAAACATGAGCTATCTGAAGTGTCCGCATTGCGGAGAGGATATCGCTTTGTTCGGCAAGAGCCACTCCGCGGAAGCCGCGGTCGAGAATGGTATCCCGCTGCTTGGACGGCTTCCGCTTGATCCGGAGCTGGCTGCGCTGAGTGATGAGGGACGCATCGAACAGGCTGATACCAGTATTATGATGAGTACGGTCCGGATACTGATGAATTTGTAATTTCATCAGATACCAGTTTTAGAATTTGCAGCACCGGAGCTGCCGCAAATTATAATTTTAAAAAACCATCGGGAGGGAGTGCTTCGCAGGGACGCGGAATAAACGTCAGCTGGGAGCGAAAGAGATTCCCGCGTCCCGGTTAATTCAGTCGGGGGACACGCGCTGAGCATGCTCACGCATGTCCCCCGACTGAATTGTATAAGCAGCTGAAGGGAACGAAAGAAATAGATTTTATTATACCGATTCAGGGAAAGCTGATCCCCATCGAAGTAAAAAGCGGAGCAAATGTTTCATCTTCCAGTCTTGCCGATTATGTGAAACTGTTTGCTCCTGCCCGGTCTATAAGAATTTCAGCCAAAAACTTTGGTTTTGAAAACGATATCCAGTCGGTCCCTTTATATGCTGCCTTTTGTATTCAGGAGCGAGAGTAAAAAAATTATTACCGGGGTCAGATCTGATTTATGGATCTGACCTCAGTACGAAGGTTATCATAGTCTTTCTGCTTTTCCGGTATAAGGATGTTCTTTGGCGTAAGCGACTGCTTTCTGATGGAATTCATCCGGTGCCATCGCATCATAATATGTCTCACGCCATTTTGTATAATCAGGCTTTTCCCGCAGTACCATCGCGATAAATTCTTCAGCACCGACAATACCAAAATGTTTTGTAAGACAGTTCATACCCTCATCAGCAAGTTCAAAGGTATTGATTTCATTCTTTGTATTGATCTGCTCTTTAAACAGTTTACTCATATTCAGATACTGTAAATATTGACGAATGTCCAGGGAGCACGGTCGATGGTGGAGAAGAAGTTTTTCCGCACGATCTGCATGATATCTTTCTGCAGCTGTTCCTCTGTGCGGGTATGCATGTTCTTTGCGCAGTGTTCAATGACCTGCCGTTTGATCTGTTCTTCCGCCTGGACCAGGTCCTCTTCATTGGTCACGCCGGAAAAGACGAACTGCGGTTCCTTGATAAGACCGTTGGTCTTTTTGTCCAGCAGCAGTGTGACGATGACGATCCCGGATTCGGAAAGGTTTTCGCGCTGGCGCATCACATCCGCGGTAACTTCACCGACGCCCTTACCGTCTACAAACACGTAGGAAGCCGGGACTTTATCACCAAGCTTCAGTTCGCCGTCTTTGAAGATCAGGGTCTGCCCGTCTTCAGTGACAACGATATTGGACTCGGGAATACCGACACTTTTTGCGAGCTTCGCCTGAGCAATCAGGTGACGCGTTTCACCGTGCACCGGGATCAGGTATTTCGGGCGTACCAGGTTCATCAGCAGCTTCATTTCTTCCTGACAGGCATGCCCGGAGACGTGTACGGACAGTACAGAGTTGATGATGACATCAGCACCCAGCCGGTAAAGCTTATTGATGACCGCGGAAATATTTTCCTCGTTGCCGGGGATCGGGGATGAAGACAGAATGATAGTGTCTCCCTTTTTGATAGAGAAAGCGTTGTATTTCCCGCGGGAGAGCCGTCCGAGAATGGAGGATTCTTCTCCCTGGGAGCCGGTGCAGAGGATCAGCACCTCTTTATCCGGCAGACTCAGTGCCCGGTCCAGCGGGATGAGGTCATCTTCCGGAATGTCGATATAACCCAGCTTTTGCGCCAGGTTGACGTTGTCCACCATGCTTGTCCCCACGATGCAGATTTTGCGTTTGTGGTGGTGGGCAATGGTTGAGACCTGCTGCAGCCGGGAGATCAGAGACGCAAAGCTCGATATGATAATGCGGCCTTTGGCTTCGGAAAATACCGCTTCAAAATTACGGTTGATCTCCATTTCCGAAGGCGTATTACCGGGAAGCTCGGCGTTGGTGGAGTCGCTCAGCAGTGCCAGCACGCCGCGCTTTCCAAGCTCTGCGAGTTTTGCAAAATCGGAAGGCCAGTGATCGATGGGCGTCTGGTCAAATTTATAATCCCCGCTCATCACGATCAGCCCGGCAGGGGTTTCGATCGCCACACCGACGCTGTCCGGAATGGAATGGGACATATGGATCAGTTCAATATGAAACGGACCGGCATCAAAGCAATCGCCGGCCTGTTTTACGTTGATCGTGGTTTTTGAAAGCCGCCCGCCTTTTGCAAGCTTGACCTCGGTCATGGCGGCCGTCAGCGGGGTGGCATAAATCGGAACATTTTCAATTGTGTCAAAAAGATAAGCAATGGCGCCGATATGGTCTTCGTGACCGTGAGTGAGGATCACTCCAGCGACCTGATCGCTTTTCCCGTTCAAAAACTGCATATCGGGGATGATGTAATCAACCCCGATCATGTTATTGTCCGGGAAAAGGATCCCGCAGTCGACAATCAGATATTTCCCCTGATATTCAAAAACCGTCATGTTGCGGCCTATTTCCCCCAGACCGCCCAACGGAATTATTTTTATTTTATTTTCATCGTTTTTATTACTCATTATCTCTCAATTTTTTGAACAGCTCGGTTTGATGAGCGTTCAGATTGCGAGGTAAAGAAACGCGTATCCGTGCGAAGAGATCTCCGCGGGCTCCGTTCTGATTCAGTTTCGGCATTCCCTTGCCGGTCATACGGATAAGCTGATCCGGCTGTGTCCCGGCGGGAATTTTCAGCGCATAGTTTCCGTCTTTTGAATGAACCACGGCTTCTCCGCCCAGTACCGCTGTATAAAGATCTACTGGCACATCGACATAAAGGTTGTCCTCGACCCGTTCAAAGGCGCCTTCCTTATCCGGTACATTGACGGTGATGATCAGGTCAACCATGATCCCGTTGGAATTGAAGGCCCTGGAAAGACGGATCTTCGTCCCATCCTTTACGCCCGCGGGAATGTTCGCTTCGATTTTCTGGTCTCCCATGCTGATCTGTCGTTTGCAGCCGTGGAAAGCTTCGTCCAGCGTGATTTGAGCGGTGATTTCCTGCGCTTTTGGCTGTGTGACATGTGTATCGTATTCCACTGTGCGTACACGGGAGCGCGGGCGGGTGTAGGTTCTGCGGGTCCCGGCAGAACCAAAGCCGTCCATACCGCCCATGCCGCCCATACCGCCGAAAATCTGGGAGAAGAAATCGGAAAATCCGCTGAAATCTCCCGAAGTTGTATAAGCAGTCCGGCCGCCGCCCGGAGTGCCGGAGAACCATTCACTCCAGTTATAGTTGGCTGCATTGCCGCCGTTCTGTTCCCATTGTTTGTATGAGGAGCCCAGCTGATCATAGCGGGCACGCTTTTCTTTATCCTTTAATACTTCGTAAGCCTCGTTAATAGCTTTAAATTTTTCTTCCGCGTCTTTATTCCCCCGGTTGTGGTCCGGATGGTATTCTTTCGCGAGTTTTCTGTAAGCACTTTTAATTTCAGCTTCGGTCGCGTTCTTTGAGACACCCAATGTCTGATAGTAATCCTGATATTCCATATTTTCCTTCTTTCCTGCACCAAAGCATACGAGATATTATAAGCAGTTTTCAGCTGACCTATTAATAATACATATAAATTATTAGAAATGCGTTGGAATTTTAAAATCAGTTATCAGTGAAAACCGGAAAATAAGGGCTTTCCTGAATTAATTTCAGGCCGAAGGAATATCTTCTGCAGGCGGGACGAATTTGGTATGGATGAAGGCGTAACGGTTGCCGGTGACAAAACGTTCCACATAGTACACTTCATCTTCAGTAAGTTCACGGTTCCGGGCTTGTTTCAGGGCGGCTTTGCCTTCACTGAGTTCATCAATATTGCCGACGATTTCTCCTATTTCAACAATTCCCTTCATCTTTTTCATGAAATCCTTCTTTTTATAAGGATCCTCATGAGAAGGAACAAACCATTCCGCGTCAAAAGTCTCCAGACGTTTGAGCAGGAGTTTCAACTCACTGAGGCGGATGGCTCCGCCGCCGGTGTAGATATCTTCACGGTAACAGTCTCCCAGGAAGAGAACTTTATCGGAGGGAATAAAAGCGACTGTAGAATCTTCGCTGTGAGGACCGCCGACATGATGCAGCTCAATCGGAATATCTTCCAGACGGATGTTGATGCGGGTGTCAAAGGCGATATCTGTTGAAGTCACTTTAAATGAATGACGCATGGGAACTTCCCTGCGGATGCTTTCCGCAAAGGCAGGAATTTCCAGACCGGCTGCGACGCGGGAGTTTAATGCGCTGTCGGACCAGTCCCAGTGCTGCATGTTGATGAGGCGTTCATTTGTCAGTGTGTTTGCCAGTGATTTGGCCGGAGAGCTGCCCATACCAAAGACATGATCCCAATGCCAATGGGTCACCATGGAGAAGGATGGATCCGGCATTCCCTGTGCGCGGATATGGCCGTACATGTCGGAAATATGTTCAGGAGAGTTGCCGGTGTCGATAACCATACTCATCGGCCCGCTGCAAACATAGCCTAACGCAGGGCGATAGTGCTCTTCCTCTCTTGGCATATACCATACATGTTCAGATAACTTTACCAACATATTTATCTCCATGTATAAATTTTAGCTTATTCAATTTAAAAAATCAATTATTATCACAAATTTCTCGATTTATTCCTTTAAATCCAGATTTTGCGATCAATTTCGGAACCTGATTTTAGAGTTTTCAGGATATAGGATATGGGGGATAGTGATAGAGATTAGGGAACGTGGTGCAGAGACGGCGACCGATTGTGATTTTTGGCAGGGGGTGGATTGAAAAGAACTGTTTTTTCAGATTGAATATTATTTTTACACAAATATCAGAAACGGGGACGCAATACGGATGACAGGCTTTTTGTGCGGGCTTCGCCGCAGCAAAGTGCCTGTCACCGTGTGCTCCGTTCTGAATCGATATCACCGGTTATTTGAAAATATGTTTCAGCGGAGCGATAGATTTGATCGGGAAGCGTAAACGCGGTACGCAGGACATAAAGACCGGGCTCGCAGGAAGAGGGATCCAGGGAGCAGAGCATCCACTGTCCGTTTTCAAGCGGGCCGCCGCTGCAAACTTCTTCCCAGTGATCCGGATACATCCCGGAACCGAGACTGACCTGCATAGATTCAGCTTCGGCGGAGAATGAAAGCCGGACGACTATATCGATTTTCCCGCTGCCGGAGAAGCTCTGAAAAGCGGCGGGAGATTCAATGATTATGCCCGGGTCAGCCATCGATCCGTTTCGAATGGGATCATAGTCAGCGGGCATTTTTTCAATGCCGTCAGCAGCAGCCCATTCCGAGGCTTCATTCGGAAGGTTCAGGAAAATCTCATTGATGACCTTATCAGGATCAGTGAAGCGGGTCGCCAGCATACGGTTTTCCCGGTTTATCGGGAGTTCGACAAAGTATTCATCAAATTCATAAGGTTCATTCCCTGCCAGAAAGACATCGGTCATGGTTTCCCTGCAGGCGGAGGTTGGCAGTTTACCGGAAGGCAGGCAGATCTTTACCTGCGAAATACCGACCGGAACATCCCATCCGGAAACTTTACGCCCCTCATGAGCCTTTTCCATTACCGACTGCCAGAGGATCTCAAGTGTATCCAGAACCTTATCACCGTCAGCCACAAATGCAGAAGCTGTCTGCGGGTCGCCGACCCGCATTGCGCAGCTGATTTCGGTGGTGTATCCGCTGATCCAGCGTCCGGGATCCCCTTTGACCGTTCCGATTTTTGCAGCTGAAGGCCGGTCCGGGAGGCTGAGACTGCCGCTCTGACGGGAAAAAACATTATGAACCAGGTAGGCAAGATTATCCGCGATCAAAGCTTTCCGGATCTCTGTCCGGAAAAATTCTGAATCATCTTCTTCCGTTTCGACACGCAGAATACTGACAGGCTGCAGCGAACCGCCGGCAGTACTTCCTGTCTGCTCACCGAGACCGGCAAAGGGGATCAAAGAATACGCCAGCGCTTCGGCTGTGCAGCTTTCCCCAACGGTAAGCAGATCTGTTTCTGAAAAACTGCCGCTTCCGGACAGTCCCAAAAGAGCCGCGTTTCGCTGAACCGCTCCGCTGCCGAAGCGCTGCAAATGGGCGTTCAGGGCTCTTTGATGATCCGATGCCAGAGCCTCTCTCAGCTGTATCGGTCCCTGATACGGTTCTGATATTTCATTATCAGTTCCCTGCGGATAAAAGGTTTCAAGGTCCCATAATAATGTCGAAGGTGAACTGCCGCTGCTGAAGGCGGTGAGAGCGGCGATGTAATTCATGGAAGTTCCGACAGGATATGCCCGGAGCGCCGTTTCATAGAGACGGGAATTTCCTTCATCTTTTGCGGCTTCCAGCTCGGCAAGGATCTGCCCGGTATTCACTTCCAAAACGGCGATACTGACCGGTGCGGTGCGCAGCGCTTCGGCTGCTGTTTTAATTTTGTCGCCGGTATACAAAGAAGAGAGCGGACAGGCGGTGTCCTCTCCTTCGTTATCCTGTGATGTTACACAGCGCAGGTATGACTGAAGTGAAATATCTTCAGATGTGATAATTTTCAATCCGCCGTGTTCCACTTTTTCTCTGCCGTAATAATTTATGGCGGTGTTCAGCGCTTTGCGGGTTATGATGTCAGGTTCGGCAGCATTGGTGTATTGCGGCGGTTCGAAGATGATGAAATTGCTGCGGGCAAGTTCGTCAGCCTGTTCATCGCTGAACAGCCCGGCAGTCCGAAGGTCGGCGAGCCGGCTGAGATAAAAATCACGCAAGGCACCTTTGGAGTCGATCGGATTGAGCATCGGGGCATTGATGATCGCGCTCATCAGCACACATTCAGCATCATTCAGCTCGTCAGCGGATTTATCCAGATACAAATGTGCCGCTGCGTCCAATCCGAAAGCCATCTGCCCGAACCATGCCTGATTGTAGTACCAGGTTTCGATCTTATCCTTTCCGAAGGTCTGCTGAACCTGATAGGCAAGCATCCTTGCGGTTAAATCAGGATGGCGGGACCCGGCAATATAATCCGCATATACATTGCGAACCATTTCTTCCGCCAGCGGATATTTTTCTCCCTGTTCGACAGCTGTTTCACGTGTGATCCGGGCCGCCTGAAGAAAAGTTTGAGGGAAACAGCCTTTTCCTTCTGTTTCGCACAGGCGGAGATCTTCAGATGAAAAATCCTCATAAGCAAGCGTAAAGAGCAACGTTTCTCCGTCCCGTGCGTAAAAACGGGTCGGCTCCGGTCTGCTCTTATAAAGCTGTTCGAAGCGTGTCAGGGAAGGAAGCGACTGCGTAAAAAAAGCATAGTAAAGGCCGGCAGCTGTCAGGAAAATGAGGAACGCACCCAGAAGCGTTAACCCGATCCCGCGCAGAAAAACGATCGGACGGGATTCCTTTTGGGCAGCCTTTCGATGTCTGTGTATGATAATGAAGCGTGAGGATCTCATCTTCCCGCAAAGGCGAAAGCAAAAGCAGCAAAGAAAAGCGTAACGAGTGCAAAGGATATCTCCCGTCTGGAACGGGGAACCATATCGACCATTTTCGGCTTCTGTTCATCCGCATCAAAGACGAAAGCGATTTCCGGCCCGCACATCCATGACAGCAGCAGTCCGCCTGCCAGCCCGCCGAGATGTCCCCAATTGTCGATCCCGCCGCTCATTCCGATCATCAGATTTACTATCAGAACGAAAGCGATATTACGCAGTGCGGCCTTATAATTCCTCAGAATGCGGCGGTTTTTATAAATAAACAGCGCCTGTGCCCCTATGAGACCGAAAAGAGCTGTCGAGGCACCGACAGAAAGTACACGGGGCGCAAAGACAAAGGAGAAAACGTTTCCGCTGAATCCGCAGATCAGGTACAGACGCAGAAAATCAAAATGCCCATAGTAGTTTTCCAGTGAAGGACCCAGCGTAAAGAGCGCATACATGTTGAAAAGAATATGCGTGATGGATGCATGCAGGAAAACAGGTGTGATGAGCCGCCAATATTGGTGGTAATAGATGATATAGCCGTTGTGTTTGGCTCCGAAATTCAGCGGAATATCGACACCCGACTGCCATTTTGTCAGTGTCTGTGCAAGGTAGACACAGGCTGTAAATCCGATCAGGATATAGGTCACGATCGGTTTTCCCTGGATCATTTGGAAGGCGATGCGCTGCTGGCGGGCTTTTTCTTCCGGATTCTGATCGTTCTGAATATTATTTTCCGAATTGTATTCTTCACTCATATTTCTAAATTTACTTATTCTGTATAAATGGCTCTGTTGCGGATGCGCATATGTTCCGCCCGCAGGATAGTGAGCAGATCCATGGCAGCATGATCGATGTCTTTGTTTATGAGAACATAATCGAAGCTGTCAATGTTCTTCAATTCCTCTTCCGCAGTCCTGATCCGCAGCTGCAGGGATTCTTCGCTGTCGGTGTTTCTTGCGCGCAGCCTGTTGATCCAGGCTTCTGCATCCGGAGGAATGACGAAGATGGATATCGCCTCCGGATAGACCTCTCTGACCTTGCGCATTCCCTGATAATCCAGCCGCAAAACAATATCTTTCCCCTGTTCAAGCGCTTTTTCGATCTCAAAACGGGGAACACCTTTCATATCATCATAGACGACAGAGTGTTCCAGCATCTCGCCGTTTTTGATCATATCCAGAAATTTTTCTCTGGTGATGAAATGGTAATCCCGTCCATCGATCTCACCTTCCCTTTTTTTGCGGGTGTTGCAGGTGACAACAAAATGAAAATCAACGGTGGCTATTTCCTTCAGCCGGTTGATAACAGTGTCCTTGCCGGAACCGGATAACCCGGAGATGATCAGGATCAGCGGTTTCGGGTCTTCAATGATATATCGGAATGCTTCAGTTTCCATGGTTTTAATCCCCTTCACTTGATTATAATAGAGATTGGGAAAACTCTGCCCAATATCGATGAGCTTTGATGAAAATTACTGAGTGAGGAAGCGGATATGCCGGTTTATGAATATATTTGTGACAGCTGCGGAAAACCTTTCAGTTTATTTTTGAGCTATGCGGATTATGACATAGCCGAGGTGACTTGTCCGGATTGCGGGTCGGCGGAGATCCGACGGAAGATCCGCCCGATACGTGTTGCTGTTGGGGAAAAGGCCCGCCTGCAGCAGCTTAGTGAAGAGGCTGCCGGAAACGACAGTTCACAAATGCTTGGGAAAGTTATGCGTACGATCCAGCAGCAATCCGGCCGGGAGCTGCCTCCCGACACCAATGAAGCGCTCACCCGCCTTGAAAAAGGCGAATCTCCCGCGGAGATCGATAAGGATTATGACTGAGGTCTGCTCCCGGATGTTTAAAAATCAAATATCGTTTTCCGCTTACTCAGACAGTTCCGGATCGCTTCCTTTTCCTCTGCCTTCCACAACTCCAGCCCCTGATCCCATTTGCTGCGGTCCTGACCGGAGAGATGATTTTCCAGCCCGTAACGGGAAGACAGGTATCCGGCAAGATATCCGGTGTATTTTCCAGCACCGATCACATTTGTGTGTCCGGGATCATAGTAGTCATTCAGCTCATCGATACCGATTTCATCATACAATTCATTAAAATCTATCGCTGTATATCCTGACGCGGAAATAATTTCCGCCGCGCGGTTGAACAGCATACGGTCTTGTGCGGTTTCACAGTAAGGAGGCATGACAAACAGCAGATCGAACCCGTTTTCATCTGCTGTTCGGATCAGCGATTTGAGAGCAGTTTCCGCGGAACTGCTGAGTTCCGTTGTTTTCTGAATTTTCGGGACCGAACCGTCCCGTTTCTGCGGCTGAATACCTGTCCTTACAAAATATCCTTTTGTGCCGCTTTCGAATTCCCCGATGCTGCGGTAATGATAAGATCCTTCCCAGATATTCTGCCAGTTGTCATGGTATTTCATAATGTCGAAATAGTATGGAACCTCAGCAAACAATCCTGTGTCGGGTTCACCGGTACCGCCATTTTCTATTAAATTGCCGGCAGGTACGATCCTCCCCCTGTTCCTGAAAATCAGCTTCCAGCGGTTTATGGTTGAATAGGGCAGTGCATCCGAGACGGAGCGCAGCGCGGCTTCTTCGACAGTATCGCCGCTTTGCAGGATCGTGCGGAGACTGATGATGACCAGAGAGGGAGATTGTGTTTTCAGCGCTTCGTCAAGCATATCTTCAAACATGGAGGCGCGCATCATACTTTTTCCGTAGGTATAGGAAGTGAAGCCGGCCTGTTCGTATGCTTTGAAAGGGATCCAGAAGGCGGTGGCGTCGCTGCTGCCAAAATAGAGAACATCAATGGTGTTTTTCGGCTCGGCATAATAGCCCAGCATTCCCAGCCTTTCGTTGTTCCCTTCAATTGTGATCGACGGGCGCAGAATGCCGGATATGTGAAACAGCAGCACAAAAAAAATCAGCACAAATATCAGTGACTTGAAAATTAATACGGATCCTGTCCTGTTCATCAAAAGCCCCTGTAAATAAAATCCGCCGGGTTATAGTCCGGACCGTATTTTCCGAAAACGATCACAGCAAAAAGCAGCATAAAATAAAGTACCCAGCGGAAGACGATCCCCTGTCGGTCGATTTTTTCACGGACGCTGCCGCTTTGCTGCAGAACGGATACGAGCAGTAGTATCAGCAGCCCGGCGAAAGTCAGAAAGACTTCCTTTTGGCTGAGGCCAAACTGACTGTAAGATCCGTCAAACAGGATCCAGGGATTGTCTGCAGAAGTAAATCCAAGGCTGATGGCACGGAAGGCCGCTTTCAGACTGCCCGCACGGAAAAATATATTTCCAATAGAAACTAAAATGAATGTTCTGAGTATCTGAAAAAGACGCCAGCTGAAGGAAGATTCACGAACCTTAAAGAAAACCCGTAATTTTTTCCATAATGGTTCTCCCGTTTGTCCGAGAATGAGGCAGAGCCAGAACCAGAGCCCCCATCCGAAGATGTATTTATAGGCTCCGCCGTGCCATAATCCTGTAAGGAACCAGACACATAAGAGCGCCGCTCCGGTCGTGAGCCGGTCCGCGGCTTTTCTACCGATTTTTTGTGAAAGGGCTTTGCGTATATGTATAAAACGATAAGCATGCTGGATCGGGTAGAAGACATAATCCCGCATAAACGCGCCGAGGGTGATGTGCCAGCGCTGCCAGAATTCCCGGACAGAACGGGAAAAAAAGGGCGCCCGGAAATTTTCCGGCAGCTTTATTCCGAAAACTTCCGAGGCTCCGATGATGATATCCATATATCCTGAAAAATCGGTATAAAGCTGCAGCATAAACAGTCCCGCGGCGATCCAGATGTAAAAACCATTGTACACTTCCATATCACCATTGATCCCGTCAACGACAAGTGCCAGACGGGCGGAAAGAACCAGTTTTTTAAATAGTCCCCAGAGCATGCGCTGCAGTCCATGGGTAAAGTTTGTCCAGGAAAAAGCGTTTTCCCTGAACAGTGATTCTTTCAACTCTTCATAACGGGCTATCGGTCCGGAAGTGAGCTGCGGATAGTACGCAATAAAAAGAGCCGATTTGAATATATTATGCTCGGGTTCTGTAATTTCCCGCCAGGTATCGGCCATCAACCCGACAGCCTGGAGCGTATAGAAGCTGATCCCTAACGGAACGGGCCAGTCCGGTATCCGGACAGAAGCGTTTAGGTGTGCGCGTGCCGCAATAGCATTCCAATGGAGGGCAAAGAAATTGCTGTACTTCAAAACCGCCAGCATGGACAGGTCAATAATGATGCCGCATATCAGGAATCCTTTTGCTTTTCCCGGATCTGTTTTTTTGAACCGGTGAATCTGCATACAGCAGGTATGTGTGACAATAATACAGCCGAGCAGAAAGATCCCTGTGATGGGAGGGCTGGAAAAGACAAAAAACAATATGCTGAACCCTAGTAAGCCGGTCCAGCGTATTTTTTGCGGCAGGATGTAATAACAGAGTATACATACCGCGAAGAAAACAAAAAATGAGAAAGACGTGAGGGTCATGAGATGTGCTTTCCGATCATCTCAGCGAGAATATCAGCCATTTCACCGACATTTTTCATATTCAGAACGTCTTTCATATTGAAACGGACCCCGAATTCATCTTCGATTGCGCTGATCAGGATGATGTGCGAGAGGGAATCCCAGTCTTCGATATCAGCCGCAGATGTGCTTTCGGACACCATGATGGTTTTATCGTCAAAAACATCCCGGAATATGCTGTTTAATTTTGTGAATATTTCATTTTTACTCATGACGCATGTTCAGAGGATGACGCTGCGGACATTTGAATGCCGTTCTCAAGCGTCATAAAAAACTGTCATGTATGACCAGTCAATAAAATAATATACCATAAAATTATATACCATAAAATTCAGTGAACAGATGCTTTTTCTGTAAAAATCCAACCCTTGAAATTCGGTCAGTGTGCCGTTATAATTGCAGCGGTTGAATATTGGAATATCGATGGAAATCCTGAAGAAGAAAGGTGAAGAAATGATGAAGAAGTTTTGGATTTTTCTGCTCACTCCTTTAATGCTGTTGTTCCCGGGGGCGGCTTCTGTCCGGGCTGAGGGTTTGAATGCTGTTCTGGTCGTAGCCGGGGCTTTCGGTGACCGCTCTTTCTATGACAGTTCAAAAGCCGGGCTTGACCGCCTGATCGCTGAAAAGGGTGTCAACGGTGTCACGATCGAATGCAATAATGAAAACCATGACACTCAGCTGCGCAATGCCGCGGAAAAAGCTGATGTTGTCATAGCGGTCGGCTGGGAATTTTATAATATCGAAGAGATCGCTCCGGATTATCCGGAGGTTAAGTTCATCTGGATCGACAATGCTTCCTATGAACCGGTCGATAACCTGCTGAACATTACTTATGCTCAGAATGAGGGTTCTTTTCTCGCCGGTTATATCGCAGCAGCTGTTTCCAAAAGCGGTATGGTCGGCGCGGTCGGCGGTGAAGATGCTGATACCATCAATGATTTTATTGTCGGCTATAAGCAGGGTGCCGAATATTACGGAAACGAAAATGGAAAGGAAATCAGCGTGGAAGTCAGCTACACCGACAGCTACGATGATCCTGCCCTGGGCAAAGACTGCGCAATTGCACTGAACGATAAAGGCGTTGATGTGATATTCAACATTGCTTCCGCAGCCGGTGATGGAATTTTTGAAGCCGGCGGTGAACGCGGTTTCTATGCAATCGGTGTTGACAGCGATCAGAAATATATTGCTCCGGATGTTATTATTGCTTCCATGAAGAAGGAAGTCGGTGACTCCATTTTTGATGCTGTTTCAAAACTGGCTGACGGAGATGATTCACAGTTTGGCACTACCTGGGTCGCAGATATGGCCACCGGATATATCGGCATCGGTTATGGCGAATCCGATATGCCACAGCAGGTCCCGGATGAGGTCAAGGACTCCGCTGAAGTCATTGCCCGGAAAATAATTGACGGCGAGATCGTTGTGGAAACCACAAGAGGATAGGTCCCGGCTGATCTTTTTCGTTTCCCGGTTATGAATTGCAGCGCTTTGCGGCTTATTTGAGCAAGTCAGCAGGCAGTGAGCAGGGTTGTATACCGAGCCCGATGTCTGCTGACTTTTTTTAAGATTAAAATATTGGCATAAAACTTGCACTAAACAAAACAGGGGTTTAAGGAAGCAAAGACTTATGACAAGGCTCCAATGAAAAGGGCAGCTTTGCGGAAAGTGTACAGCCCGCTTCGCTTTTTTAGGAAGTGATCCCGGCGGCCGTTGATGAGAACGGTGCTTCCATAATAAAATTCAAACAGCATTCATCGCTGAATGCAAAACAGGGGGTCTTAATGATATCTTCTCTTACTATTAAGAATTTAAATCGTTTTAAAACACCTGCGATGTTTATGGTGATCATGGTGACTGTGCTTTGCCTGCTTTGTGCTCATGCAGGGCAGGTTCATGCCAGAGAATCGTACACGATCTCCGCTCCGGTGACTATTGAGAATGAAGTCGAATGGGGCAATAAGGATATCAATTATTCTTCTTCTTCAATCGAATCACCGGTGATCACGGTAAAAAGCGGCGGTGTTTTAAAAATCACAAAGGACAGCCACTTTCATCTGGAAACCTTTCGCGGCCTGACCGCAATAAAAGTGGAAGAAGGCGGAAAGCTGCTCATCGACAACAGCACTTTCGATGCCCCGAACGCTGCCAATGACGATGCTTTCATTCTCATTGACGGCGGAGAAATTCAGATCATAAAATCCAGTCTTAAGGGAACCAATACCAGCGCCAGCGGGAATTACCTGCGTGTCACCGGCGGATCCCTTACGATGGATTCTTCAAATGTCTCCGTTTCTGTAAATTCCTTTTCGGCTTCATATCCCGGGATCATCAGCACTGTCAATTCAGCGGTCCAGCTGAAGGATTCGTCATTTATGAATTGTGTTGTTTCCAAGGGCGGTGTCGTATCGGCTTTTGAGGATACTTCTTTTCACGCGGTGAACATCAAATCTGACGGAAACAGCAGCGCGCAGACGTTATCGGGAATGATTTTTGCCTGGAAGACGGATGTCGTTGTTGAAGGCGAATCGGATTTCGACGGGCGGAAAAAATCAGGAAATATGCTCAAACATATATATATCAACAGCGGAAGCCTTGAAATTGCTGACGGTTCAAAATTTCATGATAATATCGGCGCCGATGGAAGTGCGATTTATGCATTAACCTCAAATATCCGCATCGGAAACGTTCTTTTTACGGACAACAAATCAACAGCATCCCAGCAAGCTTGCGGGACAGTTTATATCAAAGGCGGAGATTTGACGCTGAACGGAACAAAATTTGAAAATAATACAGCCAAAATAGGCGGCGCCATATGCATGTTTTCATCAGGAACGAAAGGTTCCCAGTTCACGATCAATGATGCGCTCTTTGAAAAGAACACTGCACAATACGGCGGAGGGGCAATATACTTAAATACAGATCACAATCTTCAGCCGGAGCTCCGGATCAATTCAGCGGAATTTAAGGAAAATCAGAGTTCTACGAATCCGGGAGAAGCAGGTGCGATTTATGCCACAAATTCCGGTTATAGTTATGACAGAAAGGGTTGGGATATTTATATGAGCCGTGCTGTCTTCAAAGAGAATACAGGCGCCAGAGTTGGCGGAGCTATTGCCCTTTTTGAAGGAAGCTATTTGGAGATTTTACCCAGGAACGGAGCCGTAATTTTCGGTAATAACACAGTATCATCACCGGAAGAGACTCAGGATATTTATGTAAACGAACAAGGTGTTGATACCTATAAGCTTTCAGAGACCATGTTTAATGGTTATGATTTTGGATGGCAGGAAATTCCGGTGGATTTCAGTAGTAAAAGTTATTTTTATACAAATAAAGGCATGGTCATCAACGCGGATCCGACAGGCAGAAATTATTCCGGTGCAGCTGTTGTTTTTGAGAATAACAGCTCTCTTCCGGACCAATATGGATATACGTTAGGTGCCGGAGGAGCCGTAACTTTAGATTTTGCTTCACGGTTGTTCATCGGCGAAGATGCTGCGGACGAATTTACGATAAAGAAGATCTGGGACAATCAGGTCGTTGAATATGGGCTGAAAAAGGATCCCGCGGCATTTCTGGCATCGCTGAGGCTTTTTGCCAATGGTGACAGCTATGCATTGGGAGATCCCGTGCAGGTTGAAAAAACGACAGGAACTGACGGGAAAGACCACTATCTGTTCAGCTTTTCGGCGGATCCCGGAACCTTTGCCTCTGTCGAAGACGCCCATGATGATAAGTATCTTGTGACATTCAAGACACTCCCGAAATATATCGACGGGGAAGTGGTGACATACAGCGTGTCAGAGGTGACCGACGGAGATTATCTGCCTGAAGTTCGTGGAAGCATGGCGGAAGGCTTTGAGCTGACCAATAAACTGAACCCTTATAACGATCCGCTCCCGGTACGGGTCGTCTGGAATGACAACAATAATTCTCACGGGGATCGTCCTGCTCCGGAAGATTATATGGCTTCACTGATCCTGTATATAAACGAAGAAGCGGCCGATTGGGGTAATATCAGTCTGAGCGAAAAAACCACTGATGAATCCGGAACAGTTTCTTACCGGTTCACCGCTGAAAATATGCCGGACGCAGTGCTGCGCCTGAAGGATGCGGAAAATAATATCTATGAGATCACGCTGGAACATCTGCCGCGTTTCATAGCGGGAGTACGTCCCGAATATGCAGCCGGACAGCAGCCGCTGCCGAACTATCAGACGGATATCGAAGTATCCGATGGAATTACGGTTATCCTCAACACCTGGCAGGGACCTCAGCCGGGACCTCATCCGGAACCCCAGCCGGGACCTCATCCGGGATGGTCATTTTTCCGTCTTGATCCGGGGCTGAGAGAATTGCCGAAAACCGGTTTCTCCACACGTTCATCGCAGGCGCTCCCGTCTGATGGGAAAGTGAAGACATATGAACCCGGCGGATTTACCATGATGATCCCTTCCATATCGGTAGAGGCTGAGATCGTCCGTGTACCGTTTGACGGCAGCAATTACCCGGTAGAAGGGCTTGAAAATAATGTGGGACTTTTGGATGGCTCTGACGCTCCGGGACAGGGACACAGTATCCTTACCGGTCATAACCATCTGAACGCTGTCGCGGCCGGACCGTTTGCTTTGGTCAGTTCGCTCACGGAAGGGGACAGGATCTTTATCCTGAACGCTCGTGATGAGGTGCAGACATTTATTGTCTCGGCCAGCGATAAAATTGCTTATAATGATGTATCCGGATTTGAAGCAATCGTGAACCGCTATCCGAATGCCCTGACGCTGCTGACCTGTGAAGATGAGGCTGAATCCGGCGGATACGCTGCACGGCGTGTCATCTCCGCCGTACTGTACGATTCAGAAGCAGCAGAGTAAAGTCAAAAGGAGCTGCCGCAAAATATAATTTTGAAAAGCCATCGGGAGGGAGTGCTTCGCAGGGACGCGGAATAAACGTCTGTGGGAAGTTCTCCCGCCGGCAGGACCTGCTGCCCGTTCACCATTGCAGAGCATTTGCTTTTGATGGTATTTCTGAAAAAGGCTGCCGTACACCATAAAAGATGTGCGGCAGCTCCTCCTTTAATTTTCAACGACCCGCGCAGCTGTGCCCGGGTCGTTTTGTTATATGTGGTGCAGTGAGATCTGTCTGGTACCGATCCATGTTCACCCTGTCGTATACAGTGCAGGCATTTAACCCGAATGACGGGTGCGGCCGGTACAGTCTGTACCATTTATTCAAGTACAGTTCTGCCCTGCCGGTTTTGCGGCAGCGTCAGAGCTGTACCCGTGTGCTTTACAGATCAGAGCATGGCGTTTTTCGGTGTGCGCGGGAAGGGCAGGATGTCGCGGATGTTGGCCATACCGGTCATGTACATGATCATCCTTTCAAAGCCCAGACCGAACCCGGCGTGATGGGTCGTGCCGTAGCGGCGCAGGTCCAGATACCATTCATAATCTGCTTTATTCAGTCCGCATTCCGCAATGCGTTGTTCCAGAACATCCAGGCGTTCCTCACGCTGGGAACCGCCGATGATCTCGCCGACGCCCGGGACCAGCAGGTCGACAGCTGCCACGGTTTTCCCGTCATCGTTGACACGCATATAAAATGCTTTCAGTTCTTTCGGATAGTTGATAACGAAGAGCGGCTTTTTGTAAACCACTTCAGTGAGGTAGCGTTCATGCTCTGTCTGCAGATCGGCTCCCCAGTAAACCGGATACTGGAACTGATCCTTGACCTTTTCCAGCTGTTCGATGGCTTCGGTATAGGTGACAGTCGCGAAGTCCGAGTCGATGACATGCTGAATGCGTTCCAGCAGACCCTTATCGAAGAAGTCGTTGAAGAACTGCATTTCCTGCGGGCAATGCTCCATGACGTAAGACAGGATGAATTTCACCATATCGCGGGCGAGATCCATATCGTCCTGAAGATCCGCAAAAGCAATTTCCGGTTCGATCATCCAGAATTCGGAGGCATGACGGGCTGTATAAGATTCTTCCGCCCGGAAAGTGGGACCGAAGGTATAGATCTTTCCGAAGGCCTGTGCCATGGTTTCGCCCTGCAGCTGACCGGAAACAGTCAGTGCGGTGGAAGCGCCGAAGAAATCCTGGGAATAGTCGATGGAACCGTCTTCCAAACGCGGCAGAGCGTTCAGATCCAGTGTTGTGACGCGGAACATTTCACCAGCGCCTTCACAGTCGCTGGTGGTAATGATCGGGGTATGCGCATAGACAAAACCACGGTCATTGAAGAATTTATGGATCGCATAAGCGGTCACACTGCGGACACGGAATGTGGCTGAAAGTGTGTTAGTGCGCATACGCAGATGAGGAAGTGTGCGCAGATATTCCAGCGTGTGGCGCTTTTTCTGAAGCGGATAGTCCGGTGTGGACGTACCTTCAACATCAATGGCCGTTGCTTCCACCTCAAAAGGCTGTTTGGCCTCCGGTGTCAGTTTGAAAAGCCCGCGTACGATCAATGCCGCGCCGACATTCTGTCCTGCGATTTCCTTATAATTCTCAATGCTGTCAAACATGACTACCTGAAGGGGCAGATGCGTGCCGCCATCAGAAAGTTGGATGAATGCCATTTTTTTCTGGTCGCGGATGGATTTGACCCAGCCGCATACTGTGATCTCCTGTCCGCTGAAATCTTCCGGAGAGGCAAATAATTCTCTGATTTCTGTACGTTTCACTTGTTTTTACTCCTGTTAATTTCTTTTCTGCATCAAAAACTGAAGCTTAAGATTTATTTTATAGGCCGACTCAAATCCATTCGTCATTGGATTGCCGGTATCCGTGAAAATCTGGAAGACCGGGCAGTAGGTCGTCAGAGCCGTATTGGGGTTGGCGATACGCTGGAAGCTGAAGCAGGCTTTCTGACCGGTTGAAACTTCTTTCCCTAACAGGACCCGGTCATCAGGCGAAATAACTTGACCGGCCTTATTGGTGCACATGCAATAAAAGTTTTCATTCCAGGTTCCCGAGCCTTCATTTGTAAAACAAACTTCAATATACAGATTATCGAGCGGAACGAAATCATTCCAGTTGCCCGGATC
Source organism: uncultured Chloroflexota bacterium (assembly GCA_902774215.1). Taxonomy (GTDB): domain Bacteria; phylum Chloroflexota; class Anaerolineae; order Anaerolineales; family Anaerolineaceae; genus Flexilinea. The sequence continues at coordinate 26,773 of CACYHU010000032.1, forward strand.
GCCGATTTTATAGATCGTGTGAGTTGTGTAGCCAACACGCAGATAAGGACGCGGTTCTTCGGTCGCTGTGGGCGGAATCAACGGGATAATACTGGTCGGTGTATATATCGGGGTTGCTGTCGGTGTATTTGTCGGTGTCGGAGAGGGGTTTTCAATTGCCCATTGTGTCTCGGTTTCTCTCCGCAGAGCCTCTGCAGTTTCCTGAGCAGCCTGCATCATCTCTTCGGGACTCATTGTAGGCGTTTTGGTTGGCGCTACAGGAACATTGGAGCAGGCACCTAAAAAGGCCGCGGCCAATAATATGAAGATAAGGTTTTTAATGGCTTTCATTTTTCTCTCCTCTATTTTCTACTCTTCATTGCATTATAAACGACAATGCCTTTTTATTGCAAATTTTCACCGATAAAATTATAGATTTTCTGTAATTTTTATTCCTGTATTTTGATAGTTTATGAGACATGTTATTTATTCAGAACGGAGCACACGGGGACTGACAATTTGCCGTGGTGAAGCCCGCGCGAAGGGCCGGTCACCTGTGATGCGGCACCCGGTCCTAAACAGATACGAGAGATATCATACAAAGCGCCAAAAGAGGAAACCTCTTCTGAGAAGCTGCGGCCGGAGATCGATTTTGTATCCGGCCTGATAAAGTTCCCGTGCTGCCGCTCCAAACAAAGCACGAATACCAAAACTGCGCATGGGGGACTGATTCCGGCAGGCGGTTTTCCACCGTTCCATGAACTCATAGATTTCTTCACCGGGTACCATGCGGTGGATATAGTTTTTTGTCAGTACCGGCTGAAACAGGTCAGGTTCAAAACCCATATGAAAATTTGTGCTGAACAGAAAACCTTCCCGCACAACCGGATGCGGCGGCGCGGCAGAGCGGCGGATAACATTGGCTGTCCAAACGGAGCCATAGGGATTCGATGTTCCCTCGAGCAGCAACCCTCCCGGGACTATCTGCCGGCCAAGCTGCTCTACAGGGGCGGCCCATTCGGTTTCGTCATACTGCCGAAGCACATTGAAAGCCCGAATCAGACGGGCTGATTCTCCTTCGAATAATGGCAGGTTGAATCCGCCAAGACGGAAGAACGTATTCTCATCTTCAAAAGGTTTTCCCATCGCGACCCGTTCCGGATCAATTTCGACGCCCAGAACAGGCAGATGCGGGTTCTGTACTCTGAGCCGCTGCGCTGATTCCAGTGTTGTGAAAGGTTCAAATCCATAACCCAGGTCAATGTAAAATGAACGCAGTCCCGGCGGATCCTGCATCCGGATCAGACTGCCTTCAGTCAGGAGCATAAAAATGTCTGAGCGGCGTAAGCGGTTCCGTGCGGTTTTGCCCCGGGTTTGATGTCCCTGCGGTTTATAAGGCTGTTTTGGTTTCATCATTTTCAATTTTATGAACTGTACCTGAGCCGAAGCTGACTGCTAAGTATCGGGTGCAGGGTATTCAGGCGGGATCGTGAATTAATTACCCTTTCTGCTGTTTATGATCTCCCGGTGTACGATTTCCGCACCCTGCAGAACACCGGGCAGGAACGGACCCGGATGTGCGCCATTTCCAACCAGATAGAGATTTTCAATATCAGCACAGCGGTTTGGCAGCCGGGGAATCTCGGTCTTTTCCTGGTTTGGATCAAATCCCCATGCTGCACCTTTGAAGCTGTTAAATCTCTCTTCCAGCATAACAGGTGTGATGTACCGCTCTCCTGCAAGGCGGGAACGCAGGTCATCGTCAAAATATTGCTGAAGTTCAGTGAGAATGCGGTCCCGAAAGCGGTATGATTCCTGCGGCCAGTTTACCTCTGAATCTATGTTGGGCACAGGGCAGATCACGGAAAGTGCCCCTTTGTCCTGTGGTACAAAAGACGGATCGATCAGTGAGGGGACATGAAGATAAAAAAGCGGATGGGCAGGCAGACGGTTTTCAGTGAAAAGCTCCTGTTCCCATTGTTTCATATCCGGAGGCATGATCACATTAAAACCGATCAGAGGCCTTTTCGCTTTCGGCTGACTGTGCATCGCCATGTGATAGATGAAGAGGGAAATTCCCGGCTTCCGCATTTGAGCTGCTTCAACTGTTGCGTAGCGGAAGCGGTCGGAATCGATCAGTGAACGGCAGGTAAAAGCTGTGTCCGCGTCGGAGATCACATAATCAGCCATGCGGATACTGTTGTCAGTGAGGCGGACTCCGGTGACAGAGCCATTGTAGACCTGAATTGCCTCAGCTTCGGAATTGTATTGGATCTCTCCCCCGCATTCAAGGAAGAGCTTCTCCAGCGCGCTGACCAATGCTTCCGATCCCCCTTTGGCGAGGAGTACTCCCCAACGCTGCATTACAGAGGGGATCATCCGGTAAAAATGAGAGCTTTCTGACGGTGCTCCGCCGCAGAACATGGACCAGAATGAATGTACACTCCGTAATTCTTCTGATGTGAATAAGCGCTCGCTGATACTGCGGCCGCTCCGTCCCGGGCGCAATCCGCGGAAGCCGAATTCGGAGGCAAAGGGATTCCGGCTGCGGCGATAGGGTTTTGAAAAAAATTTGGGAAGATATTCGTCCAATATCCTGTCCGAACGTTTTCCGTATGCAGTGAAGCCCTGTTGGTCCTGCAGCCCGAAAAGGCTGTTTTTCATCACTGTATCTGCGGCTTCACGGTAGAGTGTGTATTCATTTTCTTCGGGGAAAATAAAACTTATGATCGGAGAAAGCTCTTCGAAAGTCAGATAATCGCTAAGGGTGCGTCCCGTAGCCTTGAAAAGGTTTTCAAGCTGTTCCGGCATGGTGACCAGACTGCCGGCGTTCGGAAAAGTGATGCCGCCGATACGGGTCGGCTGCAGCCAGCCGCCGGGCTTCATGTTTTTTTCAATAATACGGACCCGAAACCCCTCTGCAGCCAGACGTATACCAACGGCTAACCCGCCGATTCCCGCTCCGATGATCAGTACGCTGTTGTTTTTCATATTTTAGTGGATAGTGTATTGTGTATAGTGTATAGCGGACGATCCCGGTCAGGACTTCCCGTTATACACTAAACACTAACCACTAACGGCTGATAGTTAATGGCAATGATGCCCGCAGGAGCTGCAGTCATCGCAGCCGCAGCCGTCATCCAGATAGATGGATCCGGCTTCGATTTCTTCTGCAGTACCGGGACGCAGAGAGACGATCTCACAGTCGAAATTCAGTGTTTTCCCGGCCATCGGGTGATTCAGGTCAACGGTGACAGTATCGTCATCCCATTCCAGGATGTAGCTGTGAAGGTGATTCCCCTGATCGTCTTCAAGGGGAACCATCCGGCCTTTTTCAATCGGGAAATCAGCAGGGAACAGGCTCCGTTCCAGTTCAATGACGTTTTCCGGATCATATTCACCGTAAGCTTCTTCCGGTTCAATGGTGACATTCTTTTTGTCACCGATCGCCATGCCTTCCAGTTCTTTTTCAAGACCGGAGATAAGATTCCCGTGCCCATGGATATATTCCAGCGGGTCTGAAGCGGGAGCGGAATCTTCCACGGCGTTTTCTACATAAAGGGTATAAGCCAACCCGACGACAACGTCTTTTCCGACAGTTATATTTTCACTCATTTTTTCTTCCTTGTTTTCTGGTTATTGATAATCTTCAGTTATCAGTTGACAATTGTCAGTACAGCTGCCTTTTGCGGTCATGAAAGCTTCTGACTCCTGATTTCCAACTTCTTACTGTTTTAAATTCTCATCTATTTCAAATGTCCGCCTCATACCTTCTTCCAGCATGATCTTCGGATGATAATTTAATTCCTTTTCCGCTATGGTGAGATCGGCGCACATGCGGTTGGCACCTCCAACACGGCGGGGGTTGTGGACGACCTGCGGTTCGATACCGGTGATTTTTTGTGCTGTTTCCAGCACTTCATTCACAGAGGATTCCTGCCCGGAACCGATGTTGATAATGATTTCATCGTTCTTTTTCAGTGACGCGGCAGCAACAAAGGCATCCACAACGTCATCCACATAAACAAAATCACGGGTCTTCGAACCGTCCCCATGGATCACGACCGTTCCCTTCAGGGCGGACTGCCGCAGGAAGGTAGGAATAACAGGGGAATGAGCGAAGGAAAAGCCCTGATAAGGCCCGTAGCAGTTAAAAATGCGCAGACAGACTGCCTGCAGCCCCCAAAGCTGCCCAATGGTGCGGATGTAAAACTCACTGGCAAGCTTGGAAACAGCATACGGAGATTCCGGCCGGGGATTCATATCTTCCCGCAGCGGCATCACAGGCTGGTTCCCGTAGATCGCACCGGAAGAGGCAAAGACCATCTTTTGATTGCCGACGTCATGCATGGCTTCCAAAAGAGTAACCGTTCCGCCGACATTGGTTTTTTCATATTCGCCCGGGTAAAGCAGAGAGTCCGGTACGATGACCTTGGCTGCCAGCCAGAGAGATTCCTTACTGTTGAGGTCATTACGGACAAACTGAACCTCCGGAAGGAGACGCTGCGGTTCACCTCCGGAACAATCATCCAGACCGATGACCTCATGGCCTTCTTTAATCAACCTGTTGGACAAGGCAGTCCCTAAAAATCCGGCAGCCCCGGTGATAAAACATTTCACGATCAATTATCCTTCTGCTTAGATATTCCCCATCCATAAATCATAACAGATTTTTTACCATATGTAAGAAATATAAATGCAGAAATAATTAATGGTGACAGGTTCTCGGCGTTTTTTTGTCATGATTTCAGTTGCTTGTGAGACCTGATATCCGGTCCCTCAGGGTTTTCCGGTTGATTTTTCCGCTCTCGGTTTGAGGAATCTCACTGATAATAAAAAAATATTTTGGTACCGCATAGGATGAGACACCGTTGTTTATGGCTGCCTTGAGCTTCATCTCCAGTTGACGGGACCATTCCACGCCATCGGCCAGAACAAGAAAAGCCGCCGGAACTTCAAAGCACAGCTCGTCCGGTGCGGCGGTAACTGCCGCGGCTGTCACAGCCGGATCCATACAAAGGACCTGTTCCACTTCAGCAGGCCCTACCAGATGTCCGGAGGTGTTGATCACATCATCCTCCCGTCCCTCAAAATGCAGATAGCCTTCATCATCGATCAGAGCCAGATCTCCGGTTTCATAAATTCCGTGGTTTATCTTCTCTTCAGCAGCTTCCGGCATATTGTAATACCCTTTGAACATGGAAGAAAAACCGGCTTTCAGGCAAAGCTTATGAGAATCAGTAAGAATGATTTCACTGTCGTCAACAGCTTTTCCCATCCATCCCGGAATGATTTTTTGTTCCGGCTGATTCGCAATGCGGATCGTTCCGCATTCGGTTTGAAACCAGGTGTCATAAAGAGGCTGAGAGAAAGTCTTTTCTCCCCAGTGATATACAGCTGCGCCGAGCGGTTCCCCGATGCTGTAGATCTGTTTCAAAGCGGAAAAGTCAAAATCTTTGAAGAAAGCGTCATCTTCCCGCATCAGTGCGCGCAGGGCAGTGGGGGCTGTGTACCACAGGCTGACTTTTTTATCCTGCAGGATGGGCATCCAGCGTTTGGCATGAAAATTACCCTCGTACTGGATCGACGGAATGCCGCACAGAACCGGCCCGATGATCCCGTATACTGTTCCCGTGATCCATGCCGGGTGTGCTGTGCACCAGTAAATATCTTCCGGCAAAGCATGCAGGACATTTTTCATGCTTCGCACAACAGCATCGGCAATCCCGTGACGGTGTATCACCGGTTTCGGCATCCCGGTAGTTCCGGATGTGAAAACGATGAAAGCGTCATCCTCCGGTTTGATTTCCGCGTTTTCTCTGACAGGCTGCCAGTTTTCTTCGTCCCATTTTAAATGCAGCGGACCTGAAGGATCCTTCCCGACAAGAATAATTTTCTTTAAGGTTTCCGGAATATTAATAAATTTTAAGGATTTTTCAGGATCAATATCCGTAATAAAAAAATCAGCTTCGGCTGCTTTCAGACGTACTTCCAGCCCACCGGCGCCAAGTCCCGGAAAAAGAACGCAGGGTATGGCACCGAGTTTCAGCGCTCCCCAGAAAAAAGACCAGAGCGGAACGGTTCCCCGCAAGGAGATCAGTACATGGTCTCCCTTTTTGCAGCCGCAGGAGCGCAGACAGGCAGCAGCACGGGAAGATTTGTCATCCAGCTTCTGAAGATCAAATGATGTGGAATTCAGGCGGGAATCAACAATGGTAAGCATGTCCGTTTTTTCCCGGGCAGCATTCAATTGTTTTTCATATGCGGAAAGAAGCGTGTTCTGATCCATTTGCGGTGTCCTCTTTTGGATTTATTTTATATTGTTCAACGCATAACTGAGCCATATTTCGTTGGTTACACATCAGATAAACGGATATGATGTCCGGCCCACTCTGCGAAGCCTGAATTCTATTTAAACTTAAACCACGAAAGAGCTTTTCTCATCAGATAGGCATTTTGCGGTTCTGAAACGACGAAACCTTCATCATTAACATAGGTCCAGGTGCCTTCATCGATCCTGACAACTTTAAACCCGTGCTCCTGGTAAAACCAGCGTGCGCGGTCGTTATTCCGGGCGCAGTTCAGGTAGATGTCGCGGATCCGGTGCAGCCGGACCTGTTTTTCACATTCCTGCAAAAGCAGGCTTCCCAGTCCATGGTCCCTAAAATCCGGTTTGATGCGGAATGAGCTGAGAAAATAATATCGTGTCCGGATGCCGTAATTCGCGTTCGGTTCTTTTTGTGAGAGGAATACCTGCCCGATGATGCCATCCCCTGATGTTTCGGCAACCAGCGGGATCGAGAGCCCTTTTTGAGAATTATGAAAAATCTCCCTGTAGATCCGGCGGTAACGCCTGTATTCATCTCCCCATTCCAATTCCGGAAGATCATCCTCCCTTAGGAGCCGGATATTGACCGTCTTCAGCCAGTTTTCCATATTTTTAATCTTCTGACTCCCGGGAGCTGATGACTGTTTGCCAGGATTGGATCCATTCCGTTTCTTCCTCTTCCTCCAGACCGGTATCTATACAGGCAGCCCGCAGTGAGGTGAGCAGTTTTTTCATTTGCGGGCCCGGTTTTATTCCCATTTCGATCAAATCAGCTCCTGTGGTTTTGGGCCGGATCTGATGCCAGCCGGTTATGTATTGTTTCAGGGTTCTTTTTTCTGCTTCTGGGCAGAAGAGCGCATAGCAATAAAGTGGTTCAACCGGCAGACTTTCCAGAAAGAAAGTGATTTCGGAAGGAGCCTGACGGATCATCCCCGAAAAATATTTCCGCAGCAGGGCAAGACTTTTGATACAGTGCTGTGTTTTTTTTGGCATGAGCAGACGCTTTCCTAATTCTGCGATTATTTCCGCCGAATGACAGCTCAGCCATATCCACAGCGGTCCCTCCGTTTCAACCAGCTCGAAATCAAGTCCGGATTGATAGTTCCAATATTTTTCCGGTGTGGTTTTACGGAAACGGACACAATCGGTGCCTGTGTTCTCATTCCAGGAAAGAGCTCTGTTTATCTTTTCCGCGATGCCAAGCCGGACAATACGGGAAAAATTACGCTCCGGAGCATCTTCATCGCAATAAAGCCGGAGTTCGTGCCAGATTCGCTGACCGGTAAGCAGGTTAATTCCATCCATCTGATCGTTCATCTGCCGGAGTGTATCGGATTCCAGATCAAAATTCAGACGTTGTTCAAAGCGGACTGCCCGGAACAACCGGGTCGGGTCATCTGTGAATGAATGATCATGCAAAGTACGGATCAGTTCGTTTTTCAGGTCAGAAAGTCCGCCGCAGAGATCCAGAAGTTCACCGTAATGTTCGCCGTCAAGCCGGATGGCAAGCGTGTTGATGGTGAAATCTCTGCGGTGCAGGTCCGGCTCTATGCCGCTCATTGCCACGGTTGGCAGTGCGGCGGGTGCGGAATAGGTTTCGGAACGGGCGCTGATAAGGTCCAGCGAAACGCCTTCTTTCGTTTCCCATTTGGCTGTGAAAAACTGCGGATGAAGTGTGAGTTTCCCCCCATGGATCGCAGCAAGCTCTTTGCCGAGCCGTGTGGCGTCTCCTTCAACGACGATATCAAAATCCATCACCGGCTGGTCCTGCAGCAGGTCGCGTACGACCCCGCCCACGATGTAAAGCGGTGTATCCAGGCGTTCAGCTGTTTCAGCTATGAGATTGATAAGTTTCAGCTGTTTTTCAGGTATCTGTGCTTCAAGTTTTTCTTTAAGGTTCATCCATGGCGGACGAATAAAATTCGGGAGTACATGCAAAACACTTTCCCGGGCATCTTCGAGAATATCATTTATGTTCCCGGTCTCCATGTAATCCACAGGGATCATGCCTGAAGCGGCACGGATATGTCCACCCCCGTTCATGGAACGCATCATGGCCCCGAAGTCGATGTCATCGGTCGTCGCACGGCAGATGATGCGGATACCTGTTTTTACGGCTAAAAGCAGGATCAGTCCGTCCGGGTTCAGCATATCCCGCATCTGGTGTGCGACTGCGGAAAATTCATCACTGATCTCACGGATATCTGCTGCAGCGGTAACGATTTTTTCATCCATGATCTCGCAGATTTCCATTGACTGCATCAGGATGTCAAATCCCTGCTGCTGGTGATCTGTCATCGGCTGAAGGATGTATCGCCTCATCAGATCCAGATCCGCTCCCTTTTCCACCAGCCAGGCAGCGGCGCGGATATCTCTCGGTGTCGTAGAACCGTAGCTGAGTGAACCTGTATCTTCATAAATACCCATCAGCATCAGCGTGGTATAAATTCGCCCCGGGTGAAGATCCGGTCTGTCCATCAGTTGTTCCACAAGAAATGTAGTGCAGGCTCCGGTAGTTTCGTATATGTTTTCAGCGCGATCCGGGAAGAGATGCCGCTGGGGATGATGGTCCCATACGATAATATCTTTGATCCCGCTCATCCGGGAGTGTTCTTCCACTGTCTGTGTATCTGTGATATAGATACGGTCGATGGAACCTTTCGGCAGTGTTTTCCAGGTAAAAAAAGGCAGTCGGGTTTTGTAATCATCAAGGAATGCGGCAAGGTTCCGGTTGCGCCGTTTCGGCAGAATCGGTATACGCGAAGGATCCAGCAGCCATGCTGCTAAAACGGATCCCGCAGCGTCGAAATCAGCTTGTTCATGTGTGAGGATGATATTCATTATTCCTGCATACAGGAATCAGAGGACAGTGTGTATATGTTATGAAATCAGAAGACGGAAAAGATCCTGATCACTGATATCTGACTCCTGATACCTGTTTCCTATTCTGTCAAAAAATCTGTAATTTCTCCTGTTGAGAAGTCGATAATGATGAAGCCGGTCGGTCCGCGGTGGGCCCCGCCGATGGCACCCGGATTGATGATCCGGGTTTTTCCTTCAGTGCGGTCGGATTTCCGATGTGTATGACCGACAAAGATATAATCGAAAAGCTCTGAATCCATCAGACTTGCGAACTGGCGGGAATGTTCATCGTGAACAGCAGCAAAAAGCTTTCCGTCAAACACTCCTTTGATCCAGAGGTCGGAACAGGAGCCCGGTTTGCATGACTGAAGTGCAAATTTTATTCCGGCAGTATCAAAATCATTATTTCCCCAGGCGTGAAATACACAGAAATCTCTGAAGAGTTCGGCAACATAAGCAGTTGTCATGTCACCGCAATGGATGATCGTATCGACTCCCTCAGCGGCGATCATTTTTAGAACATTCTGCGTGCTGAAAATTGCGTCATGCGTATCGGAAATAACAGCAGCTCTCATAAATATCAAATCTGAATGGTGAAGTGCAGTCTGAAATGGTATTGAAGCGGCAACTTAGTTCACCATTCATCTCCTAATCAACGAATCTGTATTTGAAGAGTGTCCAGAGGGCAATAAGACCATCCTGCGGTTTGATCTTTTTTCCTTCGTCATAGGAACGTCCGCTGTAGCTGATCGGAACTTCCACGATCTTATAACCGCGTTTGAGCAGTTTTGTAGTCAGCTCCGGCTCGAATTCAAAACGGCGCGAGTGCAGCGGGATCTCACGGACGTCAGCAACTTTGAAGAGCTTATAGCAGGTCTCCATGTCGGTGAGCTTCGTGTGGTAAAGGACATTTGTCAAAAAAGTCAGCAGTTTGTTGGCCGCAAGGCTGCGGAAATAAAAATATTTGGTGCTTTCCATAAAACGGGAGCCGTAAACCACATCTGCCTTGCCGGATAAAATAATCGGCATCAGTTTTGCGTAATCCTGCGGGTCGTATTCAAAATCCGCGTCCTGGATGATGGCATAAGTCGATTTTGCGGCTTTAATCCCTTCCCGGACAGCTGCGCCTTTGCCTCGGTTTTGTTCGCATATGATGACCTGGAAGCCATCCTTCCCATCATATTTTTTTAAGATTTCTGTTGAACCATCCCTTGATCCATCGTCGACCAGGACGATCTCACTGGCAAGCCCTGTAGCCTGGACACGGGCGATCACTTCTTCAATTGTCTTTACTTCGTTATAAACCGGAATGATTACGGACAGATCCATGATTTCGGTCTCCTGTTATTATCAAGTACTCGTAAAAATCGTCAGTCAATTCAATAGTCTGAAATTGACTGTTGTTATCAAAAAAATCAGGCTGATCTATAAGCCGCATTCTGTTCAGAGGAAGTTTCTCGAGTCTCCCGTCTGAGATGACCATCTCTCTTGGACGCACGTTACCGTACGACTCTAGCAGCCTACCCGGAGCTCAATGGGATCGAGCAGATCCCCGCATGTACACGACACACTTCGCCCCTGCTTGGCCTTGCTCCAGATGGGGGTTACCCGGCCGCAGTGTTACCACTTACGCCGGTGGTCTCTTACACCACCTTTTCACCCTTACCTCTTGCGAGGCGGTCTATTTTCTGTGGCCCTTTTCCGGCAAGTTGCCCCGCCCCGGACGTTATCCGGCATCTTGCTCTAAGGAGTGCGGACTTTCCTCGGCCCGGCCACGCCGTGCCGCGATCATCTGATCAACCTGACAGCCTTAATCATAACGGATTTTTTGAATTTGTGTATAAAGTTGGTAGCTGGTAGTTATTCATTTGAAGTTTTTCATTCCGGAAGCAGTTAAGGAAATGCATATTACTGACCAAAAATAACCAACAACTGACAACTGCCGGCTGTCAATCGATTTAAAGGCGTATAATAAACAAGATTAGTATTTGTAAATGAGGAGTTTCACACATGCCGATTGTTTTGGATGCCATGGGCAGTGACGATCATCCGGTACCGGAAATCGCAGCCGCCATTGAATTTGCAAAAACGACAGGGGAAAAAGTCTATTTTGTCGGAAATAAAGATGTAATATTTAAGCATTGTTCCGAAAGTGATTTCAGCGGACTTCCAATCGAGGTTGTCCATGCGGAAGATATCCTGGAAATGGGAGAAAAAGCCGTCAAATCGACACAGGCCAAACCGAATAACTCAATGGCGGTCGGTCTCGGACTGTTGAAGGACGGAACCGCAAAAGCCTTTGTTACCGCTGGAAATACCGGGGCTGCCATGTTCAACAGCCTGCGCAAGCTCGGCCGCATCAAAGGGGTTGCCCGTCCTGCACTTACTACGCTCTTCCCGACACGGAACGGTCACTGCATCGTTTTGGATATCGGTGCTAATGCGGACTGCCGTCCGGAATACCTCCAGCAGTTCGCTATCATGGGGTCGGTTTATGCCGAAAAGATGCGCGGAATTAAAAATCCGCGTGTAGGTCTGCTGAACAACGGCGAAGAGCCGGGCAAGGGCAATGAATTGATGAAAAACACCTTCCCTCTGCTTGAAAGCTGCGGCGTCAACTTTATCGGTAATGTGGAAGCCAAGGACGTCTTTGCTGAAAAAGCGGATGTCGTCGTTACTGACGGGTTTACCGGTAATATGCTGCTTAAATCTTCAGAGGCAACAGCAAAACTGCTGACAAGCATCCTGAAAGAGGGACTGATGAGCTCTTTCAAAGGTAAAATAGCCGGCTTACTTGCCAAACCGGTATTTTCGGATTTAAAATCCAAACTGGATCCCAATGAGATCGGCGCTGCTCCGCTGCTGGGTATTGACGGCCTTTCTTTTGTCGGACACGGCCGTTCAAACAGTACCGCCCTGATCAACGGGATGAAACTTGCGAAAACCGCCGCGGATATGGATCTGATTTCCCTGATCCGTGATGCTGTTCAAACCCAACTCTCAGAATAAAGGAAATCTGCCATGTATATATATACCAATGAAGCCAAGAAGAAAAAGAACAAGAACATCTCAAAATGGACGACCATTGCTGCTTTTGCTGTCCTGATCGCCGGTGCGGTGGCTGCTTTTTCTCCGAAGTATATCACTCTGTCTTTCATCGCACTTATTGCGGGGTTCATCCTGTCCCAGGTCTCAATTGCCTTCACTTCCAAATGGGGCCGGGAACCGAGCAATGATGCGATTTTTAACGTCAAGCTGAAAGGATTGAGCGATAATTACTCAATTTACCATTATATGGACCCTGTTGACCATTTATTGGTCGGAACAGCAGGTGCCTTTATTCTCATGCCTTATTTTCAGGGCGGTGAGATCGGTTATGATGATAATAAACAACGCTGGACGCAAAAGAAGGCCAATTTCCTCATGAAGCTTTTCGGTCAGGAAAACATCGGCCGTCCGGACCAGGATTGTGCCTCCAATCTGGCTGCTGTCCGTGATTATTTTATCAGTAAGGAAATTGACTTTCCTGAGGATAAGATCCATCCGATACTGGTTTTCATCAATCCGCAGACGCAGATTCTTGAAGGACAGAACTTCAAATATGATACGATTCCCCTTGGCAAACTGAAGAACACGATTGCCGCGTATGCCAAGAATGACCGCCTTACACCTGAGTTTATTGATGAGATGACCGATAAACTTCCGCTTGATGATATTGAATAATCAGGACCCGGAATAAAGGATCCTGCTGCAGCGGATACTTCGCAGCAGCGGTTTAAAGGGAAATTATCCTGATCCATCATATTATCAATAAAAAATGGAGCTGCCGCAAATTACAATTTTGAAAAGCCATCGGGAGGGAGTGCTTCGCAGGGACGCGGAATAAACGTCAGCTGGGAGCGAAAGTGAATCCCGCGTCCCGGTGAATTCAGTCGGGGGACACGCGCTAAGCTGTACGCGTGTCCTCCGACACCCCTATATAAGCTGCTGAATCACTCCGGTGATGATACGATTATTCAGATGAATCCCCAAAACAAAAGATGAGCTGTTTCGCGATATTTAAAGGCGCTAAAGCCGGCGGGTGATTGGAGGTCAGCTCGACCGGCCCCGTCAAAATCTCCATGGTGCGGGAAGTCCTCCCTGCGGCACCGCCCGCCATTGCGGAGCATTTGTTTTTGATGGTATTTCTGAAAACGGGGCTGTCGCACATATCGTGGACACTAGCCCCGTTTTTCATTCCGAATCACTGCTTTTTCAGCGTGATCAGTTTGTTTTCCGTATTCAGAAAAGGCTTAATCTTTTCCGGTGTTATACATATGCTGATCTTCAAAAAGTGTGGCTTCGGTGATCGTCCCGCCTTTGATGGTCAGTTTGTAGATCGGTGTGTAATACCTGTCGGAACGAAGGTCCTGAATGGTTCCGTATGCAAGATAGGAGCCATCGGCAAGGGTTTTGAAGCCGAAGTTCGTTGTTTCATCGATCGTGATAAGGTCACCCGTATCTTTTGTCCGGCTGTTGCTTTCCAGATTTCTTGTCTCATAGACCGGCATAACGATCGTATCCGGTTTCAGTGTGATCAGGTCACGGCCGAGCAGATCAGCCTCGTTTTCCTGAGAACGGATCCCGATGAAATCGACCTGCTGTGTGTTGAAATGATAACTCAGCATGAAATTGACATCTGTGAGGAGGTTATAGATCATCGGAACGGAATAGGTGATATACTCATCAGTTGCATCGATTATGTCAGTAGCCAGCGGCGAATCATTGATCATCAGCCATGATCCCGTGAATACGGCGACAAAAGTATTGTTGTCGGCCATCGTGATGTCCCGGTCTTCACCGTAATAAGTCACCTTCCCGCTTTCTTCATCCAGGCGGGCGATTTCCAGCCGTGCATCCTGGATCAGGTCCATCATCTCATCACTGAGACTGAATGTGAAATACCCCTCTTCATTTGCCTTTACCTCAATATCGGCAATACCTTTCAAAATGGAGTAATCCAGTTTTTTGGCCTCGCCGTATCCTGCTTCTTTGACATAATCCTGCAATTCCTCATTCAGACACCCCGCGACTTTATAGTAATACAACGCATCGATATCCTTGTTATCGGAGACGTGGTTGATGTAGTTAAGGAAGGTCATCAGACCGCCCATACCTTCGATTCGCGCAGGATAATAGACAGACAAACCCTGGCTTTCGGTCAGATAGCCGGAACCGCGGTGATAAAGGACAGCCTTTTTCAACTGTTCTTTTACGGCTTTCCCGGCTTCGAAGAAAGGTTCCGGAAGATTATCCATGAACAATCCCAGATCGATGGTGTTATATACTCTGTAGGAGTCTCCCGCGTAAAAAACGGAGCGGTTAGCCGCACCGGTCAGCGAAGCAAGATACCCCGGGTCTTTTATGATCACCGGCAATGCTTCTTTGATCAGTTCCGCGTATGCCTGATAGACTTCTTCACCGGCTTTCATGTCGATTACGGAAAAAGTTCCTGCGCTGACGTAACCGATTTCAGCATAAAGTTGGTTGGATGCATCCAGATAGCTGTCCGTGATCACCTTTCCAAGCTGTGCTCCATTCATTTCCGGATGTTCTGCGAGCGCGCTGAGCCAGGATTCATGGTCCCAGCCGCTTCCGGGTTCGCTTTCTTCACTGGCAAGCAGGTATTTTGTGAAACCATACAGCTCGTGTACGATCTCTGTACCGGCCATCAGACAGGCATCAAAACCGATCGCCTCAAAATAAGGATTTTCGGGATCAAAACCGACTGCTTTTTCCAATGCGTTATGCAGGTCCTTCAGGGAAAGCATGGAACCGAAAATTTCATCAGATCCGTATCCGCTTGCGGCACCACCATGATCCCAGAACAAAACCATACTGTGGTCTGCGGGATAATGTTCAATACTCCAGCTCAGAAAATCAGCAAGATTATCAGCATCTGCCATTTCAAGGGCAGGAACACTGTAAACCTCTTTAATTCCGTCCTTATCCAACAGAAACCGCTGGGTTCGGTTGGGGTTGATATCCAGATTTTGCCAGCGTCTCGCACCGCCGGTCTGGACTACGAGCTTCACCTGTTCCGGGAGCGAAACAGAGACCATCTGTGCAAAATCCGCAGAGGCAAAGCCCTTCTCATCCGGATCATCTTCCATGATCTTTCCTGATGGCAGGGTGCTGTTTGCGACGGGCTCATAAAGCACTGAGGGCAGATCCACTTCCTGCGATGTGACTTCATGGACAAAACGCTGCACTTCAGCGTTCCGCTGTTCATTTTTTGTCTTCATGTTCTCAGTGGTTTTTTCCGCTGAAAGTATCTGGACCAGGGGCGAAAGGTTATCCATGCCTCTGGATTCCAGGTCGGATCCGATCATATAAACATATATTGCCCAGGTATCATCCGGACTGTAGCTTTCCATCGCGTTTACGGCAGCAGCTTCATCCTGCGGGATCGGAGAGAGCTCCGCAAGCTTTTCCTCGGTCACTTCAAAGGGAGTATAAACATTTGCCGCCCTTTGTATTGCGCTGATGATGCCCGGTCCGAATACAATTCCCAATCCGATAAAAAACGCTGCCAGGATGAGAACGATCACAAAGCAGCTGATCCTTTTCCGGGGTCTTTTTCTTTTGCCCGACGGAACAGATGCTTTTTGATCCGGATTTGGGATCGGGTTCGTTGTGCTGCGGGAAGAAGCTGAAGATCCAATATGCGTATGAACCGGTTCCAGTACATCAATAAATTCGTTTTTTTCCGGGTTA
This sequence comes from uncultured Chloroflexota bacterium, assembly GCA_902774215.1. Taxonomy (GTDB): domain Bacteria; phylum Chloroflexota; class Anaerolineae; order Anaerolineales; family Anaerolineaceae; genus Flexilinea. The sequence goes on from CACYHU010000032.1 coordinate 42,698, forward strand.
TCTTTCATAATTGAAGCTTAGGATTCCTTTTCTTTACATGATGTTTGTAATTATTAAGAATGAAACACATCGGAGCAGTTCTTTTGCTGAGGCGCAATTTATAAATCAGAAGAATATCCTGTATTATGCTGCCGGTTTCTGAATAATTCTATTGATTGACGCCAATCAATTATACTTTATGAAAAAATTATTTTGTATAAATCGCTGCTGTTCCGAGGATAATGTAAATAGATGTTCTGCCTGTGATTAAAGTCATTTGTTTATATGACAAATAACAGGAAAATATTTATTTAGTCATAAAATGATGGAATAATCACCAAAAAATCCTTTTGTAAAATTACCGGATTTTGGATGCTATTTATGAAAAACGGGTAAAATTATAACCGTATATTATCCCTTCCTGTTATGAGAAGGGCAAAGAAATTTTTCAGGAGATAGAAAATGAAAAAATCAATGCTGTTTGTTTTGGCTCTGGTCTTCGTTTTGGCCTGCGCTCTGCCGGCTGCCGCTGAGACCTACAAAGTCGGTGTCGCGATTTATCAGTTCGATGATAACTTCATGACCCTGTATCGCAATGAACTGGAAAAATACATGAAGTCCCTCGAAACCGATGACATGAAATTCGACATCACCATCGTCGATGGTAAGAACGACATGGCTGAACAGTCCAACCAGATCGACAACTTCATCACCCAGGGCATGGATGTCATCATTCTGAACCTGGTCCAGACCTCCTCTGCCGATGCCATCATCGACAAGATCGTCGAAAATGAAATTCCGTTGATCCTGATCAACCGCGAACCTCTGGGCGATGACGGCGACGAATCCTACAAGGGTATTCTCGATAACGCTACTGTCTGCTACGTTGGTGCCGATGCCCGCCAGTCCGGTTCTATGCAGGGTGCTCTCATCGCTGACCTCGAAAATCACGGCGACCTCAACGGCGATGGCAAGATCAGCTACATCATGATCGAAGGCGATCCGGAAAACATCGATGCGCAGTACCGCACTCAGTTCTCCATCAAATACCTGACCGACAACGGTTTCGAAGTTGAAGAACTGGACGACCAGGTTGGTAACTGGGCCCAGGCCAAGGGTCAGGAAATCGCTGCCAATGACCTGTCCAAGTTTGGCGATGCCATTGAAGTTATCTTCTGCAACAACGACGCCATGGCACTCGGTGCTGCCGCTGCCATCCAGGCTGCCGGCCGTGAAGTTGGCAAGGACATCTACCTCGTCGGTGTTGACGCTCTGAACGAATGTGTCCAGATGGTTATCGATGGCACCATGACCGGTACCGTCAAGAACGACGAAGTCGGCCAGTCCCACGCTGCTGTCGACGCTGCGATCGTTGCCCTGAAGGGTGAAGAACTGCAGAACTACTACTGGGTTGACTATGTGAAGGTCACCGCTGAAAACGCCGAAAACTTCCTCGCGAAGTAATTTGATCATTTGATCCTGTGCGGGCGGGTCTTCGGATCCGCCCGCTTTTGAAGAATTTTCAAGGATTTTTGTCATGTGGTATGTTTCATGCGGCATGACAAAAGACATTGAAAATTTTTTTTCATGAGAAAGGAGACGAACGATATGTCTGAATATATCCTTGAGATGCGGGATGTATCCAAATCCTTCCCCGGCGTGAAAGCGCTGGATCATGTTCAGCTGAAACTTCGTCCGGGAAAAGTCCATGCGCTGATGGGTGAAAACGGAGCCGGAAAATCCACGCTGATGAAATGCATGTTCGGCATTTACAAGATGGATGAGGGACAGATCTATATCGACGGAAAACCCACTGTGATCAAAGACCCGATGGACGCCCTGCGTCAGGGAATCGCGATGGTCCATCAGGAATTGCAGCCGATCCCGGCACGGACGATTGGCGAAAACATTTTCCTCGGCCGATATCCGATCAAGAAATACCTCGGTTTTATCCCGGGTGTTGACCACAAAAAAATGTACGAGGACACGGCCAAACTGTTGGAAAAGGTCCGTATGAATTTCGATCCGAGGGAAAAAGTGGGCAATCTGAGCGTTTCGCAGATGCAGTCTGTTGAGATCGCGAAGGCTGTTTCCGCCAACTGTCGTGTTCTGATCCTGGATGAACCGACATCCTCTCTGACCGAAAATGAAGTGGAAGCGCTGTTCCGCATCGTGGATGACCTGACAGCAGAAGGTGTCGCGGTGGTTTACATCTCCCATAAGATGGATGAGATCCTGCGCATCGCGGATGAAGTCACGATCATGCGTGACGGACAGTATATCGGGACCTGGCCCGCGAATGAACTGACGACAGAATCTATCATCACCAAGATGGTCGGCCGTGAACTGACTAATCTGTTCCCGGAAAAACATAACGTCCCGGGTGAAGTGGTGTTCAAAGTCGAAAACTTCACCTCCATCAATCCCCGAAGTTTCCGCAATATCTCCTTTGAACTGCGCAAGGGTGAGATCCTTGGTGTCGGCGGCCTGGTCGGTGCCCAGCGTACGGAACTGATGGAAGGTCTGTTCGGTACCCGTTCCCATACCACCGGGAGAATTACCTATAAAGGGAAAGAACTGAAAATCAACCGTCCGAAGGACGCGATCGACCAGGGTGTTGCCATGTTGACGGAAGACCGCCGCGGTTCCGGGATCATGGGTGTGCTGAGCGTTGCGGATAACGTCGCTATCGCATCTCTGAACCATTATCTTTCCTTTGGTGATGCCATTGACGGTAAGAAGGTCCAGGCAGTCGTGAACGAAATGATCCAGAAGATGGAAATCAAGACTCCGAGCCAGAAGACGCAGATCCAATCGCTTTCCGGCGGCAACCAGCAGAAGGTGCTGGTCGGGCGCTGGCTGGCGAATAATCCGGATGTGTTGATCCTTGATGAACCGACCCGCGGTATCGATGTCGGTGCGAAGTATGAAATTTACTGTATCATCGAAGAGCTCGCCCGCGAAGGCAAGAGCGTCATCATGATCTCTTCAGAGATGGGTGAACTGATCGGTATGTCCGACCGCATCATGGTGATGTGCGACGGACGCGTCACCGGTTTTGTTGAAGGCGAAGAAGCCACACAGGAAAATATTATGGCGCTTGCCACAAAGTTTGAATAAGAAGGTCGCTGAAAATGGAAAAGAAGAATTCTAACAATATCATTACCCGGATTGGAAAATACCTGATTTCCAACCCGATCGTTTTGCTGCTCCTGATCGCTTCGATCATTGTCGGCTTTACCACAGACAACTTTTTCTCCTGGCGGAACTTTGGGAACCTGGCAAGCAACACGGCCATCCGTTTCCTGATCGCGCTGGGTGTTTCCGGCTGTCTGATTACCAAAGGTACAGACCTTTCCGCCGGACGTCAGGTGGGTTTTGCCGCCTGTCTCGCCGGCATTCTCTGCCAGGCCGGAGATTATAACAACCGTGTATTCAAAGCCATCCCCGAAATGAATATCGGACTGGTTCTGCTCATCGTCATTTTTGCCGGTGCTGTGTGGGGCATCATCAACGGGCTCATCATCACCCGTCTGCACGTTCCTCCGTTCATCGCGACGCTGGGTACACAGACCATCATTTACGGTCTCTGCCTTGTTCTGACAGACGCCCAGCCTATCGGCGGATTCCAGAAGATCTACACCAAACTGATCACGGGCAGGATCGGTTCCGTGAAAGGGTTTCATGTCCCGTATCTGCTTTTCGTCGCTGTCATTTTCGGGCTGCTCTTCTGGTTCATGTACAACCACACTACACATGGAAAATACATGTACGCCATCGGCGGCAACGAAGTAGCCGCGGAAGTTTCCGGTGTTAATACCACCCGTTCCCTGGCCAGTATCTATACCATTGCCGGTATCATGTACGCGATCGCCGGTTATCTGCTGGCTGCGAAGTCCGGCGGTGCCAGTGCTTCCATGGGTATGGGCTATGAACTGGAAGCTATCGCCGGCTGTACCATCGGCGGTGTCTCCACCACCGGCGGTATCGGTACCGTTTCCGGTATCCTGATCGGTGTTCTGGTCTTTGAACTGCTGAAGATCATCCTGCAGTTCCTGGGCGTCAACCCGTACTACAACTACGTTGTCCAGGGTGTTGTCATCGTTGTCGCGGTCGCCCTTGACATCCGCAAATACATCAAGAAGAAGTAATTCTTCTCAGGTATCAGGTTTCAGGTTTCAGGTGTCAGGGATCAGTACTCCTGTCAGCATCAGAATAGCTCTGATGTATAAATAGATTCACTCAAAAGAAGCCGGCACATTGAAAAGCGCCGGCTCTATTATGTTATAATTACTTGGCATTATCTAATTATTTGATAGATTCTGTTGATCAAACTGCACTGTTCTTCAGGATGATTAGCGTGCTGACACAGGAATGGGCAATGCTATAACAATAAAAAACGGAACAGTCTGTTTCATAGTCATTACAGATAAGTCACCGGCGGCAAAGCAGGAACATCTCGGGATAAGTACTATGGCATACGATTTTGAGAAAAAAACGGAAAAGGAAGAGAAAAAAAACGTAAAGGGTGCCGAAGAGCGGTTCACTGCCGGTCCACAGCTGCCCAACAGCCTGGTCATGCGAATTATGGAGGATCCGGCGGCCGAACAGGAAGCCAACCGGCTTTCTTCGGGCGTCAGATCCTGTACACCGGATACCCTCATGCGGGAAATGGGCGGACGTCTTGGAGCGGATTTTTCATCCGTGCGCTTCCACAGTGATCCCGAAAGTATCGGCAAAAGCCGGGCGATGGGTGCCCGTGCTTGGACACAGGGACGCGACGTTTATTTCGGCCGCGGCGGTTTTGAACCTTCTGTTGCAGCTCATGAACTGGTCCACACCGTTCAGCAGGGCGCGGTGAAGGGTAATGTTTCCCGCTCTATGCCGATAGGCGCGGTCCAGTTGCTTCCGGATGATGAGGATGACAAGATAAAGATCAAAGAAGAGGAAGAGGATGATCAGGTTCCGGATATGCCCGGCAATGACGCAACCGAGATACAGGCGCTCGAAAGCGATCTCCTGTTTTATTTCAGGAACCCTGATTCGGCAGGCATAGCTTCCGAGTTCACCTCAAGGATGAAATCCCTGCTGAAATCAAAATTCGGCAGGAGGATCAATTACAATGCAAATGCAGGTGTCCGGTTTTTTGTGAGAGCCTGTTACCGGGATTACGCACTGCGGGAGATCCTGCAGGAAGTCATTGCAGCCCCTGTAAGAACCAAAGCGGAAAAGAAAAGCCGGATAAGAGATTATAAAGGGCTTATCAAGACGCTGTCATCCCGATTAACGCCGGCTGACGCGGAGGAACTGGCAACCGAAACCGGAATGTTTACCGGAGTGCCTCAGTATGAGCGGGTGAAAACACCAAAGTTGAAACGCGCTTATGAAACCGATGCAGGTGCGGACGGACTGGTAACCTTCAATCCGAATCAAATCCCGGAGCTCGCGAAAGTCCAGGATGCGATCGACCACGCCAGAACACCGGAGCAAGCCTACAGTATCTTCGCGGCATATGCCGGTAATAACGCAAGTTTCAAAGACAGATATAAAAATGTGAAAATCAACATGAATCTTTTCCGGGGCAAGCTCAAGCAAATGGCACGTGTCATAACCGATTATCCGGAATTGAAATATCATATCGGCAATATGAATGTGATCGACCCGAAAAGCAATACGCTGATGTCAACGGAAGGTTCACGCGGCGGAGAACGCGCGGCGGAGTTTCAGTATAACAAACGGGAAGACGAGGATAGTATCTGGGCAGATCTTGAGCGGGATATTAAAGATGAACAAAATAAAACAGATCCTTTCCATATTTCGCCCAGGCAATATCACGGGACACATGAATTGGGTCATGTCATGGCCTCAACACTGATTGAAAGTAATGGACAGTTGGAGAAGTGGTTCAGGACCGAGAACTTTTCACAAAGAAAGCAGAGAAGAGAGCGCGGTGAGCAGATGCCTGATTATAAGGTTGATGCAGGTATGGGAATGTCAAAGCAGATTGAAGAAGAGAGAAAGGGATTACGTGAATCGAATATACTTGAAAACGTGCTTGCAAAAAATAAGGACCAAATGAAAAAACTATACAACCCGCAAATTTTTTCATTTGGAGATGAAACGGATTCTCATTTGAAAGGAATGATCAGTACCCGCAGTTTCCATAAAAGTGGTATGACATCAGAATACGGAAGCCAAAATGCCAGCGAAATGTTTGCCGAGGCCGTTGCGGATGTCTACTCTCACGGCAGCGGAGCGAAAGAGATGAGCAAAGAACTCGTCAAGGAATACGAGATCCAGCATAAGAAGAAAGTCCGGGATCAATTCAAAGAAAACAGAAAATCCTGGTGGCAGAAGCTTTTCGGCTTGTAAGCTAAAGTACCGATGTGAAAAAAAGACTGCTGTGATTTTGTCTCACAGCAGCTTTTTTCTGTTTCCATCCATGTTTCCATACGAAAACATCAGCAAAAGAACTATCCGAATTTATTCCAGTTCGATTTCTTTTCCGGCGGGAATGATCAGTTTTCCGGGAGCATCGAACAATTCAGCCCGTTCCGGGTCAAACAGCTGTCCCGGAGACATGTGATAGGGAATGCTGTTCCTCGCTTTGACAAGCTTTGCGCATTCAACCGCCTCGTCCATGTCCATGTTAAATTTGCCGTCGCAGACAAAGAAAGCGTAATGGATGTCTCTTTCCGAAAGTTCGGACATCTGATCGGTCATGGAGGTGTCACCGGTGGCATATATGGAAATCCCGTCGGAAAGGGTTATCAGCCAGCCGACACAGACGTTGATGTCATGATTTTTATTGTTTCCTGCCTGGACCGCTTCAACGGTGGCATATCCGAGGTCAAACTTCTTATACTCACCATCGACCAGGGCATCCGTGTTATAGATCACCTGACAGCCTTCCTTTTTGTTTTTGATCAGATCCACAGCACTGTGATCAGGATGACTGTGGGATACAAGGATCAGATCTGCCGGCAGGTCGTAGCCCTCTCCCGCATAGGGATCCACATAGATGACCTTCCCTTCCTTTGTAATGATGCGGAGACTCCCGTGCCCCTGGTAAAGAAGTCTGGCCGCGGAGGGGTCGGTACCTTCTGCCGCTGCAGAAAGAAACATACACAGTATCAAAAAGATTGAAAGAAGCAATGGTACATTTGTATTTTTCATTATTTACCTCCTCAAGTGATCATCAATAAACTTAGGACGTACCTGTTCGGGACCGGGTTACGCAGCACGGATGACCGATCCTTCGTTCGGACTTCGCCGCAGCAAAGTTGCCTGTCACCGTGTGCTCCGTTCTGAGCAGATACCTTAGGAAAACACTGATTATTGACTGTCTCGTATAAAATGAGTCGATGCAACCTGTTCTGTTGACTCAAAATGAGTCAACGAAAACAGGTCACTTCGACTCAAACT
>CACYHU010000033.1 GCA_902774215.1 uncultured Chloroflexota bacterium
GGGGAAGGAACTGACCATCCGCGAACTGACGGAACTGGTTGCAAAAGTCATCGGTTATAAAGGCCGCATTGAATGGGATACCTCAAAACCGAACGGTACTCCCCGCAAGCTGCTGGATGTCTCAAAAGCCGCAGCCCTTGGCTGGACCTACAAGACCGAGCTGGAAGACGGCATCCGTCTCGCCTATGACGACTTCCTCCACAACCCCATGCGCGCTGAAAGATAGCCAATGGCAAAGCCGGTTCTTTCCGTTGTCATCCCCGTTTATAACACTGCAGGCACGTTAAAATACTGTCTGGACAGTGTTCTAACGCAGGATTTCCCCGATCTTGAGGTCGTTTGTATCGATGACGCCTCCTCTGACGGATCACTGGAATGTCTGCGTGGTTTTTCAGAAACAGACCAAAGGGTGAAAGTCCTTCATCATGAACAAAACCGGGGACGTTTGGAAGCCCGCAGGACCGGTGTGGATCACGCTGAAGGTGAGTTCATCATGTTTCTGGATTCCGATGACAGCTTCGATAATGGCCTGTGCGGCACCGCTGTTGACGCAATACGAAAACATGATGCGGATATGCTTCAGTTTTCCGCACGGCAGATAAATGTGGAAAGCGGCAAAAAAGATATCATACTGCCATTCACGGGAGATGTTCCCGGGAAGGATCTTTTGAACCGCTTTTTCATCACCCGTGAGATCTCTTCGACATTATGGCAAAAAATATATCGAAGCGGTTTGTGCAGAAAAGCCTACAGGGAAATACCGGAACTGCAGTCCAATATGGGGGAGGACATCCTGATTTCCTTTTTTCTCGCATATTTTGCGGGATCCTTCTCCGGAGTGAATACCCGGAAAAAATACAATTATTATCTTGGAAAAGGGATCAGCTCAACTGTGATGATCACACCGGAGAAATACAGACATTACTGCGAAATGAGTCAGCTGAGCCGTATTGTACGTGAATTTCTTCAAAAAAATAATGCTGAAATGTCTGCAATCTCAGCTTATAATCACATGACCATCCGTCTTCTGTCGGATTGCTGCAGTGCATTCGCACTCGTTCCGGAAACCTCACGGGAACAGGCCTCAGAAATGTTCTGGCGCAGCTGGCGTAATGTTCCGGGTTTTGAAAGATTTCTTTTAGATGCCTTCGCTGACCGGAAAGAATATATCGACTCTATTTATCGATCTGAATCTTACAAACTTGGAAATGCTGTCATCACTCCGCTGAGGAATATGAAAGCGATTATTTCCGGCAATTGACCTGTTACGATAAACCGGTCCTGATCCCGAATTATTAAATACCTTTATCGCCTGCAAATCTCAAGCGGGATTTTGCCAATAGCCGCGGCACATCGCGAAAAAGAACTCCAATAGCTTCCGTATATCTTTTTGCATCGGCTCAGGCACAAAAGATCAATATAGGCATCACGGATACCGTTCTGTGCTGCCCTGGAAAGCTCGATTTCAGACCGCGTAAAGATATGCTCACTGCCATATCGCTTCTGAAGCTGCTCCTTTATTCGAACGTCATCGGTGGCAATGAAAAAGATACTGTTTTTATTCAAATCAAGCTCATGATCCATTTTTTCGATAAATAATTCGAGCGGAGAGTTTTCTATCGACAAAACGTTATCGGTCCGGCGTATGTGAATGCCGGTCAAATCCTTCCGGCTGAATATTTCCGGAATATCCCGCAGAACATCCTGTTTTGGCCGGATGATGGAGTAATCACAAGGTTTTATATGGTTTTCATTGGGTTCATAAATCAAATAACACGTACGCAGATAAATATTTCCGCGCCTGTTTATATTGTCATACACGCTGTTTTCGTTGATCCACCGGTCTATATCCGGATCAGTAAAAAAATTCCTTCCAAAAAGCTTGGGGATCTGGTTGATTGCCTTATTTTCAAAAAAGCCCTGATTGATTATTATTGATGAAATACTGTCCGGCAGATCAAACAGCAAATTATAACTGCAGTTACAATCATTTTTGTTTCTCCATATCAGGATCAGTTTTTTACCGCTTGCCTCAGCAGCAAAATATGAAGAGACTATTGCATTCAATCGGTTGCACAATCCGCCGGTAGGTTCAATAAACATAAGTTTTTTCTTCATAAAAATAGTATAACATCAAAACTTCTGAATTGGCTGATATCAAATAACAGGTCCAGGTTCGATAGGATCACGGTATGTCTGATATAATGATATATGAGTAAAAAATCTTAGCTTAAACGAACTGGATCGTCAGGATAAACCGACAGCGAGCTGAAACGATGGAAATAGATAACGAATATTTGCACAGATTTTTCCCGGATACAGGCTATGAAAACGCCTTTGACCTGATATGTAAATTTGCGGATACATCAAATACAGACAGAAGTTATTTTGGATACATTGAGAAAATTTTTCGTTTTTCAAAACAGCCACGTCCGGTAAAAACAGTCGCGCTGTGTAATGTCAAGCTGAACAATGGCGGCATAGAAAGGGTTTTATCGCTGCTGTCTGCCGGGCTTGCGGAATTGGAAAACGGAACGAAATATAATATTATTATCGCAACTGATGAAGAGCCGGCGGCAAACGATTATGATCTCTCCCCTCTGGTCAGCCGCTATATTCTTCCCGCATATGATCCGGAGAAAAATAATTATCGGGAAAGAGGCAACGCCCTGCTTGAGCTGATCGATAAACAGCAGATAGATGCATTTGTTTTTTCATCGTATGCGGCTCCCGGTCTGCTTTGGGATCTGCTGACAATAAAAAGCAGCACAAGAAATCCTGCGTTCTTCATTCATCTGCATAATTATTTTCCTTCCATTTTTGCTATACCGCGGCAAAACATCGATCTTGTATGGCAGGCTTTTTCCGCTGCGGATGGCATAATTACACTATCCGATGCAGACAGAAAGATATGCCAGAATCTGAACAAAAAAACATATAAGATCATCAATCCATGTCTGACCAATCAAGCTGATAAAAAAAATCAATGGAAGGACGGCACCCATCATATCCTGTGGATCGGACGAATATCACAGCAAAAACAGCCTTTGGAAATCGTGAAGATCATGAAACATGTAACTGAGGAGCTGCCTGATGCAGTCTGTCATGTTGTTGGAAGTGACGATGATGCATTGATGGTTTTACTCAAAAAATCGATCTCGGAAAATAAATTGGACAACAGGATCATTTTGGAGGGCTTTCATAAATCGGTTGATGACTTTTATCAGAACGCGGATGTATTTATTTCCACATCCTCTTTTGAAGGTTTTCCATCCACATACATGGAAAGCGCCTCCTATGGTATCCCTTCGGTAACCTACGATATACCATGGCTGGAATATTATAATATTATTGATGGCTGGGAAAAAGTCCCGCAATATGACGAAAAAGCAGCGGCAAAAGCAATTATTTCACTGCTACGCAATAAAAGTTATTGGGAAGAAAGGAGCCGCCGGATTTACGAAAGTTTCCTGAAATACCGGGCGCATAATACAGCCGAAGATTGGACAGAAGTCTTCGATAATTATGAAAAAGGTATAACTCCGCCTCAATATGAAATGAGCAGTGCTGAATATGCGGAGGTATTAAATCAAATTGCTTTTTTCCACGCACGGTCACTTGAATTTATTGATGAAATCTATAAATCGTCATCCTATCGGGTTGGGAATAAACTGATAAAACCTCTTCATGCTTTGAAAAAATTGAAAAAGAAGCTGAACGGATAATTTCGGAATCGATTCGTAACCGCCCGCTGAATTCTGCTGTTACAGAAACCTTTGAATCCTATTGGTTTAAGAGCTTATCAATCATTGTTTTTCCTTTGAACAAAGGCTGAACAATAAAATTTCCGATTTTCCATGTTTCAGAGTTCAGTGTTTCTTTCAGCAGATTGTCTTTTGCCTCAAGGAGCTGATTATATAATCTGTACACCAGATGCATATCTTTGCCGGGATACAGAATATCATTCATTTTTCGAAACTGTTCCCTTAGCTCACCGGCATGATCCTGTTCGAGATACCTGACGATCCTGTCCCCATTTTCTGTCAAATCAAGAAGGATCAGTTCGGTCAGTTTCCGGTATTCCTTGTCCCGGGCAATACTGAAAATATCGGTCATACCTTTCATCATATCAAGGTACTGTCTGTAATTGCGCTCATAATGATCCGGATTTTTCCGATAACTGTAAACATCCCTTTTCAAAGCAAAAAATGTTTCAGCCTTGTCCATGACCCGGACAAAAAAAACAGGATCTTCATAACAACTGTACGCCGGAAGTTTCAATCCATTTTCGACGATAAATTTCCGATCATAAAGAAATCTGGTCCAGCCAAAATGGAACTGGTATTCTCTGAATGTCATCAATCGGTCTTCTGTGAAGGGCTCTATGTTCAGCGGACTCACATAATCTGATTTTATCGGAACGCCGTAAATGTCGCACAACTGCATGGAACCGCCGCAGACCGATACATGGTTTTTTACTGCAGCCGTATAGAGATCCTGAAACACATCTTTATCAGTCACCCAATCATCCGGATCCAGAAAAAAGAGAAACTCCCCGCAAGCCAGATCGATTGCCTTATTCCGGCTGTAACCTACGCCATGATTCTCCTGGTGGATAACCCTGACCCGTTCATCGGATGCTGCATATTGATGCAGGATTGAAAGACTTGAATCAGTTGAACCATCATCAATACAGACGGCTTCCCAGTCCGTCAGCGTTTGAACCTGAAGACTGGACAGACAATCTTTGATGTATATTTCCTGATTATATACCGGAATGATCACAGAAATCTTCGGTGCGTTTAATGATAAACTGTTTGTTAACTGCGTATCATCTGATACTTTTTCATTTTTGGGGTAAATTTTTTCCATAAAACGCCTCGATATCCGGATATATCACCGTTTTTCTGCCGCAAAAGGACTGATTTTGAAGAAGTCGTTTTCTTCTTCTCAATAGATTGCTATTATAATCGAAAAGGAAGAGTCTGATTTAGAAACAGGCAGCTTATGTAATGTCAGCTTCCGGGCTTTTCGTAAATATTTTTTTAAAGTAATTATAATTTTTTACATAATCAGGAAGGGGAGGTTTTTTTGAAAGGAACGCCGAAAATAACGGTTTTGATGCCATCACTGAATGTCTCTCCATATATCAGACAATGTATGGACAGCGTAATAAAGCAGTCCCTTTCCGATATTGAAATCATCGCTATTGATGCCGGCTCCACTGACGGGACATTGGAAATACTTCGTGAATATGAAAAGAAAGATTCACGGATCAGAGTGATCCTGTCAGATAAAAAGAGTTATGGATATCAGATGAATATTGGTCTGGATGCAGCCAGAGGTAACTACATCGGCATTATTGAAACGGATGATTGGGCTGAATCAGATATGTTTGAACGTCTGTATCAGGCAGCTGAAGCAAATGATGCGGATGTGGTGAAATCCAACTATTATCTTTACTATACAAATGATCCGGGAAAAAATAAATTTTATGAAGTACTTGCCGGCTGCGAATATGGAAAAATAACTAATGCCCTGAAAAAAAACGGCAGGCTTTTCTTTGTCCCACCATCAATTTGGAGTGCTGTTTATCGCAGATCCATGTTAGAAAAAAATCATATTCGATTTAATGAAACCCCGGGAGCATCTTTTCAGGATACTGCTTTTTTTTATAGTATCTGCACTTTTTGCGAACGTTTTTATTTTTTAGAAGACGCCTTTCTGCATTATCGACAGGACAATATCTCATCTTCTGTAAATTCACCAGAAAAAGTCTATTGCATCTGTGAAGAAATGCATTATTTTGAGAATGTTATACAGAACCGGGATATTGATTCAGAAAAACTTTATACATATTACTTACCGTCAAAATTTGAACGCTATCTATGGAATTACAATCGGATCGATCAGCGGTTCCAGTGGAATTTTCTGCAGAGGATTCGGGAAGAATTTCTTGCTCATTCAAAAAACGGGCAGATCGTCCGAAACGGGTTTGCTGATGATGCATGGCTGACATTACAGCGTTTACAAAAAGATCCGCTGCGGTTCTATCTTTCGACCTGTAAAGGCAGTCCTTTATTCATTTGGGCAAGGAACCATTATTTCAACTGGAAGACCGGGATGACCGGAATAGAAAAAAAATAATTAAAAACCACTTTGGATAGAATTTCTGAAAGGACACAATATGAAATACAACTATCTGATTGTCGGAGCGGGATTATATGGCGCGGTATTTGCGCGGGAAGCGGTCAGCCATGGGAAAAGCTGCCTTGTTATTGATAAGCGGCCGCATATTGCAGGTAATGTCTATACCGAAGACGTTGAGGGTATCCATGTCCATAAGTATGGTGCCCACATCTTTCACACCAATGATCAGCAGGTCTGGGACTATGTTCAGCATTTTGCGAGCTTCAACCGCTTCACCAATTCACCGGTAGCCAACTACCACGGAGAGCTCTACTCCCTGCCTTTCAACATGTACACGTTCAACAAAATGTGGGGCGTCATAACTCCCGAAGAGGCAGCCGCGAAAATCGAGGAACAGCGTGCGGCCGCGGGAATTACAGAGCCGCGGAATCTGGAGGAGCAGGCGATTTCTCTGGTAGGCACGGACATCTACGAGAAACTTATCAAAGGCTACACGCAAAAACAATGGGGACGGGAATGCAGGGACCTGCCGGCCTTTATCATAAAGCGCCTCCCGGTCCGGCTGACCTTTGACAATAATTATTTCAACGCCCTGTACCAGGGAATACCCAATGGCGGATACACCCGCATGGTGGAAAACATACTGGAAGGCATCCCGGTTGAGCTGAACGCGGATTATCTTCAGAACCGCTCTGCCTGGAATGAAATAGCCGAAAAAATCGTATACACTGGTCCGATTGACGCATTTTTTGATTTCTCTCTCGGCACACTGGAATACCGCTCGATCCGTTTTGAAACAGAATTGCTTGATATTCCCAATTATCAGGGCAACGCGGTCGTGAATTATACCGACGCGGAAACGCCCTGGACGCGCATCCTTGAGCACAAATGGTTTGCTTTCGGTAAAGACGATGCGGGGGATGATCTGCCAAAGACTGTGATTTCCCGTGAGTTCTCCGCTGAATGGAAACCCGGTGATGAACCCTATTATCCGGTCAATGATAAACGGAACGGAGAACTGTACCAACAGTATAAAGCACTTGCGGATTCAGAAACTGATGTGATTTTCGGCGGCCGCCTTGGTGAATACAAATACTATGACATGGACCAGGTCATAGCCGCCGCATTAAATTCAGCGGACAGATATATTTCCTGATCGATTCTTATAATATACACATGAGAATAACAGGAGTTGCAATCGAAAAGGCATTCCGAATAATACCGCGAATTCAGGATCAGATCAAAAACAGACCGGAGAGATCATTTTTCCTCCGGTCTGTTATTGTTTATTCTCTGTTACTCCGCGATACAGTCGACCAGTTCAAAAACAGTCGGTTCATCAAACGGAGCGCCGTTAGCCGCTGCGACATCCGCATTGAAGAAACCCGAGCCGACAATTTCTCCGACACCTTCCGCCCCTTCCGCGGCTATGACAACATTTTTCACGGAGCACTGTTCGAAGACAGTGACCGGCATACCGAACGCTTCATCTTCGAAACCGCCCGCATATCCGGTGATACCGCCGATCCAGAAGCAGTTCTTCCCTGCGGTGATCATGATATTTTCTGCGGTATTTTCACGGAAATGATCCGCGGCAAATCCGCAGCCGGAGATACCGCCCAGGCCGTAGCAGTCATTTCCGGCGGTGACGGTACCGGTCGCAGAACAGCCGCTGACATTTGTCATTTCCAGCCCGCCGCCGATGATGCCGGCATTAGCCATACCATCAGGAATCGTGATTTCGGCATCGGCAGTGCAGTTACTGATCTCAGAACACATACCGGCTCCGACAATTCCACCGAACATGCCTTCAGAAGACATTTCCCCCGTATGGGCAGTTACCTTCCCCTTTACCAGAACGACACTGTCAACAGTGGACATAAATGAATACCCGACGACATCCGCAGACATAAGAGAACCGTCAACAGAAGCATTTTCAAGCCTGAAGTTACGGACTTCCGCGCCGGAAATACAGCCAAACAGACCCAAAGCCAATCCTTCCGGCTGATCGATCTTCAGATTGCTGATGGTGTGGCCATTTCCGTCAAAGGTGCCGGTGAAGGCAAATTCCGGGGAAGGAATTTCCTGCTCTTCTTCACTTTCACCGGAGGGAACCCAGGTGCCGATCGGTGTCCATTCAGCACCGGCAAGGTCGATGTCAGCCGTGAGGACATAATTTCCGGAAAGGTTTTTATTGATGGCTGCCAGGCCTTCAGCATCAGCGATTTCGATCACGTCAGCTTTTTCGCCGGAAAGTTCTCCCATATTTTCATCAACGAACAGTTTGATACAGTCCTGCATCATGCTGCTTTCCGCGTAATTTTCGGGGATCGCGGCCGCCAGCCAATAAGCATATTCACCTTCATAATATGAACCGATATTTTCGAGTGCCGGCCCATAGCGGAATTCAAGGTGGTAAGTTTCAGCCGGGGTATCATCAGCAAACGCGAAATATGTAAATTCATCGTTTTCTTCATCGGCTTTGTAGATGTGGAAATTCATTCCTTCAAATGTCATCCCGCCGATATTCATCGGAATATCCTCTGTATAGCTGTAAGTATGGCTGAAAACCACCTTCCCGTCAGCATCATAACCGCTGATGACATTCCCATCGATCGTTATTTTTGCGACGCCATCTGTGAAGAAACAATCGAATACGGTCGACTCCGGATCGGTAGTGTATGCGTCAATGGCTTCCTGTCCCTTCAATTTACCCATGCAGCTGCCGACAAGCGTTTGATAAAACACTTCGGCAGCTTCCGGATCATCCACATATTTACTGATGCATTCGATCCAGTAATCGTGGAATTCCTCTTTTGCAAACTCGGGGAAAAGTTCAATAAAACTTCCCTGCAGAGCTTCGAAACGTTCATCCATCTCAGCGGAGGCAGGGATGATCAGCATGGCTGCCAGAAAGGCGGCCGTTAATAAAACAGAAAATATTTTTTTCATAAACCTTCAAACTCCCTTTGTTTTATAAATATCTACACAGCAACTGTCAGGTTTTCCAGGCTTCTGCCTTCCTGACAAAGTTTGCAGTATATGTCCGTACATTTCCGGTAGCGGGAAAACAGCTTTCTTGCCGAATCGACATTCCCGTACACCTTCCAGAATCCGCAAAATTTACATTCATCACGGCGGTTGATGAATCCGTCAACATCCTCCGGCGGATACCCGAGGAACAAACCAATCTCGTGGGGGAAATCTGAAAGCAGGTTTAATCTCTCGATCAATTTTCTCAGGCAGGCGTTTTCATCAGTGCAGTTGTAACCGCTTTTTTTCAGCAAACTTCCGGCAAGCTCATTCTGGAGGTCTTTTGAAAGCTTATCAGGTCGGTAGACATAGATCAATCCGCGATTTTCTTTGTACCACAGCGGCAGCACCCGCAGTCCCTTTTTTTTCAGACGCAAATTCAGATTTCGGACATGGTTCAGCATTTCCTGGCGATCAGTAAAAATGCAGCTGAACAGGTTCGCTGTTTTGATGCTCGCTAAAGTTGGTGCACAGTGACGAATAACCAGTTCGTCTGACATTTCTGCCTCCGAATAAAAATAAGATCATATTCATAGTTAGATATATCTAACTATATTGGTTAGTATATTATAACTTTACGATAAGTCAAGAATTTTAATTATTTTTGTGATGGCTCCGCAGGATAACAAAGCTGCAGTATATCTGTGCAGTACTGCAGCATCCTTCCAAGTACTATATAATCTTTCATTATTTTCTCAATCAGCTGACTTAGCAAATGCAATACAATTCATACCAATCGTATTGACTGATTTATGAAAGAAAGATAGAATTATATGTGAAAAAGAATTTGTTTATCTCAGACAAGGAGTACCAGCGATGTCTGTAAGTTCAATTCGTATCGATGACAGCGTAAAAAATGAAACTGTTCGGATCGCCAACAGATTGGGGCTCACATTTAATGCCGTAATTGATATATCCTTACGGCAATTTAATCGAAACAGAGGTTTTGCAGAGCCGCTTTGCCTGGTTGATGAAATGGATAAGACGTATAGGGAAATGTCTCCCCGTGAAATAGAAAGCATCATGCAGGAAGCAGTTTTTACACGTGATGAACCGGATGCCAATGCTTTTGTCACGATGTTTGATGAATCGGGAAGGCTGTACCGGCAATATGATGACGGACGGATAGAATATGTTCTCTCCTGATCACAAACCGCAGCTGCTGGTATTTGCCGGTCCCAATGGTTCCGGGAAAAGCACAGTTACCAGATTTCAGCTCATTATTGGTGAATATGTCAATGCCGATAAAATAAAACTCGCAAAGGGCTGTTCGGATCTTGAGGCCGCGCAGGAAGCTGAAAGAATACGTGAATATTTATTAGCACATCAAATGGATTTTACCTTTGAAACTGTTCTTTCCACTCCCAGGAATCTGCTCCTGATCCAACGGGCTCATGATGCCGGATATTCGATCAGAATCATTTTTATTTTGACAAAAGACAGTTCGATCAATGTCCAGCGGGTAGCAGACAGAGTCAGAAAAGGCGGCCATGATGTTCCGGAAGAGAAGATCCGCAGCCGATATAAAAAATCCCTTAATAACATTCGCGAACTGTACAAATTTGTTGATGATCTGTACATCTTCGATAATTCAGGTAAAGCACCGGTCCTTATTTGTTCTGTTCGAAACCGTCTTCTGCAATATTACGATAATAAACAATGGGAAAAGAAGGATGTGCTGAAGTTATTCTATCCGGAATAGAAGAAACAGCGGTTATAGCGATAAACATTCATCGTATCACCGCTGTTTCATTCTACCAATCAATAGAATTGCCAATCTCTGAATCAAAACTTTTTTTCCGATTAGCAAAATCTATTTACTATTCTAAGTCTCTTAAATTAAAAGTCAGAATCTTGTCTTTTGCTGACTATAAATTATTAATTAATACTCCAATCCGAACCGGTTGTAAGCCATTGGCAGCTCTGAATCTGAAAGCTCTTGTACCGTCACCTCACCGTTGCGGAATTCCTTGAACACATGCCCGTCCAGCGTAATGCGGCCTTCCGGTGTTTTCAGAGAAAACATTTCGTCCGGGAAAAAGGGAGAATCCGGATGCTTCTCACAATAAAAGGTCGGAGCGATGAAATCCACATCCAGCTGAGGCTCCTCCGTAAAAGAATAAAACCGCCGCCATTCCCCATGATGCTTATCCATCAGCAGCCAGCCCAGGAAGGGATCTTTCTCAAAACGGTAACATTCATCAAACTGCGGTTGTTCCGCACCCGCTTCAAGCCTCAGTGGATAACGCGGACATACCTCACCGATCCCGACATCACAGCACCAGGAACCATCCACAGCCTGTACGATCAGCACACGGTGCCGCCGCATGGGGATCACTGATTCTCCCCGCAGATATCGGGCAGCCACATCAGTCACATCATACCCCAATTTACGCAGCAGCCAGCCAAACAAGCCGTTCAATTCAAAACAAAACCCGCCCCTGCCCCGGGTGACGATCTTATCAAAAAGGTCCTCCGTATCCAGGGAGAGAGGGATCCCGCGGATAATATCCAGATTCTCATAGGGGACAGATGTACAATGAGCAAACTGCAGCTTTTGCAGAAGTTCGGAATCCGGCACGATCTTTTCAGGCATTTCAAGCCCGATCCGTTTGAAATAAGCCTCTACTTTCTCCATTGCTGTGAAATCTCCTCAAGAATCTCCATAACAGTCAGCAGCTGATCACGGGTAACATAAGGTGTAGGGCGGTTTTCCCGGATACATTCAGCAAAATGCTTCAGTTCGTTATAATACCAGCCGCAGGGAGGCACATTGATCCCTGTCGAAACCATCACCTCATCAGATGTATCATATACCACAGGATCATGGTCAAACTGATAAGCTTTAAGCGTTGTTCCGTCATTGATCATCATCCCGTTTTCAAAATAAACCCTCCACCGGGCGGTCCATGGAATATCCGCATTGAACCAGGCAGCTTCACCACCGACATGCAAATCACCGTAATTATAATTTACACGAAACTGTTCCGGGTAATTCTTATCCGCACCCCGGCAGGAAGTGAAGGAAAAACTGTCCGGCTTGCCGAAAAGTGAAACGATCACATCAAGATCGTGAATATGCAGATCATAAGGCAGAAGCCCCGATTTTTTCGCGTCAAACAGCCAGCCGTCAGCTGCCCAGCGCGGACAGGCAGAAAGACGTTCAAAATACGCATCCAGCGGTTTTCCGTAAATGCCGCTCTTCACCACATCACGCAGAGCCTGAACCTCTTTTGTAAACTGCAGCACCTGAGCCACATAAAGCCGGCAGCCCTGTTTTTCAGCCTCATCGAGCATTTCACGTGCATCATGGCAGGAAAGCGCGATCGGTTTTTCAGTGATAGTCGTTTTTCCACGGGAAAGACTTTCCATAACCATATCATGATGCAGAAAGGTCGGTGCACAGATATCCACAACATCCACATCCACCGAGTCCAACATATCCGCAATATTCAGAAATCTGCGGATATTCCATGCTTCGGCCACTTTTTGAGAAGCAGCTGAATTATCACATACAGCGGCGACCTCGTAATCCTCTGTAAGATGCTGATAATTGGCGTAATGAACCTTTCCCATTCCGCCGGTGCCTACCAAACCTACGCGAATTTTACTCATAATATTACTCTCTTAAAATTCAAAGCCCTGTTCCCGGAGATAGGCGGCAGAATCCATTACCGCCTGATCAACCTCAGCCAGATCTTTAGGACCGGCCTGCGTGAATTCAATTTCAATGGAATAGGGACTGAGATTATCAGCCTCATCCATCATGGTAAACAGCTCTGGAAAAGGAACATAACCTTTACCCAATGCAGGGAAATTCCATTCCTTATGCCCTCCGGCCTTATCCTTGAGATGCACATAACCGATTCGATTCAGGCATCCTCTGAAATCAGCAGGAACATCCACATCACCGTAAAAAATCGCATTAGCGGTATCATAATTGATCAGCACACGGTCTGAACCGACCATACCGCAGATATCACTGAGAACCGCACCGGTGCCGTGATCCCCGTGAACCTCCAGTACCAGCTTCATATCAAGCTTTTCCAGCTCCGGGACCAGTTTCGCGATCCTTGCCGCTGTCACCTCATTAGAGGCTATCGTGTTATCCTTCAGGTGCGCCTCACCAATGGAAGAAACGATATATTCGGCACCAAAAAATTTCGCAAGCCGGATGTTATTGCGAAAATCCTGTTCCCGCTCCGGATCCATCAGGTTCGTATGCCCGCTCATAGCGAAGGGAATCAAATCATACGCCTCCAAAAGACGCTGAACCTCCAACAGTCTGGCAAAAGACTGATCCGGAAAAACATGCTCTGTCCATCCTTTTGTAGCGGTCAGTTCTATATAATGAAATCCGGCAGCATGTATTCCGGCAGCCGCTTCTTCGATTGAAAAGCCATGATAACAGTTAGAATTCACGGCAATAATTCTTTTTTTCATATATCGTCCTTTCTTCACAGAAATCCGGGGCATTCGAAAAAATGGGGCCCTGGAACAGGCCCCATTGACTCATTATTCCAAAAAATTATCAAGATAATGCTTGGAAAGGCGGATCGAGCTGAGAATATCTTCCCGGCTGCCTTCAAAGGCCTTATCCTCAACCTCAATGACAGCACAGCCATCATAACAGATATCATTCAGTGCGGAAACAAAAGCGCCCCAATTCACATCGCCCTGTCCCGGGATCTTCGGGGACATATAATCGAGCGGGTATGCCAAGACGCCGCACTCGGCAAGTTTATCCGGATAGAGTTTGATATCCTTGAAATGAATATGGAACAGGCGGTCTTTAAATTCATATACCGTTCTCAGATAATCCAGCTGCTGCCAGACATAATGACTCGGATCAAAATTCAGTCCGAAATTCGGAGATGGGATGATCTCAAACAATCTTCGGTAAATTGCCGGTGTACACATCAGGTTCTGACCGCCGGGCCATTGTTCGGGTCCGAAGAGCATCGGGCAATTCTCAATTCCAACCTTCACACAATATTCTTCCGCAAGGGAAATAATATCCGGCCAGATCTGTTTGAACAATTCAATATTTTCATCAACCGATTTATATTGATCCCGTCCGACAAAGGTCGTTACCATATTGACACCCAATTTTGAAGATGCTTTGATCAGCGCTTTCAAATGTTCAATCGCGGCAGAGCGTTTTTCAATATCCGGGTCCATGGTATTTGGATAAAAAGCAAGTGAAGAAATCGCAATTCCTTTTTCAGCAGCGACATCCAGCACATGCCCGGCGTAGGCATCATCTTCAAGGACCCGTTCAGCATCGATGTGAGAAACACCGGCATAACGCCGTTCCGCTTTTCCCGCCGGCCAGCAAGCCACTTCAAGACATTTAAACCCCATTTCAGCGGCAATACTCACCGCTTCTTCATAAGTCCAGCCATCAAGAATAGCCGTAAGCAATCCGAATTTGATCATGATCATTATCCTTTCTGAATTATCCGAAACAGCATATCTGCAGATTTTCTGTAAAAAAACAGCCGGCAGAAGGTCACCGATTATTATTTTCCGGAATCTCTACCGTCTGTCCGGTTTCCGAAGAGCGTATCGAAGCAAAAACAGCCCGCATAGCTGCCAAAGCAGATTCTCCGGAGATCTCCGGCGGAGTATTAGTTGTCAGTGATTTCATCCACAGGTCGATCACACCGGACTTTGTCTGATTGTCATTGGTCTGGATCGCCTCCACATCATATGAAATTTTCATTCCATCCGCCAAGGTGACAACAATTGAATGGGCAGGATCATCATAGATGCGCATGATGCCCTTTTCGCCGTAAAGGATTGTGGAATTATCTTCCGCTCCGTAATAAGTCCATGAAGCAGTCATCGTACCAAGGATCCCGCCGGACATTTCATAAATACAGATCGCGTTGTCATCCACGCCGATCAGTTCACCATCAGCTCCGCGTTTATCCAATACGGCCAGACGGGCAGTTGTTTTCACGACATTCTGTCCGGTCAGAAATTGGATCAAATCAGTCTTATGCACACCAAGATCCGCCATGGCACCCATGGCAGCTCTTTTTTTATCGAAAAACCAGACATTTTTTCCGGGAGTGATGGACCAGGTTTCCGGTCCGCCATGGCCGAAGGAAGTACGGAAGGTAATAATACGGCCGATCAGTCCTTCATCTATGAGCTTCTTCGCCGTCATATGAGCTTTTGCCAGGCGCTGGTTATGTCCGATCATCAGGAATTTTCCCGCTTTTTTCGCTTCTGAAACCATTGCCTCGCAGTCTTCCAGCGTGACAGCCATCGGTTTTTCACAGAGCACATGCTTACCCGATCTCAGTGCTTTGATCGTCAGCTCTGCATGAGCGTTATTTGCCACACAAACAGACACCGCATCAATTTCAGGATCCGCCAGCAGCTCCTCGGCAGAGGCATAAGCCTTGCCGCCATATTTATCAGCCATTTCCTGTGCACGTTCAAGAGAAAGATCAAAAAATCCGCGTAATTCCGCATCGGGGTTGTCTGCATATTCAGGAATATGCCGGACCTGAGCAATTTTTCCGCATCCGATCATTCCAATTCGAATTTTCATAAAATCCACCCTTCCGAAAAAAATGAACAAAAATGATTTCTAAATGAACTTTAAGAAAATTATAACATTCTGCTTTCGAATAAGCAAGCAGGAAGAAAAGCACAAAAACACCGTTTTCCGGCATTCTGCCGGCATACGCTTTTATATTATTCTGCCATATGCCGGATAGGTTTTATATCAGGAAGATCATCAAAACGGTAAAAATCATAAGCATTGGAATGAAAGAACCGTTCTTTTTCTGCACCGGTCAGCAGATCTGATTTCTGAACAAAGTCCCAGCTCATACGATAAGTGACAGCGGTCATGGTGCGCGGATAATCAGAACCCCACATAAGTTTTTCGATTCCGCAAATATCCCTTGCTTCCAGAATCGCACGCACAGCTGAAGGATAGGGATAATATTCACTGTTAAAGAGCCAGGTGATGCCGCCGGACTCCACATATACCCGCGGCAGACAGGCGAGTTTGATCTGCTCCTGCCAACGGGGAACAGTCACCATGCCGAAATGACCGATGGCAATACGGAGATTCGGGAACTGCTCCGCCATTTCACGCAGTGAACCGGTCTGCAGATCACCATCTGCCATATCGATGCCTATGAACATATCCAGACTGTCAGCCAGTGCGAAAACCGCTTCGTGATGAGTCAGATCTGTATCCCCAAGCCTGCCGCCGCAAATTTTGATGCCGTCAAAGCCCTCTGTTTCCGGTAACCGGGATTCCTCATACAGGGAACAGACGCGGAAACGCTCCGGATACTTTTGTCTCACTTCCCGAAGGTAGCTGTCCTGATTCCCATCGATATATTCCTGCGTAACAACAGCTCCGCCGATACAGGAGAAATCCATATGAGCGAGCAGCCGCTCGGCACTGTTCACACCGTCTGTCATCGCCGGCGGCAGCATCTGCCGGACTTCATCTCCGAACATACTTCGCCCGCCGCCCAGATCATAAACGGGCAGCCCATTGACCCTGCCGTTCTGTTTCAGCCATAAATGTACATGTGCATCGATCATCATTTGATCCTTTTCCAAAGAGAAGAAAACAGATCCTGACACATCAGTCAGGATCAGAAAAATGCAGCAGCACCTTTTCGAGATGTCCGTCGTTATGGGTCAGCGCATCAAAGGCTGCCGCGGCATCTTCAAAATCATAAACCGCGCTGATCATCCGCTCCGGCTGAATACTGCTGTCTGCGGAGACCAGATTGATCAAATGTTCAAAATCCCGGGTATAGGCGTTGCGGCTTCCATACACATTCAGTTCCTTCTTCAGCAGGACCGAGTGGAGAAAATTCGTTTCCCGTTTTCCATTGCCGATGAGGATCACATTTGCGCCCTGACAGGCATGGCTAATGCAGGACAGGAAGGTGACTGACTGTCCGCAGGCTTCCACGCATACATCAAAACCGTCTCCGTTTGTGATATCCCGTAAGGCTTCATCAGCAGATTCTGTCCCGGCACGGACCACATGATCCGCTCCAAAACGCTGCGCCATTTCCAGACGGCCTTCCAGCAGATCCGTAACAGTCACCTCCGTACCTTTACTCTTGGCAGCCAATAACGCAAAGAGTCCGATAGGCCCGGCGCCGACAATCAAAACCCGGCTGCCCGGCAATATCGGGCAGCGGCTGAGAGCGTGTTGGGAAATAGAGAAAGGTTCGATGAGCGCGAGCTGCCGGGGATCCAATGTCTTGCCGGGTATGATCCGTTCAACAGGCATAGTGATATATTCGCAGAAGGCCCCGTCCCGCTGCACACCCATGGTCTGATTATCCACACAGGCATTGACCAATCCTTTTCGGCAGGCGTAACAGTGGCCGCAGTTGAAATATGGATTGCAGGTGACGATATCGCCTGCCTTCACCCCCCGGTCATTCGCAGGAACAGAGACGATCTGAGCGGAAAATTCATGTCCGGGAACACGCGGATATGTAGTGAATGGCTGATTTCCGGTAAAACTTGCCACATCCGCGCCGCAAATGCCGCAATACAAGATCCGAAGCAGTGCTTCTTCATCCGATGGCTGCGGTTCGGGCAGTTCCCGGATTTCGATTTCAAAGGGATTTACAATGACGATAGCTTTCATAACAGCGCCTCCTCCGGCCATTATCGATCGAACCCGATTTTCTCAGGATTCCAGATCACCGCGGTTTTCATCGGTGCATTTTTACAGTAGATTTTGTTTTCATAAGCATCCATGGGATCGGCGATGAAGGTCTCTTTATCAATGAGTTCAACGATCTGATCGTAATTGCTCACAGCGAGCATCTCAATGGCTTTTTCCATATGGTCCCGGCGGAAATTGATAGAACCAAAAATCAAGTGGTTCTCAAATCCAAATGGCATGGTATCAAAAGTGATTTTCGGACCGAGAGAAAAACTATTATACAGCCCGTTGCAGCCCAGGACCCCGTACCGGAAAGCGATTTCATGCTCCTGATCAACACCGCTGGTACCGATAAACATCGTGGCTCTGCCGCCGAGAGCGGAACAGATGGCCTGCGCAAGGTCAGCAGGATCGTCAAAGGTATTCCGGACATAAACAGCGTTGGTTTGTTTCAGAGCGAAAGCTGCTTTAGCACTGTCCTCCGGGCTTCTGGCAACGAAAACAATACGGGCATTCGGATGGGCCTGATGAAGAATATCGCCGATAAACATACCTGTTGTTCCCAATCCAAAGATCACAGTCCGCTCAAACACCTCATCGGCAGCGATTTCCCGTGCCTGCTCGATGCTGCACTTTCGGCGCATGGCTGTTTGCCGGAACCAATGCGCTGATCCAAGGTCCTCCATCCTTTCCAACTGGAAAAGCATACAGGAAAACGGATCCGGAAAAACCATCTTTTTGGCAAAGGAAAGATCCAGTTTTCCGTCATGCACATAGCCATCCGGAATGGGCAGCAGCATATCCGGATTCACAAACATCGCATCACAAAAAAGACCGTCTGCCTGATCACAGCCATATTCGAAGTAGGTTTCATCCTCGGTATAACGGGTTGGATCAATGCTGTCTCCGCCCCGTATCAGCACGATAGCAAAACGCTGCTGCGAGGGAACCCAGACCACTCCCTCATGCCCGTTGACAAGCCGATTCTGCCCGGCAGGAAATTTTGGTCCCAACAGGCCTTTTTTACCCATCATCATGAGTTCATGGTCTGTACCGCAGAACCCGACAATTACAGGCTGGACCGGAATACCTTCTTTTGAAGGTTCACCGCGAAGCCGCTGCCTGCCAAGGTTGATAAGATCCACTTCACCATACATGAGCGGATGAACCGGATCATTCTGAAAATAGGTTCCCCATGCTTTCATCCCACCTGCCTCCGTACCGTTTGATTCTTTTGAATAATTTGTATATTAAGCCATATTATAATACGAAAAAAAGACAAAAACAAAGCAGCTCTCGCAGAATCCTCATGACCGGAACAGCGAAAAATTCGGCCGGCAAAACCATTCTCCAATTTTAAATAGAGAATGTCAATTCACCGGATAAGGATTTCACACAGCAGGGATATTGTCTGACAATATATATTTATTTATTCTTTGCTTCAGCAGCAGTGGCATTTTCGTTGTAGATACAAACCGGCAAAATTTTCGTTTGAACAGGACAATAAAGATCTTCAATACGCTTCAGCAGAACTTTGACACCTTCCGACGCCACATCGCTCTCAGATGCATAAATGCTTGTCAGCGGGAGAAGATTCGGGTTACTGCCATAAAGGTTGTCAAAACTGACAACCGATACATCCTCCGGAACTGAAATACCGCTGCTCCGCAGTGCATTGACCGCAGGATAAGCCATTTCATCACGGAAAGAGACAATAGCTGTATAGTCAAGCGGATAAAGCAGATCAACGATCCGGCCCCGGCTCAATGCATCTTCAGCTGTTTCACCCGGAATGATCCGCACATTTTCATCCGGAATATTGTATTCTTTCATTGCCCGTTTGAACCCGATAAGGCGGTCGATCTGGGAACTGCTCAGGTTCAGGCCGGAAAGATAGAGATATTTCCTGTGTCCCAGCTCCGCAAGATGTTTTCCCGCCAGATAACCGCCGTTCTCATCATCGCAGCGGACACTGTCTGCGGTTACATTCTCAATCCAGCGGTCCAGAAGCACGAACGGCATACGGTGGTTGACCATGGTTTCAATTTGCTTTTCCGACTGCATATGAGGGAAATACAAAATCCCGTCGACAGAAAGGGAAATCGCTGTATTGATGAGCTGCTGGGCGAGATTTTCATTCAGCTGCATACAGAGGATCAGCAGACTGTACCCGGCGCTCTGTAGCTCCGCGTCCATTTTTCCAAGCATTTGACAGAAATGCTGGTTATGCAGGTCATTGACAATTACCGCGACAACATGACTTTTGCCGGATCTCAGCGATGATGCCATCTTATTGGGAATATAACCGAGACGCGCCGCCGTTTCCTGTATCATCTGTCTGGTGCTTTCAGGAAGATGCGGATCATTTCTCATTGCGCGTGAAATCGTATTGACGGTATAACCGCATTCATTCGCCACATCCTTCAGCGTGATCCTGTTTCCATTATTTCCCATACACACCGGCACCTTCAAATTTTAGACTATTCTAACATTTTACCTTACACTTGATAAATTCAGTCTGAAGATATAATTATAAATGTCAGGTTTCCAATATGACAGATATTCCTATTGACAAGCGTTTAGGTTAACGATAACACAGATTATATCTCGTTTGGGATAACGTTATTCTTAATCTTTTCACAGGAGGAAAATCTGATGAAAAAAATGCTCGTTGTTTTGCTTGCCGCATTGATGCTTGTACTCAGCGTTACAGCCTATGCGGATGATGAACCGATCCATTTGACACTCTGGACCTTCCAGGAACTGCATCTCTCCCTGTATCGGGAAATGCTGGACAAATGGAATGCTGACCCGGCAAATCCGAAACTGGATATCGATATGCAGGTCATGGATTATGAAGATATGCATAACAAACTCACGATTGCCCTGCAGACCGGTGAAGGTGCTCCGGACATCACTGAGATCGAGATCAGCATGTATGCCAACTATCTGAAGGGCGACATTCAGCTCGCTGCCCTGAATGAATATGTTGAACCGATCGAAGATCATCTCGTGATGAGCCGCCTGAATAACTATGCCCGCGACGGTAAATATTACGGCATTGATCATCACATCGGCGCAACCGTAATGTTCTACAACACCGAGATCCTTGAAGAAGCCGGTATCAACTACAAGGATATCAAGACCTGGGATGATTTCCATGAAGCAGGCAAAACTGTTCTGGAAAAGACCGGGAAACCGATGACCACCTGGGAATCAAGCGACTGCTGGAGCATCTATCCGATCGTCAGCCAGCACGGCGGCGACTGGCTCACCTGGGACAACGAAGTTGTCATGGACAGCGATGTCGTGATCGATACCCTCGCATTCATGAAATCCATGCTGGAAGATGGCACTGCCATCCCGGCGCCGGGCGGCTTCCACCACGCTGAAGAATACTGGGGCTGGATGAATGCCGGCGGATGCGCCACTGTTTCCATGCCTTTCTGGTATCTGAACCGCTTCACCGATTATATGCCTGATCTGGCCGGCAAGATGAAAGTCGTCCCGCTTCCGACCTGGGCAGACGGCAAAGGCCACAAATCCTCCCAGATGGGCGGTACCGGTGTCTCTGTTGTTGCCACTTCCCCGAATGCTGATGTCGCGAAAGCCTTCATTGCATTCGCAACCCTCACCTTCGATGGCAACGTCAATACCTGGAAGCTCCTGGGCTTCGACCCGATCCTGATGGATGTCTATGGCGCTCCTGAAATGATGGAACCGAACAAGTTCTTCGATTATTACGGCGATGAGATCTTCGATGAAATGGCAACCGTTCTGGATGATATTCCGGACACCGCAATCACCGATATGTATCCGACCGCGACCGATATTGTCAAGAGCCAGATGGCCTATGACCTCTGCTACTCCGACAAGTCTGCTGAAGAAATCGCGAAGGAATGCGCGGATCAGCTTCGTTCCATGATTGATTAAAGTGTTGGTCAATTCTTAGATAAATTATGAACAAAAAACAGCCGGGAGGGTATCCCTTCCGGCTGTTTCCTGAAATGGCTTAGGGAGGCAGGTGTATGAAGCTTTCAAGCTCTGCGAAAAAGCAGGAATCCGTTTTTGGGCACAAAGCAGTACCTTACCTGTTTATCGCCCCATTTATCATCTTTTTCATTATCGTTTACCTTTATCCTTTTTTTCAGACGATCCTGATGAGTTTTCAGCGCATTGACGGGCCGAATCACATCACCTGGATCGGAACCTCCAACTATACAAAGCTGTTCAAGGACCGGAATTTCTCTCAATCCCTCATGACGACCTTCCGGTACGCGATCTGGGATGTGATCATCCTTACCACTGTACCGCTTATCGTTGCCTGTATCCTGAATTCCGGATATGTCAAATTCTCGGCATTCTTCAAATCGGTCTTTTTCATCCCTGCGCTGACATCAACGATCGTTGCCGGTATCGTGTTCCGTCTGGCATTCGGGACGTTGGATACATCCATTGCCAACCGTGTTTTAGCCCTGTTCGGGAAACCGCCCAGAGACTGGCTGATGCATGCGGATTCCGCGAATTTTGTGCTGATCCTGCTGACCTTATGGCGGTGGATGGGTGTTAATATTGTTTATTACATTTCCGGACTGCAGGCTATCCCGCCGGAACTTTATGAGGCAGCCCAAATAGACGGGGCCAATGCGCTCCAGAAATTCTTCTATGTATCACTTCCCGGGGTAAAACCGGTTTTGATCTATGTGATCACTATCACCGTCCTGGGCGGGTTTGCAATGTTTACCGAATCGGTTGCCCTGTTCACACAGAAATATGCGGGCGGCATCGGGCGTACGATCGTCGGATATATGTACCAGGTCGGTTTCTATAAGAGCAATCTGGGTATGGCTTCCGCTGTCGGTATTGTCCTGCTGATCATTGTGCTGACCGTTAATCTCATACAGCTGATCGCAATGGGTTTCTTCAGGAAGGAGAATTGAGATGGGAAATAAAACTAAAAAACGAATTCTGACCTTTCTCGCGACTGCACTGATGGTGATCCTTGCCATCTTTACGCTGGCGCCGTTTTATTTTATGTTTCTCAGTTCGCTGAAACCGGGGACGGAAATGCTGAGGAACGGGCTGAGCTTCACCTTTGATCCGGCAGTTTCCTCTTTCAAAAACTATGAGGCACTTAATACCTACAGGGACGGGATCTACTGGGATTGGTATAAATCCAGCCTGATCCTCATGGTCATCCAGACGCTGGCCGGGCTGATTCTGGGCTCTATGGTCGGTTATGGACTGGCAATGTATGATTTCAAGGGGAAAAATATTGTTATCACCGTCGTCCTGCTGCTGATGATGGTTCCTTTCGAGATCTTACTGCTGCCGCTTTACCAGATGCTCATCAGGGCGAAAATGATCAACTCTTATTTTGGCGTGGTCCTGCCTTATCTTGTCCCGCCGTTTATGATCTTTTTCTTCCGCCAGTATTGTCTGAGCCTGCCAAAAGAAATGATGGAGGCAGCCTATATGGACGGCTGCAGCGATTTCGGGATTTTCTTTCGCATTATGGTGCCGAACATGATCCCGGCTTACGGTGCGATGACAATTCTTTCCTGCATGAACTGCTGGAACAACCTGCTCTGGCCGCTGATCGTACTCTCTAACGACCGGAAGTTCACGATCCCGATCGGGATGGCGACAACCATCACGCCCTACGGAAACGCTTATGATGTATTAATGCCGGGTGCGGTTATGGCCGTAGTACCGATAGTTATTATATACTTATTTGCGCAGAAAACATTTATTGCCGGGCTTACTTCCGGTGCTGTGAAAGGATAAACGATGAAGAAAGCATCCATGATTCTCGATAAGGATTATCAAATCAGCCGGATCGATAAACGGATCTACGGTTCTTTTATTGAACACCTTGGCCGTGCAGTTTACGGCGGTATTTATGAACCCGGACATCCGGAAGCTGATGAAAAAGGCTTTCGGAAAGATGTCATGGCAGCAGTAAAAAAACTTGGCGTTCCGATCGTGCGTTACCCGGGCGGCAATTTTGTTTCCGGCTTTAACTGGGAGGACAGCATCGGCCCGGTCGAACAGCGTCCGAAACGTCTGGATCTGGCCTGGTTCACGACTGAAACAAATGAAGTCGGATTGCATGAATTTGCCGAATGGACAAAAAAGGCGGGAAGCGACCTGATGTACGCGATCAATCTCGGCACCCGCGGACCGGAACAGGCACGGGATATCGTTGAATATGCCAATCACAAAGGCGGCAGCAAATTCTCTGATATGCGCATTGCCAACGGTAAAAAGGAACCCTTCGATATAAAGCTCTGGTGCCTGGGCAACGAGATGGACGGTCCCTGGCAGATGGGACAAAAAACCGGGTATGAATACGGCCGCACCGCGAATGAGGCTGCAAAGATCATGAAATGGGTCGACCCGACCATCGAACTGGTCGCCTGCGGTTCTTCCAACACGGAAATGCCGACCTTCGGTTCCTACGAGCTGGAGATGCTGGATCAGTGCTATGAAAACATTGATTATGTTTCTCTCCATCGCTATTACGGAAATCCCACCGGTGATACGCCCGGATTCCTGGCCCGTTCCATGGATATGGATGATTTTATCCATACGGTAGCTTCGATCTGTGACGCGATCAAAGGCAAAAAACACAGTAAAAAACAGATCAATCTGTCCTTTGATGAATGGAACGTCTGGTACCATTCCAATGAACAGGATCAGGATATCTGGAAGCAGGATAAATGGAACCGCGCACTGCCCCTGCTCGAGGATATTTACAACTTTGAAGATGCGCTTCTGGTTGGTTCCATGCTGATGACACTGATCCGCAATGCAGACCGGGTAAAAATCGCCTGTCTGGCACAACTCGTGAACGTCATCGCACCGATCATGACCCGGAACGGAGGAGGATGCTGGGCACAGACTACTTATTATCCGTTCATGCACGCATCCCGCTATGGCAGGGGAACAGTTTTGCAGGCTTTGGTCAATTCTCCTGTATATGACTGCGCAGATTATGAAAAGGTACCGTATATCGATACAGCCGCGGTTTTGAATGATGATGGCGGTGTCACGGTGTTTTGCGTAAATCGTGATATGCAGGAGGATTATAACCTTTCAATCGATATGCGGTCTTTCGGGAATTTGAAGATTGAAGAACATATCCTGCTTCATCATGATAATGTCAAAGCGGTCAATTCGGAAACGGAACCGGATAATGTAGCTCCGAGACCCGGTCCCGGAGGGGAAATCAGCGATGGGAAAGCTGATATCCATATTCCCGCTCTCAGTTGGAATGTCATTCGGTTCAGCAGATAAGCGGAAAAACATCTGAGGAAAATGGGAGCACGGGCTGACCGAAGGTCAGCCCGTGCTCCCGTTCCTTTTTTTCTGAAATTTACAAATCAAGCTTTCCCTTGTTAAAACACATCGGATAAACTCCGAAAACCAGAAATGCCGTAACAGCGTATCGTCCGGTTCGCAAAAGGAAAGATGCCGTTGAAGCTGAATTAAGCAGCTCATCTGAAAACGGAAGCTTTAAAAGGACCGAAAGCCCTGTAAACAGCGCTCCGCCAATGAATACCCGTATCAGCGCGAAGAGAAAATTTTTCGCATTTTTGAAATTAACATACTTTTTCTCAAAAAACATAGCCGCGGAAGTGCCGATCATCAAACCGTATGACGTATAAAAATCCGTCGATTTACAGAAGAAAAAGCCCGGAAAAGCACCAAGCAGAAGTACAAGAAAAGCCCATCTTGTACCCCCTGTAAGTTTGATCAGAAGGTTCACCAGAAGCATCATCAGAACGCCGAAGATCCACCCGGCCAGCACATCAGTAGGATAATGGACGCCAAGAACAACACGGGAAAGCCCTACCAGAAACGGAAGGATCCAGCAAACAACCTTAATCACCTTGTTTTTTGCAAACCTGCCGACCAGCGTATACATGGTAATCGCATTGGCCGAATGCAGTGACGGAAACGAAAACCCCTGCAGGGAAATATCATAAATCGATCCTTTTTCCACAGGCCGCAGACATTTGATCGACTCATGGTCAAAATAAGGCCGGCGCCTGAGTGCTATGTTCTTTACAAAAGATCCAAAAAGCGTAACAGACAAAAGGTTGATCATTATATAATTTCCATATTTTTTATCTATTCCCCAATAAATCAGCCCTACGATAAAAATCAAAACGAGCGGTTCACCAAAAGCGGTAAAAAAGGATCCCGCATATACGCCAAAATCACCAAGATTCTCCTGAAGCCAAACCATCAGGGAGATTTCCCAATCAAGGTAAAAAGTATTTCCGGTAATTTCCATTATCTTTTCCTCACTCTAATTCTACTACAAGTCAATTAATAAGCCGTATGCCTGGAACTTCGGTCTTGACATTCATATTCATTTTCATTAGAATAATGATTAACCAAAACCTGACACATATGAAATTGATCGAAACAGATTTACGGATAATTACACGCAAATTTTGATTACCTGAAAGGAAAAAATTATGGAATTCACACAAGTTGTCACAAATCGTTATTCATGTAAAAAGTACAGTGAAAAAAAAGTTGAGCAGGAAAAACTCGGCGCAATTCTCGAAGCGGGACGACTGGCACCAACCGCCAAGAACCTCCAGGAACAACATGTTTACGTTATTCAATCGGAGCAGGGACTGGCGTGCATAGATAAAGTCACACCCTGCCGCTATGGTGCCCCGACAGTTCTGGTCGTCGCCTTTGATAAAAATAATGTTTTCACTTATCCCGGCGGGAAAAGGGATTCCGGCGCGGAGGATGCACCGGATATTCTTTCCGCGGAGTTAGGTTTACCCGAAAATGAAGAGATTCTGATGGTAATGGATCTTGGCTATGCTGCAGAAGGAACCGGGCCTCTTCCCAATCACAGCTCACGGAAACCGTTATCGGAAACGGTAACATATC
Source organism: uncultured Chloroflexota bacterium (assembly GCA_902774215.1). Lineage (GTDB taxonomy): Bacteria > Chloroflexota > Anaerolineae > Anaerolineales > Anaerolineaceae > Flexilinea. The sequence continues at coordinate 26,780 of CACYHU010000033.1, forward strand.
TCTGAAGACCGCCCGAGGAAACAATGATTTATACAATTTGAGCCGAACGCAGCCGTACACAGCCTGCACAGCATTTATCGAACACATCCCGTTCCCAAGTGCCGGTAGGGAACACTGACACCTGACATCTGAAACCCGACACCTGAAACGGTTCCCTGCAGTGCCTTTGCAGAACAGATTGCGTCCGCTTTCCGGACATTGTTCGGCGTTTCATTAAATCATCACAAAAGAAGGTTTCGCCCCCGTTCAGGGACTCTTTATGGTATGATGGTTTTGATCCTGATAAGGAGTGAACAGATTGGACGAAACTTATTTTGATTTAAACTGCCCGCTTGATCTCGCCTTACTGGCAGATTTTCATAATTCCGACCCCGTACCGGTTCTCGAATCACTGAAAAACAACAAGCCGGATATTATCACAATTGCCGGTGATTTTGTGTTCGGAGACAGGCCCCGGACAGGCAGGCTGAAAATTGAGGAGAATCCGAATGCGGTGGAATTGCTCAGCGGCTGCAGCAGGATCGCCCCGACATTCATCAGTCCGGGTAATCATGAATATACGCTCATCAAGGCCGACCTTAAAGTGATCCGCCGCACCGGTGTCACCTTTTTGGATAATCAATGGACGGAATATAAGAACACAGTCATCGGCGGACTGAGCTCCGCGTTTTTTACAGCTTATAAAGCGTTTCGCGCAAACTGCCCCTCAAAAGAACTTTATCCGAAACCGGATAACACGGTTCGTTCCAGGAGCATACCTCCGGATATGGCATGGCTTGATGGTTTTGAACAACAGCCCGGATACCATATTCTGCTCTGCCATCATCCCGAATATTATCCAAAATACCTCAAAAACCGAAAAATCGATCTGATCCTTTCCGGTCATTGTCACGGAGGACAATGGCAGTTTTATTCGCCGATCCATCACCGGATGAGAGGCGTATACGCTCCGGGACAGGGTTTATTTCCGGAACTCACATCCGGTGTTTATGATAATCGTCTGGTCGTCAGCCGCGGTCTTGCCAATACGACATTCGTCCCGCGGTTCAACAACCCGACCGAGATCATATATATCAGAAAAAGCTCCGGAAAATAAAAAATATATCTATTCAGAACAGAGCACACGGTAACAGGCACTTTGCCGCGGCGAAGCCCGCATAAAAGGCCTGTCATCCGTGCTGCGTCACCCGGTCCTGAACAGAGCACATAAAAGCAGTATATTATTCTGCGGCAGCCAAATGCTGGGTTTGTTCGATCTCCATGATCATATCCACGCGCGTACCATGTCTGCCGCCCAGAAACTCGGCATTGATCCACTCATCCACGATCATCTTTGCCAGCTCAACACCAATTACTCTGGCACCAAAAGCGATGATATTTGTATTGTTATGCTGCTTTGAAAGTTTCGCAGTATAAGGCTCGGAACATACGCAGGCGCGGATCCCTTCAACCTTATTGGCAGCCAGGGAAATACCAACTCCGGTTCCGCAGATCAGAATACCCCCGTCAACTTCCCCTGCAGCCACCAGCTTTGCCACTTTATACCCGCTGATCGGATAGTGAAAGCTGCCGGGTTCGTTTGTTCCGACATCAATGATTTCGATGCCTTTTCCCTCAAGATATTCCTTGATTTCCTTCTTCATCTCAATAGCCACATGATCATTGCCGATTGCAAGCTTCATTCAACACCTCACACATTCAATAATAAATTGTCCGAAACAGCTGCTGAAACCGTCGTCAGACATCTTTATTTTATTATACTTTAGTCATAATTATATTTGACACAATTGACATTTTTCTGCAGACATGATAAATTATTAGTAAGGGATTTAGATTAATGGCTTATGGACTCACTACCACTACAACTGAAATGACCACTTTCTGTGGTCTGTTCAATATGTGAGGTAAGTCCGGGCCGGAAAAGAAATCAGAAAACTGCCTCACAGAGAGGCAGTTTTTTTGTAAGGAGAATTGGATGAATAAAGAGGAGTATAAAGAGTATTATTCAAGCGTGTACCGACATTCGCTTGCTCATGTTCTGGCGGATGCGGTTATGGAAATTTTCGGTAAGGAAAATGTTCAGATCGCCATCGGTCCGCAGATCGCGGATGGCTTTTACTACGATTTTTTGCTGCCGCGGAACCTGACTGCTGAAGATTACCCGGTGATCGAGGCAAAAATGCACGAGATCCTCAAGCGCAAAGAAGACTGGCGGGTACAGGAATACTCGCGTAAAGATGCGCTTGATCTTTTCGCAGACCAGAAATATAAGGTTGAACTGATCAATGATCTGCCGGAAGACGCAAAAATCACGGTTTACTTTACCGGTGACAATTTCTGCGATCTCTGCCGCGGTCCTCACATCAGCAACTCACAGGAACTCCTCGGCGCAGCCTTCCAGATCAAGTCCGTTTCCGGCGCTTATTGGCGTGGTGACGAACACCGGGATCAGCTGCAGCGTATTTATGTTTACGCCTATGAGAACAAAAAGGATCTTGCCGAACACCTGAAACTGATCAAAGAAGCTCAGGAACGTGATCACAAGAAGCTCGGTCCGCAGCTGGAACTGTTTATGTTTGACGAATCTGCTCCGGGTATGCCTTACTGGCTCCCGCGCGGCTGGAAACTTTATAACGCTTTGCTGGATTACTGGAGAGCGGTTCATATTGAACATGACTACCAGGAGATCTCAGCCCCGGTCATTAATAATAAACAGTTATGGGTAACATCCGGTCACTGGGGTCATTACCGCAATAACATGTTCCTTGTACCGGGTTATGAGACCGATGAAAACGGTACCCGTGTTTATGATGACGAAAGCCCGAATACCTTCGCGGCAAAACCGATGAACTGCCCGAACTCGATCAATGTCTACCGCAAGACATCCCGTTCCTATCGGGAACTGCCCTTCCGCATCAGTCAGGTGGATGTGATCCATCGTAAGGAAAAATCCGGCGAGCTCAACGGTTTGTTCCGCGTTCAGGAATTCCGTCAGGATGACGCGCACATTTTCGTGACTGAAGACCAGATCGCATCCGAAATCGGGGACATCATGTCCATTGCCACGGAGCTTTATGACACATTCGGTCTCACCTACCGTGTAGAACTCTCCACCCGCCCGGATGATTATATGGGAGATATCGAAGTCTGGAACCAGGCGGAAGCCTCTCTGAAAAAGATCCTGGATGATACATACGGTGAAGGCAATTACGAGATCAATGAAGGCGACGGAGCCTTCTACGGGCCAAAGATCGACCTGCAGATGAAAGACTGCCTCGGCCGTGAATGGCAGATGGGCACCATTCAGCTTGACTTCCAGCTGCCGCTGAATTTCGACCTGAAATATGTGGCTGCAGACGGTTCATTCAAGCGTCCGGTTATGATCCACCGTGCCATCTTCGGTTCTTTTGAACGTTTCATCGGTATCCTGATCGAAAACTTCAAAGGGCAGTTTCCTTTCTGGTGTTCGCCGTATCAGGTCGGTATCGTGCCGATCATGCCGGTGCATAATGAATACGCGAACGAGGTTCTCCATATACTGCGCAAAGCAGGCATTCGTGCGGAAATCGATGGCTCCGACCGCAACATGCGCGACAAGATGAAGCAGTTCCATAATGCCCGCGATCCATTTATCCTTATCCTCGGTGACAAGGAAGCTGAGAACCGCACGGTCTCAATTACAGCCCGCGGCAACAAAAAGCTGAATGATGTTCCGCTGGCAGATTTTGTGGCTATGTGTCAGAAAATGAACGCGGAGCATTCGCTCGAACTGGATCTTTAACTGAAATTAATTGACAAAACTGATGGTGACAGGTCTGCTTTTCATGTTATCATGTAAAAGCAGACCTGTCACCCGTAAAATCTCTTTGAACAGGCCGCATCTGTTTTTTTTTGGAGTTAACCTGATGGAATTATATATCGATGATGCAAATATCAGCGAGATTCGGCGTCTGATAGACCTCTACCCTATTGACGGTGTGACCACCAATCCATCCATTCTTTCAAAAACCGGAAAGAATCCGGTTGAAGTCTTAAAAGATATACGCAAAGTCCTTGGCCGGGATGCACGGATCTTCGCCCAGACGATTCCAACTGACGCGGAGGGAATGATCCGCGATGGACACGCACTGATCAAACTCCTTGGAAAACATACTGTGGTTAAGATACCTTCCGTTCCTGAAGGTTTCAAGGCGATCCGGGAGCTTTCCCAGGAAGGGATCTCCACCTGCGGCACAGTAGTATATACACCGATGCAGGCATATCTGGCTGCAAAATCCGGGGCTGATTATGTAGCGCCTTATATCAACCGTATTGATAACATGGGGTTTGACGGCGTGGAAACCGTAAAAAAAATACAAAGGATCCTTGATCTGCACCATTTCGAGACCGGGATCCTTGCCGCGTCTTTTAAAAACAGTCAGCAGGTTCTTGACTTATGCGCCTGCGGGATCAAAGCCGCGACCTGCTCACCTTCTGTAATTGACGGATTTGTCAAAAATGCGGCTATAGACATTGCTGTACAGGATTTTCTGTCTGCTTTTGCAAAATCAGCACCGGATAGTACATCTATGGCTGATTTGATTGGCTGAACCAGACCTTGAAAGGAGTCTTAATTTATGAAATACAGGAACCTTGGAAATACCGGATTGAAAGTCAGTGAGATCGGTTTCGGCGGTGAATGGTTGGAACGTCATACTGAGGAAGAGTCTGTCGAGCTGATCCGCTATGCCGGACAAAAGGGCATCAACATCATCGACTGCTGGATGCCGGATCCGAAATCAAGGGATATCATCGGCAAAGGTATGGAAGGGAATCGTGAAAACTGGATCGTCCAGGGGCACATCGGTTCCACCTGGCAGGACGGTCAATACGTCCGCAGCCGGGAAATGAAATATGTCGTTCCCGCCTTTGAGGATATTCTCAAGCGGATGAAGACAGACTACATTGACCTGGGAATGATCCATTACATTGATTCAGCCGAAGATTGGGACAAAAGCATGAATACTGATTTCATTCGGTATGTCCGCGAACTGCATGATACCGGCGTGATCCGGCATATCGGCCTTTCCACCCACAATCCCCGTATTGGCAGAATGGCAGTTGAAACCGGATTTGTTGAAATGCTTTTGTTCTCCATCAACCCGGCCTTCGATATGCACCCGGCGACTGAAAACCTGGATGACATGTTCGGAGAGTATGAACAGGGGTTATCCGGTATCGACAAAGAACGCGCCGATTTTTACCGGCTGTGCGAAGAAAAGAACATCGGCATCACAGTCATGAAAGGCTTCTTCGGCGGCAGACTGTTTGACGCAAAAACTTCGCCCTTCGGCAAAGCCTTCACACCGGTACAGTGCATCCACTACGCACTCACCCGTCCGGGCGTATCATCCATCCTCTGCGGTTACGATACAAAAGAACAGATAGACGAAGCTGTATCTTACGAAACTGCTTCTGAGAATGAAAAGGACTATGCATCTGTAATAGCCTCTGCACCGCTCCATTCCTACAGCGGGCAGTGCACTTACTGCGGCCACTGCAAGCCCTGCCCGGTAAACATTGACATTGCCATGGTCAACAAATTTTACGATCTGGCAATTCAGCAGCCGGAAGTTCCGGAAAGTGTAATGGAGCATTATAAGGCATTGGGGACGACCGCTTCCGAATGCATAGGCTGCCGCGGATGTGAATCCCGCTGTCCCTTCGGCGTAGAAGTCGCAGACAGGATGATCAAAACAGCTGAATTGTTCGGATGCTGACAACTGTCAGCAATCAAAAAAGGTAACCACCGCATTTTGCGGGTGAATCAGAAAAAGAGCCCGATAACACAGCGAGGGTATGGGGGGCGAAGCTCTTACACCGCATAAAAAACAGGCGAAGCCTGTACCTTACGGTGTAAGCACTCTGAAATCAGGCGCGGGCTGTGGCTTTCGCAAACACACGAACTTTCGATCCCGCGCCTTGCGAAGCTTACCCTCCGGATTGCAAAGTGAGCTCTTATAGCAGAGGATAACATGAGCGATTTTGATGTAAAAAAATTATTTTCAACAGTTCAAAACGGGAATGACGTTCGCGGAGCGGCAATCGCCACTGACAGGGAAAAACTCACGCTTTCCGGACCATTGGTGACTTTTATCTCCCGGGCTTTTGCCGGATTTCTGGCAGAAAAATGCGCCAAAGACGCAGCAGATCTGCGCATCGGAGTCGGGCATGACAGCCGCATGACCGCGGAACAAATCAAAAATGCCTGCTTTTCCGGACTGAATGTGGCACAGGTATTTGACTGCGGATTGATCACAACACCGGCAATGTTTCAATCAACCGTACTTCCGAAAAGTGATTTTGACGGAGCGGTGATGATCACTGCCAGCCATCTTCCCTTCAACCGGAACGGGATGAAATTTTTCACAAAAGATGGTGCGATTTCCAAAGCGGAACTCACATCGATACTGGATGAGGCAGCATCCCTTGCGCAGCAATATGCAAAGGAAGATTCGGAAAATCTGCTGACCGCAGACGCGCTTCCTGCGGGCTCGATCCCTGCGGTACCCTTTGATATGCGCGCGGTTTACTGCAATCATATGAAAGAAGTGATCTGCCGGGAAGTAAACGCGGAGGATCATGACCATCCGCTGAAAGGACTCCATATCGTGGAAGACGCCGGAAACGGCGCTGCCGGTTTTTTTGCCACAGATATTCTTGAACCGCTGGGAGCAGATATTTCCGGAAGCGTTTTTCTGGAGCCGGATGGTTCCTTCCCGAACCATGTTCCGAACCCGGAAAATCCCGCCGCCATGGAAGCGGCACGCAAAGCGACATTGGACGCAAAAGCTGATCTCGGTGTGATCTTTGACTGTGATGGGGACCGGGGTGCAGTTGTATTTTCAGACGGAACTGAAGTCAACCGCAATACATTAATAGCGCTCCTTGGTGTCATCGTCTCGGAACAGGCCCCGGGATCGACCATTGTAACAGATTCCGTGACCTCCGATGAACTGGCTGTTTTCCTGACAGAGGAACTCGGTCTGAAGCATCTGCGATTCAAACGCGGATATAAAAACGTCATCGACAAGGGAATCGCTTTGAATGAAGCAGGCGAGGTCTGTGAACTGGCAATAGAAACATCAGGGCATGGTGCCTTCAAGGAGAATCATTTTTCCGATGACGGCGCCTATATTGCTACAAAAATAATCTGCCGCATGGCAAGGCTTCGTAAGGATGGGAAAAAGATCGAGTCTCTGATTGAAAACCTGGGGCAGCCGGCGGAAGCTGCTGAGATCCGGCTCAATATCACTGTACCGGATTTCAAATCCTATGGGCAAAAAGTTCTGGATGATTTCAAGGCTTACTGCGAAAATGATCCCCGCTTCCATCTCGTCAGTCCCAATTATGAGGGCATCCGTGCTGCTTTTGACGACGAGGAAGTGAAAGGCTGGATGCTGATCCGGCTCTCCCTGCATGATCCGGTGATCCCGATCAACCTGGAATCAAAAGAACCGGGTGGAATTACAGTCATAAGAGCACGTATCCAACCGTTCCTTGATGCGCACAGGGAATTAAATTGAAAACAGGAATGAAATTCCGCATTCCGCATCTATAAAACCGCCTGCTGCGCGGCAGCATAAAAAACTGAAAATACAACAAAACGGAGACAGTTTTTCCTAAGGAAGCGCTGATTTATTCAGTTTGAGTCGAAGTGACCTGTTTTCGTTGACTCATTTTGAGTCAACAGAACAGGTTGCATCGACTCATTTTATACGAGACAGTCAATAATCAGTGTACGTCTCCGTTTTTCTTCTAATTACCGGGAATATAATTTTTCTTCATATTCTCAATCGCACGGGCGTACACTGAAGCCACATCCAAATCGCCCTCATATTTTGCCATTCCAACAGGGATCACCAAATCTTCCACAAAAGCATTTTTGTCGTTATGCTTTTCAATTTTTCTGATAAGTTCATCAATTTGCTCAAAATCCTGTCCCTGAGAAATGACCGCGAATTCATCTTTATCAAAACGGAAAATGGCACTGTTCCTGAAGATTCCGCTGATTACTTCAGCCATTCTTTTGATCAGATTCGTCTCTTCTTCCGTTGTATTGTCTTTCCTGAGGTTCAGCAAATCAGACATTCCAAACACAGATACAGAAAACTCCACCGGCTGCCGTTTACGGATCTTATCATCCAGTAATTCCGCGGCGGCATCATACGCTTGCCTGTTTTTCACACCGCTCAGGCTGTCTGTATAGGCTTTAGCGTCAGTGATTGCAGTTTTCTGTGCATATGCATGGTCACGCTTGAGACGGGCATCAATATCCTGAACACCAATGATCAGCCGCGGTCCGTCAGGCTCATCTAAAAGGGCAGCCTTCAGGCTCACATATTTCGGTTCTCCATCGATTATAAGCCGATAACGGATACCGTAGATCCTGTTTTTACGGATCTCGTCCATCACTTTTTCTTTGGAAAACAGGGAAAGGAACCGGTCGATGTCCTCTGTATAAATCTTATCAAGCGCTTCCTTCTTTGACTTCTCAAAGAAATTTTCACCCTCTTTAGATATTCCAAGCCCGGCATAATCGCTGGAGGAACTGTATTCATAATAATGATTGGTATCAGGATCTACGACATAAACACAAATCAGGTCTCCGGAAAGAGCAGCAACCCGCAGGTAAGTCAGTTGTTCCTGCTTGATATGCTCGAAGGCTTCCTGCTGCTTCATCTGCGCATCAATATTGTTAACACCGATGATGATGTAATCGCTGTTCTCAGACATGCGAACTGCTTTCATATTGACATAAACCGGTTCTCCAAGGTAGATTTGCCGATACGTCAGCGTGAAAGCTTCATGTTCGTCCAGGGCTTTTATAATATTATCCCTGGTGAAAGCTTTAAGAAACAATTCCCGATCCGGTTCGTAAATAACACGCAGAGCATCTTTTCTGGCTTCAGCAAAGAAATTCTCACCATGCCGTTCCACCGCGATATTTCCGGTCGGTCCGTCCGAATTATATTGAGTAAATTGGCCGGTTTCCATATTTACATAGAAAAGGTCAAAATAGTCTGCTGAAAGTGCCTGAGCAATATGTGCATAGGTGACAGGTGAATTTTTCCCGTCATCATCCATTACATCAAGAACAGCGATCACGATCGCAGCCATTCCTGTTACCGGATTGACCGCAATACGGCGGAGAAACGCATGAACCACCGATCCGTTAGGCATAACATCATCAATAAGGGCACGATTCCCGTCCTCACCGCATTGTCTGACGATCTTCATAAAGGCCAGACCCGGTCGGTCATAGACATCCGCGTAATTAAAATTTTTGCCGGCAGGAACACTCCAGCCCATCAGATTCGTAAAATCACGGAAAGACCGGTTGCAGCGAACGATCCGGAACCGCTCACCGCAGGACTCAAGGATCGTGATCGGCAGTGTATTGAAATAATTACGGAATGATTCATGATCATCCCTTGTGATAACAGCCATGTCATACAGATTGATGCGGCCAAGCGCGGCATAGTAGTCTGTTTCTTCGGGATTTTCAAAACCGATCTGAATCCCCTTTTCATAGCGTTCAAAGACCTGTTCCATGGAAATCGGCTTCGTATAATAAAAACCCTGTACCTTGGTACAACCGATCTCTCTCAGAAAATCAAGCTGATCCTGCCTTTCAACACCCTCGCATAAGGTATCAAGCCCAAGCCCGATAGCCATTTTCATCAGCTCAGTCAGAATGATCCTGGATTGATCCCCATCATCGAAACGCTGCATAAAACGCATATCAAACTTGATAAGATCAAAACGGATGCTCTGCAGCACATCCAGAGAAGAATATCCACTGCCGAAATCATCCATCCATACCTGAAAACCGAGCGATTGAAACCGCTCCACCTGTTCCTTGATAAAGTCAAAATCACTGCCTACAACACTTTCTGTGATCTCAATGGTTATCTTATCCCGCGATATTCCTGAATCATCAACCCTTCTGCGGACTTCTTCCACAAGGTCGCAGACATCAAAATCCGCCCGGGAAAAATTTATGGAGATTGGTACAACATTCAGGCCTTTGTCTTCCTGAAGCTTTATTTTTTCCAGAACCTGTTCAAGCATGTAAAGATCCAGCTTGTAGATCAGCTTCGAATCTTCAAGTATTTTTATAAAATCCGCGGGGATCATATGTCCTCTGACCGGATCATCCCATCGTGCCAGTGCTTCCTCATCACAGACTCTGCCGTTTGCGGTTCGAACGATCGGCTGATAATAAACCACGATCCATTTCTCATTGATGGCTTTGTCCAGATGATCAACGATATACTGCCGTTTATCTACGTCTGCCAGCATTGAATTATTAAAATAATGAGAGCTGAAAACTAAAGCGCCCCGGTTAAAATCACAGGCATACTTGGCACGATCGCAAATCAGGCTGAGAGCCATTGTTCCATCTTCATCCGGAGCGATCCCGGCTCTCAATGTAACCCCGCCTGTTTTTTCAGTATCTCTGCACTCCGCAAAGATTTCTTTAATCGTTTCTTCAGCACGCTCCGCTGCAGTGATCACAGCGAAAATATCCATTCCGAAACGGCCGCAATTTTCATTACCGTATTGAGAGATAAGAATTTTCGAGATCCGCCGGAGGAGTTTATCACCTTCGTTATATCCGTATTTCCGGTTATAGTATTTCATACCGTTCAGGTTGAAGAACAGAATAGCCGGGCGGATATTTTTCTCCCACATGCTTACACGCTTTGCTTCAGCCATTTCGAGAAAACCCGTCATATTCGGAAGTCCGGTCAGTCTGTCATAAAAACTCTTATGGCCAAGCGTTTCTTCCAGAAGGACCTTATTGAAAGCGCTGTTCAGACGGCTTTCATGTTCATTTGCAGTAAAATCATATTCGCCCTCATTTGTATACCAGACAACAGCAAGCCTGACTCCCGGTTCAGGATAAATATGCTCACCACGGGCATGTATTACATAGTAGGAATCCCGGACTTTTGTACGATAGGCTATATTATATTCACCCTGCTCAGTCGCAAAGCGATATGCCGCATTTGCAGCTCTGGCAGCATCATCAGGATGGGTATCCCGATACATATCATGATCCATCAAATAATAGCCCTCTTCACGCTCAAGATCAAACAGCTTCAGGAAGCCTTTTGAGAGGACGATCGTTACTACACGTTTATCGATAAATTGATAAACAGCAAAGGGAATACAGGATTGCTCCATCAAAGCCAATTCAGCCGATGAATATTGATATTTTTCCATAATAAGTCACACTTTCACTGCTTTAAATCGGAGCGATAACCTATTGTGCGGCTATTTTTTCATACGGTAATGAAACAATACAATCCGATATTATTTATTATATATGAATACCGGCATAATATTTATAAAATCAATAAATATTGTACATGATATAAAAAATAATAATGAGAAATAAAATTCTTTTGCGCGCGTTCCGGGGGACGGATTACGCGTGCACGGGCGAACCCAAATCGTCTCAAGCGCCATCCGGCACGGGCGAACCGTCAACCGGAGTCACGGGGACGTATACAATCTGACCCGTATAGGGTCAGTTGTGTACGTCCCCATAATAATAAGGCCTAACCCAATGCGGAATTCGGAATGATGAACCATCAACCGGGATCAGTCAGCCGCCGCGCCTTCGAGGTACATGCCCGCAAGCGGTCCTGTACCTCTTTTCCATGGCTTCATGCCGCAGAAGACGGGGCTCCGCTGTGAAGCCGGCAATCCTCCGCAGGTACAGCCAATGCGGAATTCGCAACCGGGAACTGTTTATAACGCAGCCCCACACGGGTCAGAATTAATGCTCCCCGGATGATCTGCCAACCACCAACTATCAACTATCAACTAATTTCTAAAATACCCTTTACATTCTAAAAATAATGTGCTAATATATATTTTATAAACGGAATTACAATATTGTAATTTCTAATAATTATAGAAAGGAGAGCATAACGGGATGGACGACCGGCTCGTAACCGAAATCACGGATCAGGAAATCAAAGAGATGTACGACCGCATTGTGGCGGCCG
>CACYHU010000034.1 GCA_902774215.1 uncultured Chloroflexota bacterium
ATTGTGAAAAAACTGGAAAAACAGGGAATCACCAGAGAAGTGATCAAAAGCCGGAATTCAGTTGGATATCAGCTCGTTGAAAAAGACTCACAGTGAGGACAATCTTTTCGTGAGCTTGCTTATCAGCTGAACTTTTACAAATAAAATGTTCCCTCAATTTTATAGTTCTGCCGCTCGCTGAAGTGATTAAAGGTAAGTTCAGGTATCGTCGTTTCTTTGGCTTCGCAAACCATCTAATCGTAATTTGAATCGGGATTTCTGTAAATCAGTGATCCGACATGATATGTTATCCTGACATAAGTGTCTGGCGTTGGCAAATCTGTCTCGGAACCAATCGGGGGGCATGGAGATCGCGGTGTGTGGAAGATTTTATGCCGATACCGGAAGTCGCACAGTGATGATGTACGTCTGGTGAATCTGCATTTTCTATTTTTGACAGAATTGTTGCGATAACGAATTTGCGATCCACAGATGAGTAAAGATATTTATTTATCCTTTCCCGTTTTCGCTGATGTTAAGAGCCTGCCGTAATACAAAAAAGCCCTTCTGATTATTCAGCTCTGATATCAAAGATCCTAATTCGTCAAGGAATTTTCCTTCCACATTCCAAAAAGATTCTTCAGCTAATTTTTTCTCCAATAAAGCCTTTGTTTCCAGCATTAATCCTGAAAATTGTTCAGGAATGGTGTGGAGTGCCAGAGGATCGATAGTATTTGTATGTAAAGGAACGTTTCTCCAATTCCTGGAATCCCATTCAAGAAGTTCATTTTTCCCAGCTGCATCAATAAATGCTTTTACTTCGACATCAGTCAATATTGTGGCAAAATATTGTCCGAGACTGTATTCATCAAAAGAGAGGAAAAAGGTATTGTATGCATAATAAATTGCTTTTTTTACCCTGTTATAAACAGGATACCAGCATAACGGGTCTGTGATGTCCTGACAATTTGTATTGAGTGCCCGTCTTGAAACGTAATTTGCAATGGATTCTGCGATGAATTCATTCCACACCATATATCCTGTCCTGCGAATTTCGTTTGGAAAAGAAATCTGCCCGCCAAAATAATAAAATTTCTTTCTCTCATTGGCAACAGCATAGAAATGGCCAAGCTCGTGCCATAAAAAATGAGTAAATTCAGGTAAATAAACCTGGCACAGGTCCTGACAGATCATTATTGCGCTGCCTCCATCGCCATGGATGAATTCCATGACATTGTCATACGGATCCGGCATTTTTCTGTTTGGAGATTTTGTCTGTATTACAAGTCTATCCCGAAGTTTTGAAAGTGATCTTTTTGATGCAATAAAAAAATCAGGATATGGCGTGGATACGGATGGCATAACAGTCTTGAACGTTTTCAAGGCTTGTGGAATCCAGGATCTGATAGTCTTTTGCGAGATCATAGATGTTTACCCTTGTAGTGCCAGAATATATATCAATATTCTACCGGTTGATTCATCCATACACAACGTCTTTCTTTATATCCCTGAGTATTTTATTAACAATCGAATCCTTCAGCGATTAATCGTAAATTTGAATCGATTATAACAGGAGATCCAATCGAATTATTTTACATAAATTCACGATTCTGATTTTAATATTCAACGCACTGTCAACACGTGTTCGAACAATAAGCACAATGCCATAATATAAGCAGGATATGAAAGGGGTGCAGTTCCGAAAAAAGCCTGAATTTTACCTGAATTCCTGTAAAGCCGCTAAATAAAATTAAAAACAACATTACAAACAGGAGGATTACTATGAAACACTTTATAACCTTTATTCTTATTTTGATCGCAGCGCTCTGCTGCGCGATGTCTGTGGTCGCTGCGGATGAACATTTCACCTGCGATTCTGACCCGGCGATGCTTAACGACAAAAGATACCACAATCTGTATCTCGATGTGGAAGGCTGTGGAGAAGATATCGTGTTGATAAATGTTTATGTGAGAGGCAATCTCGTTTATAACGGCGGGAAAGACCTTTCCGATCACCATATTACACTGGTAAAGACATCTGTTCAAAATTTTTTCATGCCGTGCGAATCGACTCATTCCTGCTACCTTGAAGTAAACAATGTAGATCCTGCTACGATTGGGCTTACGAATTTGATAGTGTTGCCGACCGGTAATGAAAAAGGAAAAGTGTTCATTAATGGCGTCCCTGATCTATTTTTTAAAGCAATACCGACAATTAAACGCCTGAATTTTATAGTAGACACAATTACTGACGACTATTCAGGCATTTTATTCAATGGGTATAATGCCTTTAAACCAACCAAAATTTCCATTCCAGGGGGTTTACCTGACAACCTTTCTTCTGGTGGAGTCGTTGAAATTGAATTGAGCAACATTACCGTTGAACAGTTTTCCGTTGTGAACAGATCTCAAAACGCCGTTACTTCTGTGAGCATGAATCAGGACGTGACAGTTAGCATTATGTCAGCATTTACACCTTCTCTGAAACTGTATGCCTACGAAAAGAAAGATGGCTACGACAGGACTCCGATCATTCAAACCTTCATTAGTGAAGTGGACGGATCTGAAATGGATTTGTCGATAGATTACACTCAGATCTATATTGCTCATTTCCTTGGGAACAACAATAAAGACAGTAAGCTGAAACTCAAAGTCGGATATGAAAAGCACTTTAACACTTACAATCCGTCGATAGTCAACCTGTTCCTTTTCGGGGCCAATATGGATATTTCCGGGTATTTTGCTCCTGATAAAAACAATAAAAATGTACGCCGTCTCATTATTACGGAACAACCACAGGATTATACCGTAAAAGCATCGCCGGCTCTTATGGCTGAATTCCTTGAGAAATACGGTGAAACATTTTTTGAACGATTAAAATTGCGGGCTCCGATGACCAAATACGAAGAGTACCTTGACATTCTCCAGGAAAAATACCAATTTCCTGCGGTAAGCCTATTTTCTGAGTTATCTGAAAAATACGCCCGCAATTACCCTGACAGCGATACGAACTGGATGCCACACTTCAATTTATCTTATGCCAACATCGGAAAAGCAATTTGTTCAGAATCAATTACACAAAAATCATCTGCGTCCGGCATGTTTACTTTCACCACTGACAGTTATATGACTCTGCATGATCAGCCAATGCGGTATGTTATGCCGAACGGACTTACAGCTTCACTTGCCGAAGACCCGATTTTTGGTGGTATGGACTCATATGATTGGCTGCCAGGATGCCATACATATGCTTTTGATCCGCGTACCGGGCGACTTGTCGTAATCGATTAAAAACCGAATTTAAAGTCAACAAAAAAACACGGACTCAAAACATAAGGGTCCGTGTTTTTTTTTGTATACAAAGCGTATTTGCTGAAAATTTCTACCGCTCCTATTGAACATTAGACTTTATTTTTCTGCCGACGCTTTTTTTGCGGGCGCAGCATCTCGACAATAATTTCAGTACTTCCCGTAGATTCTCCATAGCAGCGGCCACACAGTTTGGCACATGATTCATCTTCGCACATACAGGGATACGCGGCAGGCAATTCTTTAAGCCAATTCAAACGGGTTAGTTTGCTATCAGTCACGACAAAGACAAAATCGAAATGTCCTGTAGGTATAAATTTCTCATACATTTCAATGGGAAAAACGTTTGTTTTATATCCGGACAAACCCAGTTTCAAATTTTTCGGTTTTCCGTATTTCTCAAAAGATTTTACAGCATAACCGGGGTTTTTTGTCCACTGGGTAAAAAGCCAGTCAGGATTTTTTGCACATAATTTATCGTAAAAAAGTTGATGTTGCGGAGACGCGGTATCACCATAAGCCTCAATGCGGATCCCGTTTCCATATCTTTTAAAGTAGCAATCGCGGCGACCGCGGTTAAGCACCGGTATCAGTATGTCTGGAAGATCCGCGCGAACTTCAAAGAAGAAATTTTGTAACCAGTTGAGAGCGCTCTCGATATGAAGGTTAGCAGTTTCTTCCGCATAGCATTCCGAACATATAAACTCGGGATTATTCATTTTCATAAGACAAAGTGGGTTTACAAGGTTGCATGTTGAAAAAGCGGATTTTCCTTTCATTTTTTTTGAAAAACTTGTACTGTATCTGATGGGGGTATAGCCAAGTATTTCCAGCTGTCTGCTGCATTTGATCGGAAATACACCCGCGCACATAGCACTGTAAGCAGCCTGCAGAATTTCCTTCACGCCAGGTGCGGTCTGCCTGCCAGTCAAAAAGTTATAATCTATTAACCATTTGATCAGATTCTGCCTGGAGAATTTACCCCCTTCTGTAAAAGTAGGATGGCGCTTCATGAAATAGATCGGATTTACAATTCCCATGCCTTCCAAAACTGAGATGACTTCTTTTTCCGTTTTACAGTAATCAGGCGATACGATCAGCCGGGATTTCTTCAGTGCCGGATTATTGACCACTGGAAGCTGGCGTATGTAATTTTTTTCAGCGGTTGTGAACTCGGAATCCGCTTTTTGCAATAAACTATTAATAGACAAAGTAATCATATCGATTTTCGCAACAGGTTATTTTGATCTAAAAGGAGACGGTTCCGTGTAAGTTTGGCGACGGTCACGGGACCATTTTTTACGAAAATATCCAATAATCAGTTGCTTATAAAAACCTTTCTTTTTATAATATTTTTTGGCTATCTAAGCCGTCCAGCTGTACCAGGCTTTTCTGATCCAGCTGGACGACCCGAATAACCGGGCACAATAAATTTGAATAAAATCAACAGCAGTTTCACTCCTATAACCAGGCACCAAAGCAATCTAGATCCCGGATGAATCATTTATACAAAAAAAGCAAAAACACCTTTTTCAATATTTTTTTTCGTATGGTTTTATTCTCGTCAATGATGGGGTAGGAGAAAAGAAGAAAAGGATATGAACAAACAGACAGGAAGTGAAGCAGTAATGGAAAATCACCAGCCTATATTAATGCGAAGTAAAAAAGATAAAATGTATCTCAAAAAATGTCGCAAATGCGCCTCCTTTACAGATAACAGACTGGGTAAATAAAAAAGTCAGACTAAAGGATGATGATTTTTTTGCATTATCGGGGTAGAATATCTGTTATCTGTGAAAACAGTTGCTAATGTGTCTGACGAAACAGGATTGTTCTGGAAAAATTATCTGGAAGACTATGCCAGTTCCTGATATTGCAGAAAAATCCGGTTGTGATGTAGTTCGATTGTACGCAGACAAAGGTATGATTGTTTTCAGGAAGAGTGAAGGTTTTTAGTGAGGTTTCTAATCCGAGTAAAAAAAACTGAAAGCGCTCAGTGAAATGCTTTTGGAGGATTTTTTTATTTTGTCCAAACTTTATTATGAGGGGGAAACAGTTTTTATGACTTCTCTTCATAAGTGGCGAGAAGTTCATTTTATAAGAAGTGCGTATGCAGTTGATTATTGCTATAAAACCGGAAAAGATAATCTTTCGATAAAATTCTTTAAGGTTCTGCATCGTGTTTTTATCCGTTCCCTCATTTTTGCTTATTTATTCGTGTATCTGATGAAATTTTGCCAAAAAAATGTTGCTCCTCTGTTAAAAAACCCATCTTAAAAACATTTTTGTATTCAAATTTTCAAATTTTGAATGATAATATTCTTCTTTGCGGAATTCCTGAAAAATTCACTTTTTACAGAATTCTTTAAGGATCAGAATTTGCACACAATGTGGCAAAACGGAGAATGAGATATTACGAACACCTGCTTGTGTATGCAGCATACGATATTCATCATAAGCAAAACAACAATCGGAAGAGGTAATAATCTGTTGGCAGGATATAAACTGAACTGTCGGGGAAACCGAATATAGTTTGTGATTCTTTTTTACACAGAAACTGCAGCATCGAATACAGAAATTCTGATGCTGCAGTTTTTTATTTCTTCTTTTATTATAAAAATTTTGGCTACTTTAATCGTCCAGCCGTATCAGGTGTTTCTGATAAGACTGGACAGTCCGAATATACGGGCGCAATGAATTAGAATAAAATTTACAGCAGCTTTATGTTAAGCGCTTTTTCAATTGCTTCCAGATAGGCTTCACGGGCTTCAGAAGGTTCACCGAATTCACTATCCGGGTTATCACAGTCGTAAAGATCCCGGTCGATGCCTGCTTTATGACCCAGACCATCAATAATGTCCCATTCATAGTCCGAGTCCCAGCTATCGAAGCTGCGCACTATAGCTGCTGCCGCTTTATCAGAGAGATAGTCCGGGCAGACACCGCTGCCATACCATTCGCGGTCTCCACATGTACCATTTTTTTTGGCATTACGGTAGATCCACGAACTGAAGGCATTAATTCTTTCTTTATCATCACAGTATTCTTCAATATAATCTTCGCGTTCATCTGCGTCCATGTCATCAAAAAGATCATAAAGGTCATAAGACACGCATGTATAATCCCTGTCGCTGTCGCTTTCTTCATCAGCTTTGTCATCTTCTTCATTATAATAGAATGTCCATTCATATGTAACGTCTGGCAGACATTCTTCCACTATATGAAACCTGTTCTTTAGCGTTTTCATCATTTCGGCGTCCGAAAAGCGTTTGCCTGCGGGGATATCGTGGATTATGTCAACTGTAGTTTCGCTTCCCCAGACACCATTTTCCCGTTTACGCAGTGTAAGCTCGACTGTAATCATGGATTCTGCAACAGCCTTAGTGGCTTCAACATTATCGATAATATTGTTTGTCATCTTTTACTCCTCGGTAATTTATTTTTATAACCGGGTACCAAAACAATCTTGATTCCGGATGAATCATTTATACAAAAAATGCAATAATTACCCTGTTCAGCCTTTTTACCGGACTTTCGCTGAAAGACAAAATCAGTCCGGTTGATTTTACAGGACTGATTTTTCTGAACCCAATGATTCCTGATATTGCAGAGAAATCCGGTTGTGATGCAGTTCGACTGTACGCAGTCAATGATATGGCTGTTATCAGAAAGGACAAAGGGTTTTGATGGAGTCCTTGTTCCGAGGAATATAAAAAATGGAAAACGCTCTGTGAAATGCTCCTGGAGCGCCTTTTTATTTTGTCCAAACTTTATTATGAAGAGAAAACAGTTTTTATAACTTCTCTTCATGTGTGGCGAGAAGTTCATTTTATAAGAAGTGCGTATGCTGTTGATTATTGCTATAAAACTGGAAAAGACAATCTTTCGGAAAAATTCTTTAAGGTTCTGCATTGTGTTTTTATTCGTTCCCTCATTTTTGCTTTACTATTCGTGTATCTGATAAAATTTTGCCAAAAAAATGTTGCTCCTCTGTTAAAAAACCCATCTTAAAAACATTTTTTTATTCAAATTTTCTAATTTTGAATGATAATTTTCTTCTTTGCGGAATGCCTGAAAAAATCCACTTTCTAAAGAATTCTTTAAGGTTCGGAAACTGATACACAATCGCTCATAACGGTTGATAAGATGTCTGAAAATCGACTCATATATGCCGCAAATAATGTGTATCATAAGCAAAAATATCCATTGTCAGGGAAAAGATATTATTTTGAGCTTGATGCATTGGTTTGTTGATTTCAATGATTGCAGTTCACTTGATTCCATAGATCCTGATCTACAATTGGCAGATGCTTACCTTCATATACTTCAGTTCCGCGGTAAACTATTTTTCCCAGATATGTCCGGTTGCTCAACATCTGTCGAATTGTTTCACGACTGAAATATTTACCAACGGAGGTTCTGAAACCTTGATCATTCAGCTTTCGTGCAATCATTTCATAGGTCCATTCTCCGGATGCATACAGGTGAAAACAATTTCGGACAGCTGTGGCAGCGGGTTCATCAATAATCAGAATACGGGTATCGATTACATCCAGATCTTCAGGCTTACCTTTGCGATAACCAAAAGGGGCACGGGAACTGAGAAAATATCCTTCTTTTGCTGACTTATGCTTTGAGTCGGTTGTTGTGGCTGCGATTTTCAGTTTTCTTTGTTCATTTGATATTTCATCTGTTTTCTTTATGTCAAATTCAGTATCATTCATTTACTTTTTTGCTCCAGAATACGAAATATCTTGCCATCCTTCATCCATCCTTTTTCCTCTGCAAATGCGGAAAAAAGGAATTCATAATCCGGATTTGGTTCAAATGCGGTCAACCGGCGCTGATGAAAATCAAAATAGATGTTTTTGAAAAGAAAATGGACGATGTCGTATTGTTCAGCTTTTGTAGCGATCCGGAACAGATCAATTAATGAATTCGTCATTGCTATCTGTGCATTCATTTCCGGTGAACCTTTCGGAAGTCTTTTTTTCAGCTCGGAAATTTCATTTTTATCCGCTATTTGCAGTTTTTTATATTCTTCGGCAGACATATCTCCGAGACCTTCAATGAAAGTGTATTCACGACGTTTCATTTTTGACTGGATCGCCTTGATTTGTTCCTGAATTTGCTTTACCGTATCCTCCACAGAAGCGTTCTTTGTGACGCTGTCGATCCAATTTTTCGGAAGTAAGATGTTATTCAGAAAATCTTCAACGATTCTATCCAATTTTGACGCGACAATAGATTTGCCGTTCATCGAACAAGTAAGAGCACTTTTCTCTGAGCTGTCAAAATAAGTGCAGGAGCCATCAGATCGATCCCGGACATGCAATCGATGTCCACATTCCGCGCAGCACACAAGTGCCTGAACAAGATAATGATTTTTGAGCTTTTCCCCATTCGATACCTGTCTTGCATAACGATCTGCCTTTTGAGCCCGGTAAGCCCGCATCCGGTTATATAGTTCAATAGATATGATTGGCTGATGATTACCTGAAAATATTTCAACAGTTTTTGATACTTTATTGTTATAGATCACATAACCGCAATAAGTAATATTTTCAAGCATTGACCTTACAGTATCTTCACAGAAAGGCCGATTCCGATAACTCGTAAAGCCCCGGTCATTCAGATACCCGGCCAGATCTGCAATGGAATATCTTCCGGTCAAATACATCTCAAATATTTTCCTGACCGCATCAGCCTGGTCTTTTACGATAATCAGATTCCGACGATCATTTCCATCTTCAATGGATTGCCATCTGCGGTAACCGAACGGAACTTTTGAACCGATGAAGTATCCTGCTTTAGCCTTTGCATACTTCCCTTTTTTGACTTCATCAGACAGATTATTAATGTAGTGTTCATTGAACATTCCCATCATTTGGCAATAGATATCATTCGTGATTTCTTTATGCTCATAGCAGCTATAGACGGTGACGCCGATTTTCATGAGATCTTTGATGGTACTGATCTGATTTTCCAGATTTCTTTCAAACCGGTCTGATTTATGGATGACAATCAGAGAAAAATGGCCCATGTGAGCTGATACTATCAGTTTTGTAAAAGCAGGCCGTTTCTCATTTTTAGCCGTGAATGCTTCATCAACGAATATATTCTCATCTGAGAGGTGGTATCCGACAGATTCTATATATTTTTTGCAGTCTCTCATTTGCGCTTCAAGAGAAAAACCGTCTTTCTGCATTTCCGAGGATATACGGAGATAGACCGCTGCCTCCTTCTGCCATTGGAGATATTCTGAGCTTTGTTCTTTTTCCCGGTCTTTCTGATATGCTCTGGCTTTTTTATTAAAATCAGCCCCGATTATTTCAGAGATGTCTGTATTGTTATTTTGCATCATTTCCGTTTTCCTCCGAGTTATTCATGCGTACTGCAATAGATGAAAGTAATTTGATAAAGTTTTCCACGTCTCCATAAATCGGATAATTGTCAAAATCAGTATATTCCTGCTCGTTCATAGATTTATTTACCTCTGGGAAGAATATACAAATTACAATTCTGGTTGTTCAAATCGCAGCACACAACCCCCCATACCATTTCGGACACTGTAAGCGATATGGATCATATCTCCGGATTTTCCGGAATGGAGTATGTTCATCAGAAAGGATCGAACATTTTCATCCTTTTCAATTTCGTATGGAAAATAAAGCAAAACCAATCTGTTCACAATAAACAGACGTTCCGCGCCGGAAAAGGCAATGACGGTGTATTTTCTGCTTTGAAGTGCTTCAACAATCAACCGTCGAAATTGAAACGGTGACATCTGCTGTCGTTCAAGTTTTGTGTTTTCCAGGACAAGGTAGATGAATTGCAGAATTCGATAATCCGAGACATCCATATAGATAGCCTTTCTGCCGCGGGCAGCTGAAACCCGTCAGCGTCCCGTCAGAAGGATAAAAAGGATTATTCGGTCTGAATACTTTCGGAAAGTTAAATAAAAAAAAGTATACAGGGTTTCTGTATACTTTAGGCGGGAATGACGGGACTTAATCCCTCCTGTTGAACTATGCCTTGACTGGTTTCTCTTCTCTTATTATCTTCTTCAATTATATAGCACAACCCACATTTTCGAACTCAACTTTACAATATTATACAAATTCTTACATTACTTCTTCAAAAAGCATTTCCGACTTATTAACATTGTTTCTAAAAATCATCGAGTCCCAGATCAGCAAGAATAAGAATGAAGCTCTTTTGTCATCCTAGGAAGAAAAGATGATCTGGACTAACGACAAACATTTTTTAATTTATCAATCAACTTCTAAATTTGCTTGGAATATTTTTCCTAACACATCTCGCAGACTTTCCAGATTTCTGGGAGTCGGAGCATTCGGATCAAGTTCATGAATTATTTCTTTATAATCCAAATCTGAAATACTGCATATAAAATCAAGGCGGAATTTGGCGCGGGACGTTCCCACATAAAATTCCAATCCTTTCTCATCCATGAACGATTTTTTATTCAAATCAATCATAATAATAGAATCAGCTTCCAATCCCTTAAAACGTTTACAGGTTGTAACACGATAATTTTTCCCTCTGTATGGATAATACCAATAATCATCAACAGAAGAGGAGAGTAAATCTGATATCCCGGAATAATCGATTTTTTCTGGCGTTATTATTACAATATCTTCAAGTTTATCATGTTCCAAGCTGTCAAGTATATGATTCAAACTCTTTACAAGATTTTTTGAAATATGCATAACAGGAAAAACTGGAGTTCCTCCTACTATAAGTGTCGGACCAGGTTTGAATGGCCTTGTTTTATTATTCTTCAATGGTGTATAAGAAGTCTGAGCAATTTCTCTTGTGTTTCTACAGTTTGTGTGTAAAGTCAGACGGCAATCGCTATCTTCAATACAATCAGGCAACGAATAGGTCTGGCCAACACCTCCCTGAATCATTTGATTTTTATCATAAAATAAATAAAATGTACCTCCAGCATTCAGAGCTACTTCCTGTAATAAATTAATAATTGAGGAATACTCCTTACTGGAATCCATACCTGCTTCCTTATCAACCAAACCAAAATCCTGTCCTTCATCAACAATGATATGTTTATATTCAAACTGTTCAGGATAATCAATACAATTAAAAAGCCAATCGATTAATCCCGAATAATTCTCGTGATCCCCTGTTTTTTTCTTCGTGAGTTTACTTATTGTCATGAACTCGATGTTTTTATATTGGTTTTTGTCTTTTCCGCTATGTGTATCAGCAAGTTGTTTACATAAGAGTCGGTTATAACATAAGAATAGTACTTTTTCTCCCGCCAGACTATGTCGTCTTGCCTTTTCCACAGCAAGCATCGTTTTACCGGTTCCGGCAGCTCCATTGATAACGGCAGTTTTCTGGTCATCATCGAGAAAATCAAGAATTTTGTATTGTTCTCTCAATAGTTGATTCATACTTTCTTCAAGAAGAAGAGTTTTAGCAATTGGAGATTCAATCAAATGAAATTCCGGACAAAGAACACCCTTTAGCAAAAAATCAAATTCGTTATTATTTAATCGCTGTATAGGATTACTCCTTTCATGTGGTAATATGTAAGTAAAAATTTCTTCGATCCTTTTGCCCGGGTTCGCAATGTCTTCTGCAAATAATGTTATTTCCGGATCTGCTTCTTCTGCCAAACCACACAAATTCGAAAATTGCCTTTTTATCATATCAGGGAAAAAAACCGCGTGGAAAAACCTGATTTTTTTATACAAGGATCTTATTTTTTCACTATGGTGTTTTTTTATTTTATTTAAGATGGTATATTTGGCTGTCCTTACTTGCTCATATGGACCTTTCCCATCATGTATCAGTTCACCATTGCTGTAATACCATGTTCTGTCGATATAATGAATATTATTACCTGCCTTTACTTCAAGAGCAAGGATTCCCTTTTTTTGATTAACAATTATAAAATCCATTTCACGTTCATATAATTCTCCATTTTCTGTCACTACCGTGGGTGAATAAGAGTGAAAAACGTAATAATCATCATCAAGTTTTTGCAAAGCATAAAAAACTTTATCTTCATGACTTTCAGGCTTAAATTCTTTTGGTTGTGCTGGAATCATATGAGCCATAATTATTTCTCCTTCTGAATGTGAGAAAAGATAATATCCATATCAGTATTTTCGTCCAATAAATAACAAAACCAATTATATTTTTTCAATAATTTATATTGGCTGATCTTACTCGGTAAAAATACGGCTGTTTTAGAATCATACCAGAAAAGAGTAGGCCAGATATCAGCAATTTTCGTATTATAGTACGGCCACTCATATTCAGGTCCAGGTACTTTAGACGCCAGCAATTCCATGATGCGACGATCTTTGTCATCATAATCATCTATAAGATATTCAAATGCAGATTTAGAATCTTTTTGGGGCTTTGAATTTGGCCTTGACAGATTTAATTCTTTACTTCCAATAGGTATTGCTGGATCTTTAACAGCAGAAAGGGATAGATTCTGGAAATCTTTGCTACCAGTATTATTGTCTAATAGTGAATTTTTGCGAACTTGTTCTTTTATATCGTCAACAAATAATCCGGTAGACGGCTCAGATGAATACTGAATAGTCAAATTCAATTCATTTGATTGCAAATCATCTTTATCCATATTCACTTGATTATCTGTTATTCCATTATCATCAAAGAATTGATCATCCGGAATTGCAATTGCTGAACCGTAATAATTTCTAAGAAAAGAAGAAGCTTCAAAACGATTTAACTCTTCATGAATAGATTGGTTATAGTAATTTCTCAGACAGTTATAACAAGAGGGATCACAAGTACATCCTTCTGTGATTTCAATAGCTTTTCCAATAACTTTTTGAAAAACATTACAGTCATCAGTTACTAAACGTCGAACATGTCCAGCACCTCCGGCTACAGCATCATATAGAACAATTTCATATATCATTCCATCTCCATATTGAATTCTGTGGAGACAGCCTTTAATATCGGATCTTTCGATATCTAACACTCTTGATGTTGCTTCTAACAGAGCATACATTACAGATAACATAGTGGAATAACTTTTTGCGCTAAACGTACCAAAAGTGATTTGAACTACATCGGTTTTAAATGTATGGCATAACTCTTTGCGAATCAGTTTACCGTTGCAATGTGAACCCCATGGAGTATCATGTTTCTTCGTATGACTTTTTGCGAAAGAATTAAAATCTTTTTCTGATTTGCCGGATATTGAGCTGCTGATAGAATAACCACATTTTTCACAAACAAAGAAATGATCATTGCATACAACCATCAGAGAATCATTGGCCGATGTTTCCATCCTGATCTTTTCCTCATCTTGAATTTTGAAGCACTTCTTTTTCATGATTTTTCTGGTTGGATCGCCAATGTAATAATCGTCACTCCTGAAAGATCTTTCTGGTTTTCTCAACGGAACATCTTTTGGCTCCGTGTCTGCAATAAAACCTTTTCGAGGCTCTATCGCCGTTTGCCAATTTTTAATTTTTTCCCCACAGGAAATACAATTTTCTCCTTCTTTTGAAGGCTCAATAGTCCTGTGATTCCACGTCATGCAGGAAGGATTTTCGCATTGAGCAATATAAACTTCTTTCCAACTTTGGTTATTAGTCTGCGGCAATTTCCTAATATATCTGCTTGTATAGAGTTTCCCATCAGCTACAACCTGAGAATCGGGTGCATATTCCGCAATGGCTAACTGTAAATCGCGAACCATTTGAAGTTTTTTTTCATTTTGGTTTTTCATTCCCTGATGCAATTCAACTGTATCAACCGGAAATCCGTATTTGGGAAGCACGTTGTTGCGTACCAGAAATTCGATTAACTCATTATAACTTTGGTGATCATCTGGACTTCTTCGAAACGCTTCGAGCTGTTTTTCGCAGGATGCAGCCTTCTTTATATTATCTTCCTGTAGATATTTGGCAACTTCCTTTTCATACCATTCAACTGTTTTACGAAAATCTGTCACTGCTATATACAGAGGTCCATCTTCACCAACCAGCTTATCCATCCATGACCAATCCAAAAGTCCCATAGTTGAATGCATTTCAGAAGGAATAGATTTTAATAATATTTTCTCAAGATCTTTCGGTTTTGCATGAAGATGTTTAACAAATCTTTCGTAGCCGTCCTGATTTAGAAACACATCTGCATCATTTTTGTTATAAACATCTGGGTTTTCGGACAAAAAATGGCTGAATGCGACTGCAAAGATATGACGCAGAATGATTTTCTCATTTGAAATAGAAAAAACCGGCACACCAATTTTTCCTGAAATCATTCTTTCGGGATGTTCAAAAAATGTGAAATCATGAGAACTCAACTTTGAAAAAGTCAGTGAATATGCTGTAGAGTGAGTGCTCCGTCCCGCTCGACCAGCTCTTTGGACATAATTAGCCGGAGAAGGCGGCATATTGCGTAAATAAACAGTTTCAAGGTCGCCAACATCTACTCCCATTTCAAAAGTGGTTGAACAGCTGAGTGCATTGATTTGTTTTTTAACAAAAAGCTCCTGGTAACGTTGCTGTTCTTTTCTTCCCAACTGTGCTGTATGTTCTTTGATATGCAAAGGTGACATTTGATCTTCTGAATATAACCGAGCGTAATGATTTTCCTTTATTAATGAATCATGAGATACACGCTTTAGCTCTCCTCCGCATTTAAGTACAGGGCATGTATTTTTGCAGTTAAACATAGTTGTTTTCTTGCATTTCCTGCATTCATAAATCGGATGAGAAGCATCTTCGACAGTAACAGTAAATTTGTCAGTCGAAAAATAGTATCCGCTGTTAGTAATATCGTAAGATAAGGGATAATCACCACCAACAAGAATACCTTCCCAATAATCTTCCAGCAGATCTTTTGCTTCTTTTTCTGAAATATTCAACATTTTTACGATGCGAGAAATACGACCATTATTAAATGACTTTCCATTCTCTTTTACACGAGGAATCCACCCATTCAAATAATTTTTATTTCTGTCTTTTTCAGTTTTGCACTTTATAAATCTTCGAGGATGCGATGAAAAATAGATATATTCCCGTTCGTCATCTGTGAGATCCTGAGTATCCCCTTCAATTGCGCCATTGTAAATTATATCCATCACAAGAAGATTGAATAACGCTTTTGTATCGGATACATTTTGTCCATAGGTATCCGCAACAAATTTCATTATCTCATCAGTGTTTCCTTTGTAAACAAAATTTAGAATTCCGAGAGACACCAGGCTGGTTGACCTTCTTGCATTTACCATTTCATTCAATACCGCGATCCATGCCTGACATCTGCTGATAGCTGTAAGATTTTCATCTCCTTTATCTTCAGGAGTCGAGAAGCTACGATTAGCATTAAAATAAGAGGTTAATTCATTAACTAAAGTTGATATCTCCCATGACTTTTTGCTGATATTCTCTTTATTTTTGTTGATCACATGATATATGCCTCTGCGACGAAGGAATTCTTTATAAAATGTAGGCATATGAGTGGCAAAATACGCAGCTTCGCTCCTGCTGTCAGAAAAAACAAGAAATTGTCTATTTTTTCTGACATTTTCAACAACTTTGTTTGAATTACTAAAAGCAGAGAAAAGACTATGTGACTTTTCTGCCTTCTTCCTTTGCAAAGTGAGTTTTTCTTCAATTTCTGGAAGTTGTTCAAAAAGTTCAGTCCCAAGAACTTCTGTTGCTGCATCATAACCAATATAAAAAAGCTTCATGCTGCCGGTTCCACAGCCAGGACATTTCAAATCATTTTTCGTTTTACTTCTCTCTGATTTCCGGACTTTAACAAAGTTTGCATCTCCATGACCGCACTTGAAATCAAATATTTGACTGGTATGGTGTATTTCACCGCATTTTGCGCATACGAAATAATCATTTCGCCCAATTTCGTTTTCGTCCTCAATTTCTTCCTCTTCAACATCTTCTTCGTTATCAGAACTTAAGAGAAGGAATGCATCAATTGAATCATCAAAACGATTTCCCACAGACATCAGATGATCATTATTTATTTTTCCTGCAATTCCGATTCTTCCGCAATCATCACACACGGCGGCTTCAAACACCTTCCAGGATTCATTTTCATTGTCTAAATAATATTGTTGTCTATTTAGGAACAATCGTCTGTCTTTATTAATCGTTATGAAGGCTCCTTCCAAAGCTCTGGTAAACATATGATATCTTGCTTTGATGAGAGAAGTCTTGTTTTTTTCAGCTTTTGATGCCACGTATATTAGATTAACCAGATCTTCATCGCTCAAATTCATAAAGGCCCGCATTTTTAAAGTAATATCATGCACAGTCATTGGTTGATCGGCACATTTTCTCAAATATTTGTACACTGTTGACGAAACACATAGGTCATAAAGAAGTTCTGATTCTGACTTTGAGCTATCGAATTCAATTTTATACTTTTCGAAAATTGTATCCATGCTAGTTTGAGGATGAGCCAATTCATCGAATAGTTCCATCGGATAATCAATGGAAAAATCAGGAAGAGGAGCTGGAGCAGGTTTTGAGCGAATGATGTCATCAACATCAAACACTGCATCACAAAGATTACTCGCAAAGGAGACTATATCCTTATCCGCGTCTTTTTCTCCAAGAGTTGCACTTGTTAAAATATGCTGTACTTGCCCCGGATTGCTGATTCTTGCCTTTAATCGGCGCAAGAGCAAAGATGTCTCAATTCCTGTGGCACCACGATATATATGAGCTTCGTCTAAAATCAAAAAGCGCAATTTCGCTCCTGCAAATACCAGATCATCTTTGGGCCTAAGCATCATATATTCAAGCATAGCATAATTGGTTATGAGTATATGAGGCGGATGTTTTTGCATTGTTTCCCTGGAAATAACCTCGTTCTTCAAAGGTTTCAATGCTCTTCCATTTCTATCTTTATGTATTTCTCCGTACTTTGATATTCCTTCTATGTCATCCTGTGCTGTATCTCCATTATAAACACCGAATGTGATAGCTGGATACTCTTTGAAAATTGAGCGCAGCCGTTTCATCTGGTCGTTAGCCAAAGCATTCATAGGGTAAATGATTATTGCCCGAACGCCATCATCTAACGAGTCCGCTTCTTTTTCTTTTAATAAATGATTAATCACAGGCAAAATAAAACATTCCGTTTTTCCTGAGCCTGTACCAGTGGTAACGACAATATTTTTTCCTTTTATGATTTTTCGTATTGCTTTTTCCTGATGTTTGTATAGATTTCTGAAGATTTTTATTTCTTTTTCTTCATCAGGAAGCTCCGGTTCGAGTTCATGGAATAATGGTGACATTTGTATTTCATCATCATCAATAAGGGTGCTGATGTTTTTCCCTAATTCGAAAGAATCGGTGATATCAAGGTATGGTCCTTTAGCTATTGTCCCAGGTGTTTGCAGTAGTTCAGCAAATTGTCTGGCATAATTCTGGTCTGCAAGATGGAAAAATGTCGTAATATAACTTACATATTCATCCCGTATGTTATCCGAAGCTTTTATTGGATCAAACATTTTATTTTTCTCCTCTTATTGAAAAGATATACAGATCGGCGGAATCATAATCTTCCTCATCAGCTAATGTTTGGACTCTGTCGGTTATTTGATAAACATTTCGAAGCATAGATCGTTCGGTTTTTCTATATACACTGAATCCATCATCGCTTTCACTCACAAGACTAAGTGTAGTATCATTTATAAAAATAATTTTTACAGGATTTACTTTTTCACGCCAAATACCATTTTTATCTTTAGTGTCAATATATGAATATTCAATTCTCCGTCCGGTGTCGTTCTCATAAAACATAATACCGGAATAAACAGGACAATCTGAATTTTCAGACCGAATGTATTGTATGCCTTTAAAGTTTATTTTATCAATGTAACTTTTTTTAAGCACTCTGATATCATACTCAGCATCCTCACAAGTGATAAAATCGAGCTGAATTGTTTTATTTAAAAATCTAAGTTCATTTTCATCACCAATATAAAAATCACCGGATATGATTTCTATCATCTGTTTTGAAAAAATATTTTTAGATCGTTTACTGATTTTATATTTATAAACACCGATTGGGAGTGAAAAGTCAGAGTCAATTACTTCAGATTCTAAAGAAACAGAATAATCCTTCTGATATGCAGTCCCTTCACAAATAGTAATTTGAAGAGGAACTTTATTATCCCCTATAAAACCTTGTCCACGATCCCATATTAGTTTTCCATCTTTAGAAAACAATTTTGGAGGTCGGAAAAATTGTTCTGTAACTGAAATTTTACCAAGAAGTATGCTTTCAGAAACATTATGTCCTTCAGATAATTCAGCATATACATCCAGCCATTGTTCCATGTCACGAGGAGTATATCCATGTATAGAGTTTCCAAGGGCAAAGGCTTCCTTGTCATCTGAACTGATATTTGTTTTATTAAGAAAAACAGATACATTTACCCCTTCGGGATAATTTGCATATAAAAACAATGTTTGCGGTATTTCCTTTATCCAATATCGATTGTTGCCGTTCCATTCAATATTCATGTTATCAGTGAATTTGACTATCGGTACTGGAATTTCTATTTCTCCATCCAGATAAGGAACATCAATTTTCATATCATTTTTCATAATAGGAAAAACTGTTTCATTTGAACCAATCCGCACGTTGAGTTTGGCTTTACTGAAATCATAACCCGGAAAATAATAAGATCGATTAAACTGATAGGAAAAATTCGGTATAGAAATAAAGGATTCCTGATATATGACAAGTTCTTTCGAAAAATCAATTATTTTGAATGAAAATTTGTCGTTACCGAATGTATTACTCGTAATTTCATAAATACATCTTCCTTCGTATTCTGTACAGGAAAGACATGAAATGTCAAACGGTTTATTATTTATCATATAAGAAAACTTGTTATCAATACCGATGGTTGGTGGAATTATCTGAATCTTTCCCTTTTCCGGTATAATCTTGTATCCATCACCGTTTTCACTATATAAAGCACTTTTTTCACCATTTACCACTACAACAGGTTTTCCTATTTCATCAGGAGCATCAAAACATCTGAGTTGATCATTTACAGTTACGGAAAAGTTTTTCTCTAGATTTACAAATTCTCCCTGTAAAAAGTTACCCGAGGATATTGGTAAAATATCAGAATTTGCATAATCAATTATCGTTTGTGGAGTGTGAAAAAAAGAATATCCATCAGTTTTACAGGCACTAATAAGAACCTCTTTTTTATTACTAAATACGATAACATCTCGATATAAGGATTTTCCTGAGTTATATATTTCTTTTTCATCACACTTAATTATTATTTGAGGATTTATTGTGGATGATCCGGATAAGCGTAAATATTCTTCAAGATTTATGGTAAATTCCGTCATGGTTTTCCCTAAATCATTACCGTAATATTCCAGGCTTTTTTGCTTAACAACTGTCCCTTCATTGAAGAGAAACAGTTGAAGTTTGTTAAAATCATTATCTTCAAGGCGAACGTCCGGAAATGTTATTTGTATTTGATTTTCGTTGTAAAGTCGATAATCTGGTTTTATTCTTGAGTAATCAATGGCAACGGAACGCCTGTTTTCTGGTGCTTCCCTTTGTTTTTCATATGACAAGGTTTGTATTTTTTCAGACATCCATTCATCACAAAGCTGTTCTTCATAGGACTTTGCCGGCTCGGATGAATGAGCTATAAGATTATCAATTCTTTTTACCAAACGCATTGCAACTTGTGATGCAAAATTAGGTTTATGGATAATCAGTTTTACAATACCTTCGCGAAAATGATAATATTTTGAGTTGATTATGATATTTTCATCTGAATCATCATCAATATCTTGAATTCTGTTTCCCAAAGATGTTATCATTCGCAGAAACATTGGGTCATTTTCAATATATGTCCATTTTAAATTTTCCTTATAGAAATCAAATAGGAAATCACAAAAATACAACCAGGATCGTTTGGTAGAAAAAGCATGAATAAGAATTGTTGACTTGTATTGGTTCCCATTATCATTTGTAAAAAACCAACGCTGATTTTTAATTAATGCGTTTTGCAAACAACCGCTCAATATATTTCTTAGTTTATACTGACTGTCCCGATACCCAAATTTCATGGTAATAAATGACCAAAATCCAGATTCACCAACACTGTTCCATTCTTTTGCATAATTAATGACAGCAAGGGTAAGAACCATGTCATCATGTAAATTTGTTTTCTCATTGGAGTTGCTCAGTAACCTGTTAACATAATTATGGCTTACTTGATTGATATAACTAAATTCAGAAGGAGAGAAAAGCGCATTTCCCAAGAGCGGATTTTTTAAAAATATTTGTTCAATGAAATCATTTGAATCTGTATCCTGCACTTGCATTTCCATTTCATCAACCTTCGTATTTGGTCCAAACTCTTTTTTTGTTTTATAACCATAGAAAGCAATGAATTCATCAATGGAAAAACTCTTGCTAATAATGAAATTTCGTATCCACAATGTTTCAGGAGTGGTTGGAATAAATGTTATTCCATTAACAGTATTTTCTTTTAAAAAGGATATTATTTTTTCATCCGTTATTTCTGTATTACGACGACAATAAGGAATTCCGTAAAGAAAATATGAATACTCCTCTAAACTCATTCCTCTTTTATGAGCAAGTTTTTGATAAAGATATGAGTCATTAGGTTGAAAATAAGGCTCATGCAATATGTAAATTTGCTTTCCCATCGTTGACAGAGAGGTTTTCTCCTCTTCTGTGAATCTCTGCATGTCGTTATCAAAAATCTGCTTTTGAGTCACCTGCGGAAGATCATTCAAATAAAAACATTTTATGTCCTTTTCAGATACGAGAAGAATTGCGGAATCGTCCTTCTTGTTATTAAGAAGATAACAATCTATTCCCTCAGAATTTATATGAAATTTATTCATAGAAATCATCGTACTAATAATATCGACTTCTTTAGGTAACAATTTTTTTCCGCACCAGCACCCTTTGTTATGTTTATTTTTTTCTTTCTGTGATAATGCCTGTTTTGAAAAACCATACCACTCGCAGACCAATTCTGATTTGAGACCGTAATTTTTTCGAAGGTTTATAAAAGTTTCAATGTCTAGACTTCTGTTGTTTGTTTCGTTGTTCGTATTTGTAATAAAATACGCTTCCCTTTTTTCTAAAAGCAACGATATTTGATTTTGTAATTCGTTAACGGAAGCTATCCCCATGGAGTCCATTTTAGACAAATCACGCTTTTTTAGTTTAAAAACTTGTTCAATTGTTTCCACTCCATTATTAGTTAGAATTTTTTTAATACGTCTGGAAATATCCAAATTATCAACGGACATTTGGAGAATATCGCCAGGAAAAGACTCCGGGATGATTGCCAAATCATCATCAAAGGAGAATTCCTCGCTGAAAATTTTTATAAAGACAGCCTCGATTTCTGCTTTTCCAGATAGCCCGATACGTTTTACTTCAGTGAGTTTATCTTGATATTCAACTAATTGGTAAAGATTGGAAATACCTCCTCTCAACAATGCGTTTCTCGTCCTGTCTAACAATTCCAATGTATAAACAGATATATTCTTGTATTCATCTTTATTTTCAATCTTCATTTCCAGTCATCCCTATATATTCATATATCGAAGAAAAACATCATCCAAGTAAAAAGGGGGTACGTATATTGTAATATAGCAGCTCCGGTAAAACCTCACCCCTCTTTCAGTTTTTTATATTCATCAAGAATGTTTATTGCTGTTACATACATTAACCGGGTCTTTGCTAAGGTAATTCGAATATCATAATTATCTTTTTGAAGAGGTTCAAGTACGTTGGTAATCTCGTTCATGTTTTTTTCGAGAGTTTCATAACAATTATTGATATTAATATTCATAATCTTTTTATCTCCTAAACTTTTTATGAAAATCTGAATCAATCAGATCATTTTTTATATTATAAAGAACTTTACATACAAGAATGTCTGAGTACAAATCTTACCCCTGTCAAATGTCATACCGGTTTCCAGGCAATTTTGTCATGAAATTGGTCTGAAAGAGGCAATGTCATTTCTTTGCCCGTCGTCATGTCATTATTAATAATTGACAAATATCACAGCGTTTTTTTCGATGTCAGGGTGATAGTTCCGTGTTCTAACAGGCATAATGTGAAACCACCCTCGAGGCAAAATTGCTACAGTGTTTTCCCTGCTAAGCCCATCTCCGAATGAGCCCGATCCGGCACGGGATGCCCATAACCTTCTCAGGGCGATTAAACAAAAAGTGTGCGGCTCCGCGCCGCACACGAAAAGCGCCTGCTCCATTGCTGCGACACCATTTTTCG
This sequence comes from uncultured Chloroflexota bacterium, assembly GCA_902774215.1. Classification (GTDB taxonomy): domain Bacteria; phylum Chloroflexota; class Anaerolineae; order Anaerolineales; family Anaerolineaceae; genus Flexilinea. Next base: position 22,627 of record CACYHU010000034.1, read on the forward strand.
TTCCTCTACTGGTATGCGAAAACCGGAGCCTGCGTTTTTGCTGAAATATAAAACGTTGCCCAGCAGAGGAGAATGAAAGCGCAGATGCGCCGATATGTAATTGTGCCGTAAAGCTAATTATATCATAGATAGGGTTTAATTTAGGGGATGGGGTTTTAGAGGGGGTGGCTGTCATATTAAAACTGATGACAGGCGCCCGGAGAGGATGTGACTTTGCCTAGTTTCTGTCCGGTTTTCCGACAAAACCGAGAAAAAATGGCGTGACATTTGGCAGGGTCAAACTTTGTACTCAGACAGTCCTGTGCAGGCCCTGTTGTATAATGCAAAAACCAAATCGGAAAGACTTGAATTTCGGAGGTTGAAATGATTCTTTATCATACAAAATTACCCAGCGGTGAACGGCTCTTTGTGGATCCCGTTGATAATAAACTTGATGTTGTCACGGAATTCAAAGACTCCTTTGACTTTGCCAATCCGGGAATAAATCAAGAATGGCTGGATGGATTTTTCGGGGTACAGACAGATTTTTTGGATTGGGCAAAGGAAAAAATCGCTTCCTTTCCTTATGAATCCGGAGAATGCGGATGCTATCCATATGACGAATGGGATTTTTATCTGATCAAAGAAGATATTACGATTCAGGGTGAACACCGATCCTGCATCGTTTTCAACAAAAAGGAAACTGCTGAAACGGTTAACGGCGTCGGCACCATGGAAGAATGGGATGAGGATGGAAAAATCAGAGTCCGCCGCAAAGGGTTCATCGTCGATGGGAAACTCCAAGGCTGGGGTGAGAAAGTGGAATATTTTGATGATGGCTTAGACTGCAATATTTACCGCGGGGAATTTGTGGATGATCATCTCAACGGAGCAGGCAGATACATGTTAAATGCCTGGACACCGGCGCTCGATGGGAAACTGCTCTATCTGTTTTCCGACTGGATCGAGTTCTGCCTGGATCCCAACACAACTTCTTACCAGATCATGGATCCGCTCAGAATGACAGAACGGACCTTTTATGCACTTCAGGGCGGAACTTTTAAAGATGATGAACTATATGGCGAGGGTTTCTATATTTGGGGCGGGGATGATACCGAATTCGGCATTGCTCTTGGGAATTTTGACGGGAATTTTCATGTACGCGGTCTGGATATCAGTTATTCATTTTTTCGGTCAGATGCCAGGATTGTCATCAAAGAAGGTAATTGTGACAGGGACGAATTGAACGGCAAAGGGTGTCTCGCTTTGATAGATCCCCGGGAAGAGGTGTTCAATTTTGATGACCTGTTCCCATTTATGAGACGGGAACAGAGTATCCGTGAATGTATGCTAGGCAGTGAGCATTTTGTTCCGAAAAACTATCAGGAAGGAAATTTTATCAGGAACCAGCTGAACGGCCGCGGCATCGAAGTGAATTATTCTTTGTCTTATATTCACGATGGTCCTGCTTATGAAAACGGGGTTTATGAAGGTGAATTTCTCTATAACATGGAGCACGGGTACGGTACATATGAAAGCCAGGACCTCCAATACAGGGGAAATTTCTTCGCGAACGAATTTCATGGCACCGGCAGAAGGGTCAGCCACTGTCAAGAAATGGTTGTGAAAGACGGCTGCAACACCCGAATCGAATATCAGGCACTGTACACCGGCGAATTCGTCTGCAATCTCTGCCACGGGAAGGGTCAGCTGGTGAAATTTTATCAGAACGGCTGCTCGAAGGTTTATGAAGGAAACTTTATCGCCGGACGTTTGGAGGACGGCATCTATACGGTGAAAATCTATCAGGGATTCAGTGAAGAGGAAATTTCCGGAATTCTGGAATCCGATCAAGATAGACAGGTTTCCTTGCCGGAGGAGAAATTCGCTGAATCCGTGCAGGTCAAATATATGCATGGCGAAGAGATAGATCAATAAAACAGATCAGCGGCTGTCTTTTAATATGGTATAAATATCTCATTCCCATTGCCGTGATATAATTTTCGTTCCTCTGTCGATATGCGAAAACAGAGCCTGCGTTTTGTCTTCCTACATAAACGCAGGCCGACAATGAGGAGATTTGCGTCAATACGGTCTGTTATCCCAACTCAGGGCTGAGTCAGGGGAAACAGATCGTTTGACGTTTTCCGTTATTTCAGCAGCATCAGCGATAATCGACATCACTCAGGAAAAACTGCTGTTTGACCATACGGTATTGGATGATGTAATATTCATCACCGGCTGCATATCGACCATAATCCACACGGATGAGCGGATTTGACCGATTTTCAGTTTCTGAAGAAGGTTGGATAAAGTGCATATGCCCTGCGAAACCGACAAAATTGACGGTCATATTCACATTAAGGGCCATGATGGAATCCGGTTCTCGCTCCGTAAGAGACACGCCGTCACCATAAGTAACGCCTTCTTCCGTGCCATCCGTTATAAACTGATCCCGAATGGTACTGTCCGGGAAATAAAGAAATATACGTCCCTGAAGATCGGTCAGGTCCTTGATCGTACGTTTATTTTTCAACATATACGTCTCCTAAAAATATAATTCCATGAAGAGACGTAAAAAAAGATCCTATCGGCACCGACAGGATCTTATATTCGAATGCATCCTATCGGTCAAGCTTTAGCACCTTACCTTTCGGCAGGTTGTTGTGCGGTCATCGAGCTTGTCTCTCACGCACTCTTCATAGGTGAGTATTACTTTACAATAAAACTGAGAATTTTACAATATGACAAATGTCATTCTTTTTCGAAAGTGGTGACATTATGGAATCTGATAATATCGCGGACATTATCACCGAAAACAGGTGGATTTCTGAAAATAAGAAGGCATTCCGGAGCAACATGCCCCATATCTCCCCAAACCCGGATCCATGTTTCGCTGTCTTCAAGAAAAACTCTGAAATCGGCATTACCGCAGGGACTTTCGGCTTCATCGAAAATGGAGTATCCATATTTCTCAGACATAAACTTTCGAACCATTTCTCTCCGGGATATTCCTGGAAGAAGATGATAATTTGCAGGTTTTGCCGAATAATATGTCTG